>DAIOET010000039.1:0-21344 GCA_036746135.1 Cupriavidus sp.
CTCCGCGGGTGGCGGCGGCTTCAGCGGCGGACAGAGCGCGGGCCATCGCGGCGGTGGCGGCGGCGGTGGCGGCTTCAGCGGAGGCGGCGGACGCGGAGGTGGCGGCTTTGGCGGTGGTGGCGGAGGCGGCCGTGGTGGCGGCCGTCGGTGATGGGGCTCGGCGATGATAACCACAAGGTGGCATGCATGCGCGCATTGACCGGAATCCTGCGGCCGCGCATCGGGCGCGCAATCCTGCCGCTCGTGCTTGGCCTGGTGCTGGCGACGGGTGCGCAGGCGCAGAAGGCATTTGACACGCCAGAAGCCGCGATGAATGCGTTTGGCAGCGCAGTGGCCTCCAGCGACGATGCTGCAATAACGGCGCTGCTTGGCTCATCCGCGCGACGCATGATTCCGCCGCTTGGGGCGGATCTGCGATACCGATTTCTGACGGCATGGAGCCAGTCGCACAGCGTGGTCAAGTCGGACGACAAGCACGCGCGTATCGCGGTGGGCAACGACGGCTGGACGCTGCCGATTCCGCTGGTCGCAACGAACGGACGCTGGCAATTCGATGCGCAGGCGGGTATCCAGGAAATCCGGCTGCGGCGTATTGGCAGGAACGAATTGTCGACGATCCAGACCATGCTGGCCATCTACGATGCGCAGCATGAATATGCGCTCGGCAATCATGAAGGCAATGGCTTACTGGTCTATGCGCGCAAGCTGGTCAGCACGCCGGGCAAGAAGGACGGTCTCTACTGGCCGACCAAGCCTGGTGAGCCGGAAAGCCCGCTCGGCCCGGCATTCATCGATGCGGTCACGAGTCATCGCAGTGCATCGGATGGCTATAACGGATATCGCTACAAGTTACTCAATGGACAGGGCGCGACGGCGCCCGGTGGCAAGTACACCTATCTGGTCAACGGCAAACTGTTCGGCGGCTTTGCGGTACTGGCATGGCCCGCGCGCTATGGCGATACGGGATTCAAAAGCTTCATGGTCAGCCATGACGGACAGGTCTATGAGCGTGATCTGGGGCGCGATACCAATGCACGCGCCGCGGCCATCGATACGTTCGATCCCGGCGCGGGATGGACCAAGGTGGCGCCCGAACTTCTGCAGCCCATCACCTCGGCGAGCACACAGTAAGCGCAATTACTATCGACGCGAGGCGGTATCCGGCGGGCCATCCGCCGGATGCTGGCTGGATTGACTCGACTCGCCGCATGGCTCAATGCCATCGCGGCGAGTTTTATTTTTTATGACAAGCATCGGCTCAAGTAACGCTCAGGACGCTTGTTGATGCCGCATTCAAATATTAAGAAAAGTGAAATGCAATTTTCTTCTGCTGTCTTTAGGTTTTACACAAGGCGCAAAGTAAAGATTGCAATCGGTAGGCCGCCGACCTAACTTGATATGGCATTCACACAGAATGCAGATAAAGCAATAAGGATCAATCGCATTAGCGTGGGGTAGGTCTATACAGGGATGCATTTGACTTGCCGGCGCTGCAATCGTCCATGCGCCGTGGCAGGGCCATTCATTTCCCCTGACCGACTCCCGCACTCACAGGGAGAGCATCATGAATCGACGGCTGTTCATTAGCCTGTCTTCCTTGTCAGTGGCACCCGTCCTGGCGGCCTGCACCACCAATACTTCCGGTAGCGATGCAGCGGCCAAACGGCGCGAAATCGATGCCGGCGTTGACGGCACCATGAGCAAGCTGTTTACCTCGGCCAGTTCCGCGCAGGGCCTTGCCCAGCAGGCCAAGGGCATTCTGGTGTTTCCAAAGATCCTTGCCGGCGGCTTCATCGTCGGCGCGGAATATGGGGAAGGAGCGCTCCGGGTCAACAATGCCTCGGTGGGCTACTACCGCACCACGAGCGCGCAGTTCGGCCTGCTGGCCGGGGCACAGTCCAAGGCGCTGATCCTGATGTTCATGACCGACGATGCATTGCGGAGCTTCCAGGCGAGCAAGGGCTGGACGGCGGGCGTGGACGGATCGATCGCGCTGGCGACCATCGGTGCCAATGGGCAGATCGATACCAATACCGCGCGCGCGCCGATTATTGGTTTCATGCTGACCAACGCCGGGCTGATGGCCAACCTGTCATTGGAAGGCACCAAGATCAGCAAGCTCGATATCTGAGCGCTCGTCGCCATGAGATGGATACCGCTGTTACTGATGGGCGCGTCCGCCGCCCTGACGTTCATCGCCCTGCCAAGGGCGACGACGCGGCGCCGTCGTGGCGATGCGTTGCGTGTGGTGGATACCAGCCCGCTGTCCGGCATTGCGAGCCGTCCCGGCATGGTCGAGCTGGCTGGTTCCCTGGCGCATGAACTGAACCAGCCACTCACGGCCATCACCAGCAATGCCCAGGCGGCGCGCGAGTATCTGATGTCGGGCACGCCGGCGCAGGGCGAAATCCGGGAGATTCTTGACGACATCGTCAGCGATGCCTCGCGCGCGAGCGACATCGTCAAGGGCGTGCGCGCGTTGATTCGCGGCGAGGCGCCGCACCTGGTGCCGTTTCATATCGGTGACGTGATCGCGCGCGCGCTGGAGCTGGTGCATGACGAAGCCAGGGCGCGCGGCGTCGCGGTGCAGGGCGCGGCGGCCCAGGCGCTGCCGCGAGCGATGGGTGACCCGATGGAAATCCAGCTCGTGCTGCTCAACCTGCTGGTCAATGCGCTGGATGCCGTGGAGACAGTGCAGGCGGAGGACACCCGCCATGTATCGGTCACCGCGTTCGCGCACGATGGCCAGCTCAGGCTGGCGGTGCGCGACAACGGTTGCGGTGTGGCCGAAGGAGACCTCGACCGCATCTTTCGCCCGTTCTTCTCGTCCAAGCCGAAAGGCATGGGGCTTGGGCTGTCGTTCAGTCGTGCACTGATGGAGCGCAATGGCGGCCGTCTGCGCGCGATCCGCAACAGTGACCGGGGCATGACGTTCGAATGCCTGCTGCGCAGCGAGACATCCGCCACGGCACAGCATCATGTGCCGGCTGCGATGGCTTCCCGACTCCGCACCGCAACCTCCAGGAGGTAGCCTTGCCATGCTTGCAACCAGGACCACGGTCTATATCGTCGACGATGATGACAGTGTGAGACGGGCACTGGGCCGCGTGCTCGGTGCGCACGGATATTTCACATCGGGGTTTGCGTCCGCCAGCCAGTTCCTGGAGGAGGCCGACCTGGAGAGCGCGCCAGGCTGCATGCTGCTGGACCTCCAGTTGCCGGACATCAGCGGTATCGACCTGCAGCAGGCGCTGTGCAGCCGCATTCCCGTCATCATCCTCACCGGGCACGCCGATGTGGCCAGCGCGGTGCTGACGATGCAGGCCGGCGCCATCGACTTCCTGCAAAAGCCGGTTTCCGACGTGCAGTTGCTGGGCGCGGTAGCCAGGGGCTGTGAATGCGCCGCGAGCAAGTTTGCCCAGGCGCGTGAACTGCGGGACCTGCAGAAGAAGGTAGACCGCCTGACGCCGCGCGAGCGCGAAGTTCTGGCGTGGATCGTCACGGGTTGCCGGAACAAGCAGGTTGCCAATCGTCTTGGCACGGTCGAGAAGACCATCAAGGTTCATCGCGCCCACGTCATGCAGAAGCTGGAAGTGGACTCGCTGCCCGCGCTGGTTCGCATTGCCGACCGCATGGGCATGGTGGCAAACACCGCCGCCTGAGCGGTGCGGCGGCACGGTTGCGCGTGCCGCCGATGGGACTATGGGCCAATATCGCCCACCGCACGGGTTTCGTAGCCTAAGCACATACGTGCTTATCATCGGCTGCGCAACGTGCAAATGGGTGCTACCGGAAAATTCGTGGCGGTTGTCGACGACGATGCGTCAGTGGCGCGATCGACGTCCAGGCTGCTGCGCGCCGCGGGGATTACGGTCGACACGTTCACCAGCGGCACCGATTTCCTGATTCGGGTGCAGGGCCAGCCAGCCTACCGGCCCGGCTGCGTGATCCTGGATGTCTGCATGCCCGGCATGGACGGCCTGGAGGTGCAGCAGCAACTCGCCGGCCTGGCGCTCCCGCTGATTTTCATCACCGCCCACGAGGTGCCGGAGGCGCGCGACAAGGCGCTGGCGTTGGGCGCGGTCGGCTATCTGCGCAAGCCGTTCGACGCCAGCCAGCTCATCGATCTGGTGCGCAGCGTGATGCCATAGCCCCATGCCTTTGGTCCTTGGTCCAATTGTCATTCAGGCCCCAGCAGGCACACTCTTATCAGGCAGGAAACCGGCGCGGGTGTGAATACCCCGTCGCATGACGTGGCCTGCAAGCTGACAAGGAGGACCGGCAAATGGCGCTATTGATGCTCTCCAACCTCCATCCCGATACCACCGAGGAGCAGGTGAAGGAATTCCTGGGACGCTACGGTTTTCCGCCGGTCGACGAGATCGAGCGCCAGGAGGGCGACGGCACACGGCCGTCGATGACGCTCGTCTTCAACACGATCGATCTGGCGGCATTGCAGCCGTTGGTATCGCGTATCCACGGCGTGTTCTGGAACGGCCACAAGATCAATGCAATGGTCCTGCGGGAGCGCTTCAGATAGCGGGCAACGGGTAGCGGCGGGGAATGGCACAGGCACTGCCCGGCCAACGGCTGGCGCGAGCGGGAGATACGACGATGGCAAGCGGTCTGAAATCCATGCGCGGGCGTTGGGTATGGCCGGTCCTGGCCATACTGGCGTTGTCCGCTTGCCACAAGCAGGAGGCCAAGGGGCCCGCCGCGCCGCCGGTCAGTGAGGTGGGCGTCGTCAAGGTGGCGCCGCGCGATGTGCCGATCACGTACGAATACGTCGGCGAAACGCAAAGCTCGCAACAGGTGGAAATCCGCGCGCGCGTCAACGGCTTCCTGGAGCAGCGGCTGTACACCGAAGGCTCGCTGGTCAAGACCGGGCAAGTCATGTTTCGCATGGACCAGAAGCCCTTCCAGGCCGCGCTTGACGCCGCGCAGGCCGAACTGGCCCAGCAACAGGCGCGGCTGACAACCGCGCGCGCAAACCTGGCGCGTGTGCGGCCGCTGGCAGCCAGGAACGCCCTGAGCCAGAAAGACCTGGACGACGCCACCGGGCAGGAGCAGGCCGCGGCCGCCGCGGTGGAAGCCGCCAAGGCCAATGTGACCAACGCGAAGCTCAACCTCGGCTACACGACGATCTCATCGCCGGTCGATGGCCTGTCCAGCTATGCCAAGAAACAGGTCGGTTCGTATATTGATGCGTCGAACAGCTTGCTGACGTATGTGGCCAAGCTCGATCCCATCTGGATCAATTTCAGCTTGTCGGAAAACGAAGTGCTTGGGTTCCAGTCGCAGTCCGCCGCCGGCACGCTGAAGCTGCCGGACCGTGGCGCGATGGAGGTGGAGATCGTGCTGGCCGACGGCACCGTCTATCCCAAGCGCGGCCACATCGCCTTTGCCGATGCATCGTTCAACTCGGATACCGGTACTTACCTGATCCGCGCGGAAATGCCCAATACCCAGGGCATGTTGCGGCCGGGGCAGTTCGTGCGGGTGCGCGTGCTCGGCGCGCTGCGCACGCGCGCCATCACGGTGCCGCAGGAAGCGGTGGTGCAGGGCCAGCGCGGCCAGTCCGTCTGGCTCGTGGGCAAGGACAACAAGGCCGAGTCGCGCGTGGTGGATGTTGGAGAGTGGTCACAGGGCAACTGGGTGATCCTGTCCGGTCTGCGTGACGGCGATACCGTGATCGTCGATGGATCGGTACGGCTGGTGCCCGGTGCACCGCTCAAGCCCGTGGCGGCGGCGCCGCACCCGGCCACGAACGCCGCGCCGCCGGCCAATGCGCCCAATGCGCCGAGTTCACCCACTCCGCCACCGGCCCCACGGCCCGCGGCTCCCGCGGCCACCGGAGCGGGCAAGGGTGCCGCGTCATGAAGCTGTCCCATTTCTTCATCGACCGGCCGATCTTTGCATCGGTGCTGTCGATCATCATCGTCGTCGGCGGGCTGGTGGCGTTGTTCAATCTGCCGATTGCCCAGTTTCCCGATATCACGCCACCCAGCATCACGGTGTCGACGACCTATCCCGGCGCCAGCTCCGAAGTGGTGGCGCAGAACGTGGCCGCGCCGATCGAACAGCAGGTGAACGGCGCGGACAACATGCTCTACATGTCGTCCACCAGTTCGTCGACGGGCAACGTGACGCTGACCACGTACTTCGAGATCGGCACCGACCCGTCGCTGGCACAGGTCGATGTGCAGAACCGCGTCAACCTGGCGCTGCCGACGCTGCCCGATGCGGTGACCAAGCAGGGCGTGACCGTGGAAAAACGATCGTCGGCGTTCATGATGGTGATCGCGGTCTACTCGCCTGACAACAGCTATCCGCAGACCTTTGTCGACAACTACACGAGTATCTACGTCCTCGATGCGCTCAAGCGTATTCCGGGCGCCAACCAGTCGGCCATCTTCGGCACACCCGACTACGCCATGCGGATCTGGCTGAAGCCGGACCGCATGGCGCAACTTGGCATCACGGCAGAGGACGTCAAGACCGCCGTGTCCAACCAGAACGAGCAGTTCTCGGCGGGCCGCATTGGCCAGTCACCCACGTCGGAGCCGGTCAAGCAGACGTTCCCGGTGACCACCAAGGGCCGCATGACCGAACCGAAGGAATTCGAAAACATCATCCTGCGGGCGGCGTCGGGCGATGCGGCGCTGGTAAGGCTCAAGGATATCGGCCGTGCGGAGCTTGGCTCGAAGGACTATTCGCTGCGCAGCCGCTACCAGGGCAAGACCGCCACGCTGCTTGCCGTGTATCAGCAACCGGGGGCCAATGCACTGGCCGTGGCCGGACAGGTGCGCAAGACACTGGAGGAGGCCAAGAAAACGTTCCCGCCGGGCCTGGAGTACGAGATTGCGCTCGATACCACGGAGTTCGTGCAGGAATCGATCACCGAGGTCGTGCATACGCTGCGCGACGCCGTGATCCTGGTGATTCTGGTGGTGTATCTGTTCCTGCAGAGCTTCCGCGCCACGCTGGTGCCGATCCTGGCGGTGCCGGTATCGATCATCGGCACGTTCACGGCGATGGCCGCATTCGGTTTCTCGGTGAACATGCTCACGCTGTTCGGCATGGTGCTGGCCATCGGGATCGTGGTGGATGACGCCATCGTGGTGATCGAGAACGTCGAGCGCAACATGATGGAATTCCATATGCCGCCCAAGGAGGCGGCGAAGGCGGCAATGGACGAGGTGGGCGGGCCGGTGATCGCCATCGTGCTGGTGCTGCTGGCCGTGTTCATTCCGGTGGCGTTTCTGTCGGGCATCACGGGTCAGCTCTACAAGCAGTTCGCCATCACGCTGGCCGTGTCCGTGTTGTTGTCCGGCGTCGTGGCGCTGACGTTGTCGCCAGCGCTCGCGGCCATCCTGCTCAAGCCGGGCAGCCACGAAAAGAACCGCTTCTTCCGCTGGTTCAACCGCAGTTTCGATCGCGTGGTGGAAGGCTATGGCTCGGTCGTGCAAGGCGTGATCCGTCGCACGGTCATTTCGCTGGCCATCGTGGTGGCGTTGATCGTGGCCGCGGTGCTGATGTTCATACGCATTCCCTCGTCGTTCCTGCCCGTGGAAGACCAGGGCTATCTGCTGGGTGCCGTGATCATGCCGGACGCGGCCAGCCTGGACCGCACGGGTGCCCTGTCCAAGCGCGCGGCGGAATGGTTCGAGAAGCAGCCGGCGGTCAAGTCGGTTGCGGTGCCCGATGGCTATAGCCTGATCGATTCGCAGAACAAGTCGAACGCCGGCACGCTGTTCATCACGCTGAAGGGTTTCCATGAGCGCGGCAAGGGCGAGAGCGCGGCAGACCTGATCGCGCAGGCCAACAAGGAGTTTTCCACGTATCGGGAAGGGCTTGTGATTCCGGTGAATCCGCCGTCGATTCCGGGGCTTGGCACCACGGGCGGCTTCGAGTTCTGGCTGCAGAGCACCGGCGACGGCACCTATCAGCAACTTGAGGAGCGCACGCGGGCGTTCATCGCCAAGGCGCGGCAGCGGCCGGAGTTGCGGGGTGTCAGCACGACGATCAACACGCGCTCGCGGCAACTGCTGGTGGACCTCGACCGCGAGCGCGCCGAGACGCAGGGTGTGCCCGTTGAACAGGTCTACTCTGCCTTGCAAACGATGTTCGGCTCGTTGTACGTGAGCCAGTTCCCCAAGAATAGCCGGCTGTTCCAGGTGATTCTGCAGGCCGAGCCGGAGTACCGTTCGCGTCCGGAAGACATCGACAAGGTCTACGTGCGCAACTCCCGCAACGAGATGGTGCCGATCAAGGCGGTCACCACCGCGCGCTGGGTAGCCGGCGCGGATCTCGTCACGCGCTTCAACAACTTCCCGGCAGCCAAGATTACCGGCGATGCGGCGCCGGGGTACAGCTCGGGGCAGGCACTGCAGGCAATGGAAGAAGTGGCCGCCGAGGTGCTGGGCCAGGGCTACAGCTTTGCATGGAGCGGGCAGGCTTATGAGGAGAAGAAGGCGGGATCGACGGCGGCGATGGTGTTCGCGTTCGCGCTGCTGATGGTCTTTCTGATCCTGGCCGCCCAATACGAAAAATGGTCACTGCCGCTTGGTGTGCTGCTGGCCGTGCCGTTCGCCCTGTTTGGCGCGCTGGTGGGCATCCTGTTACGCGGTATGGAGAACGACGTCTACTTCCAGATCGGCTTGACCGTGCTGATCGCTCTGGCCGCCAAGAACGCGATTCTGATCTTCGAGTTCGCGGTGGAAATGCGCGTCAAGGAAGGGCTTAGCCCGTACGATGCCGCGGTCAAGGCATCCAAGATGCGCCTGCGCCCGATCATCATGACGTCGCTGGCGTTCATTCTGGGCTGTATTCCGCTTGCCATTGCCAGTGGCGCGTCGGCGGCGAGCCGGCAGTCGCTGGGCACCGGCGTGATTGGCGGGATGCTCGGCGCGACGGTGATCGCGATCTTCTTTATCCCGATGTTCTTCTGGGGCCTTGAGCGTGAGAGCAAGAAGAAGCTCGCCAAGCAGGCCGCGAAGGATGCCGATCCCGACCCTGCCGCACCGACGGGAGGCGCCCTATGAGCCACGACGAGCGGGCCGCGGCATCGATGGAACAGTTCCGCCAGTCCGTGGCGGGTGCGGCAAGACCTGCTGTCCGTGCTGATCGGCTTGTCGCGCGCGGTGCGGAATTCGGCCAGCGGGTCCAGTTGTACAACGCGCTCGGCGGAGGCTGGCCCGTCGACAACGCGCCGCAGGCAAACCTGAACATGCCTGCCAGCCCTGCGAAGGAGTGAACCATGTCCAGATCCAAGATCCCGGCGGCGCTGCTGTGCGCGAGCGTCTGTATTGCATTGAGTCCGCCAGCGCTGGCGCAGAAGCCGATTGCGTACCCGGCAAAGGGGCAAAGCCAGGCACAGCAGCAAAAGGATGACGGCTATTGCTATTCATGGGCCAAGTCGAATACCGGCATCGACCCCGCGGCAGTGGCCGCCGCGCCTCCACCTCCCAGCGGCCCGGCAGTAGGCGGCGGTGAGCGCGTCGGAGGTGCCGCGCGTGGCGCGGTGGGTGGTGCGGTCATCGGCGGCATTGCGGGAGATGCCGGCAAGGGTGCGGCAGCCGGCGCGGCCGTCGGCACGATGGCGGGCGGCCATCGCGCGCGGCAGAACCAGCGCAACGCCCAGGCCAACGCCCAGCAACAGGAGGCGGGTGCGATGAATACTTACTACCGCGCTTATTCGGCCTGCATGCAGGGGCGCGGCTACACGATCCAGTAAAACAGAGGAGGCTATATGTTCAAGCGAGCTGCAGTTGCCACGGTTGTGTTGCTTGGTCTGTCGGGGGCGTCATACGCCCAGCCGGATGTGAAAGTCGACGTGACGCGTGGCGAGGGGACGACCACGGCAAGTGGCACGGCGCAGATGAAAGGCACGATTACCGCGATCGACGCGGCTTCGCGCAAGGTCACGCTGAAGTCGCAGACCGGCAAGGTTGTGGACCTTACCGTGGGCGAGGATGCGCGCAACTTCGACCAGCTGCGTGTGGGTGACAAGGTGAGCATCGACTACACCGAGGCGCTGACCCTAAGCCTGAAGAAGGGCAGTGGCGCGGCATCGATGGAGGAGCGCGAGATCAAGGAACGCGCGGAGGCGGGCGCCAAACCGGGCGGAAGGATGGGGCGTGAGGTCACGGTCGTGGCGCAGGTCGTGAACGTCAACAAGGAGACCAAAACCGTGACGGTGAAGGGGCCGAAAGGGCGTGTGGTGGACCTGCACGTGGACGATCCCGATCAGATGAAGAACATCAAGAAGGGCGACCGCGTGCAGGCTGTCTATACTGAGGCAGTCGCGGTTTCGGTCACACCGGGCACCGCGAAATAGCCGGGAATTCCCGCATGGAGGCAGCCTTGAAACACTTCTCGCAATGGCGCGGCCTGTGCGCGGCCGTGCTGCTTGCCGCAGCCTGGCCGGCATATGCGTACTACGATCATTTCCTGAGCGGGACGATCATCGGGACGCTGGACAAGGACCAGACCGCGGAGCTGACCACGCAGTTCGGCAAGGCGCTGTCGGAATCCGACGATGGCAAGAGCGTGCCGTTCCACCTGGATCCCAGCGCCAATGCCAAGAGCAAGGCCACCGACGGCACCTTTACGCCGCTGAAGACGCGCACCGAAAGTGGCCAGCGCTGCCGCAAGGTGCGCAGCGAACTGCGTCAGGCAGGCCGGCAGCCGGAGCGCTGGACGGGCTGGTATTGCCAGCAGTCCGGTGGCGACTGGAAGAAGACGATGATCAAGGAATAGCGCCGTTAAATAGCGCCGTTACCGGTGCGGCCAAGGCCCCGGGCCTTGCCGCACTAGAACTTCTCGGGAATGTACCGGTATGGGTAGTCCGGCTCCTTGTAGGAGCCGCGCTTCTGGCGCGCGGGCAGCGTTACCTTCTTGCCCGGAATCCGTTCATAGGGCACGGCGTCGAGCAAGTGGCTGATGATGTTCAGCCGGGCCCGCCGCTTGTTGTCGGAGCGCACCACATGCCAGGGAGCGACGTCGGTGTCGGAGGCCGCGAACATGGCATCGCGGGCGCGCGAGTAGTCGTACCAGCGGCTGTACGACTTCAGATCCATGTCGGTCAGCTTCCAGGTCTTGCGGCCGTCCTTGATGCGCTGCTCCAGCCGGCGCGTCTGTTCGTCCGGGCTGACTTCGAGCCAGTACTTGAGCAGCAGGATGTTGGAGCCGACGATGGCGCGCTCCATCAGCGGCACGGCCCGCAGAAAGACGTCCACCTGGCTGTCGTCGGCAAAGCCCATCACACGTTCCACACCGGCGCGGTTGTACCAGCTACGGTCGAAGATGACCACTTCGCCGGCAGCGGGAAGGTGCGGGATGTAGCGCTGCATGTACATCTGGCTTTTCTCGCGGTCCGTGGGGGCCGGCAACGCCACCACGCGGAAGATGCGCGGACTGACACGTTCGGTGATGGCCTTGATGGTGCCGCCCTTGCCGGCGCCGTCGCGCCCTTCGAAGACGATGCAGATCTTGGCGCCGGTGGCCTTCACCCAGTTCTGCAGGTGCACCAGTTCCACATGCAGGTCGGCGAGTGCCGCTTCGTATTCCTTGCGGCCGAGTGCACTGTCGGTCTCGGCGGCGTCGTCGGCGCGGCGCGCATGCTTTGCCATGTCAGATCCCCAGGGTCGATGCTTGGCCATTTACTCCGTACCAATCTGGACATTGCATGGCGCTTTGGCAATGGACCTTGGTCCAATGCTTGGCCCAAGGACCAATTGCATTGCCAGGACGATTGGCTGACTCTTGTTACAACGCCCGTCCGAGTTAGCCATCATGCATAAGTGCGGATTCCTGATGATGGTGGCGGCGATGTGGCTGGCCGTGATCGGCATCTTCTGGAGTGCCCCCAGCGGGCAGATGCCAGAAAAAATGAACCTGTTCAGGCTGGCCATGCGTGGCCTGGAGGTGCAGCTGTTCCGGACCAGCATCGATCCGCCGCGCTATCTGGTGAATGTGCTTGCCCGCGACTGGCTGCTGGGTTGCGTGCTCCTGTTCGCCGTGGGTGCCGTCGTGGTGCTGATCGCGCGCCGGCGGCAGCGCGCGTGAAGGTGTGCCGCGAGCCTGATGCAAGGGGGTCCATCGATGCTGCAAGCTCCGTACTCCAGCGCGACGGCGTCGCGCACGTTGATCGACACGCTGATCCGGTTCGGCCTGATTGCGTTGCTGACCGTGTTCTGCTTCCAGATCTTCAAGCCGTTCATGGACCTGCTGCTGTGGTCCGTGATACTGGCCATCACGCTCTATCCACTACAGGTCCGGCTGCGCGGCAAGGTATTCGACGGCGAGGGGCGCACCGCCACACTGATCATCGTCCTGGTGATCGCCGTGGTGGCGGTGCCAGCCTATCTGCTGGGCATCGCGCTGATCGAATCGGTGGAACATGCGATGGCCATCGCAAAGAGTGGCGAGTTTCATATCCCGCCGCCGCCCGAGGCCGTGGCCAGCTGGCCGCTGGTGGGGCGCAAGCTCTATGACGGCTGGCAAATGGCGGCGAGCGACGTCTCCGGCCTGATGCAGAAGCTGGGGCCGCAGATCAAGACGGCCAGCCTGGGGCTGCTGAGCGCGATGGGCGGCGTGGGTGTGGGCCTGCTGATCTTTGTCGGCGCGCTGATCATTGCCGGCATCATCATGGCTTACGGCGAACTTGGAACCCGCAGCGCCGTGCAGATCGCCTCGCGCATCTCCGGGCCGGAGCGCGGCCCGCGCATTACCGCGCTGTGCACGGCCACCGTGCGTGCCGTGGCCCAGGGCGTGGTGGGCATCGCGTTCATTCAGATGCTGCTGATCGGCATCGCGTTCGTGCTCAAGGGCGTGCCCGGCGCGGGGCTGCTGGCGCTGGCCGTGCTGCTGCTGGGCATCATGCAGTTGCCGGCCACGCTGATCACGATCCCGGTGATCCTGCTGGTCTTTGCGGCGGAGGGCGCGAGCGCGGGCAATATCGTCTTTGCCATCTATGTGTTCATTGCCGGCCTGTCCGACAACGTGCTCAAGCCACTGCTGCTGGGGCGTGGCGTGGACGTGCCGATGCCGGTGATCCTGGTAGGCGCGCTTGGCGGCATGGTCACTGGCGGGGTCATCGGGCTGTTCGTCGGCCCGATCGTGCTGGCCGTGGGCTACCAGCTGTTCTGGCAATGGGTGGACGAGCCGCCGCCGCGCACCGAGCTGGAGCCGCGCAGCAACGCCGATATCACGGGTGGGTAGCCGTGGCCGCGCGCGCTCGCGCCTGGCTGGCCCTGGCCGCCGTGCTTGGCGGATGCGCCAAGGTGGGGCCGGACTTCCAGCCACAGCACGAGGCGTGGACTGCCGACTGGCGCAGCGATGCCATCGACCAGGCCAGCACGCAGCAGGCGGTGCCCGACCTGCGTCAATGGTGGCAGGTGTTCGGCGACCCGGTGCTGGAGACCTTGATGGCGGAAGCCGACGCGGGCAATCCCGACGTCAGGATCGCGGGCCTGCGCGTGATGGAGGCCCGCGCACAACTCGGCATCGCACTGGCGGGACGCTATCCGCAGATGCAGCAGGCCAGCGCCTCCGCGATGTACGTGCACAGCCGGCAGTCGGGGCCCACCGCGCAGACCAGCCGGCTATGGGAGTACAGCGCCGGGGTCGATATCGGTTGGGAACTCGATTTCTGGGGCCGCTTCGGGCGAGCGATCGAATCGGCGGATGCCGCTTACTTCGCCGCGCAGGCCAATCGCGAGGCAATGCTTGTGCTGCTGCACGCGCAGCTGGCATCCACATACTTTGCGTTGCGAACGGCGGAGGCGCGGCTGCGCATCGCGCGCGACAACGCACGGCTGCAGAAGCGCAGCTTCGAGATCACCGAGCGGCTGTTCAAGGGCGGCGAGAGCGATGAGCTGGATTTCCAGCAAGCGCGCACGCAGTACCTGGGAACACTGAGCAGCATTCCTGAGCTGGAAAACCAGATCCTGCAGGCGCGTAACGCGCTGGTGGTGCTATTGGGCCGGCCACCGGGCCCGTTGCCGGAACTGGCCGATGCCGGGGAGCACGAAGGCGTGTTGCCGCTGATCGACCGCGCCGTGCTGCAGGATGTGCCCGCGAGCCTGCTGCTGCGGCGGCCGGACATCCGCGCCGCGGAACTGCGCATCGCGGCGCAATCGGCGCTGATCGGCGTGGCCAAGGCCGATCTTTATCCTTCGGTGACGCTGATGGGCAGCATCGGCTGGTCGGCCACGTCGTTGCCGGGCACGCAGAATGGCCTGTTGCTGGTGGGCGGCCCGAGCGTGCGCTGGAACATTTTCGACTATGGGCGCATCGTCAATAACGTGCGCGTGCAGGATGCGCGGTTGCAGCAACTGATCGTCGATTACCAGGCCGCCGTGCGGCAGGCTGCGCGCGAGGCGGACGACGCGGCCAGCGGCCTGGCCAAGGCGCTGCAGCGGGAGCGCATCCTGGGAGAGGCCGCGCAGTCCGCCGAGCGATCGCTGTCGCTGGCCAACACGGTGTTCCGTGAAGGGTATTCGGACTTCCAACGCGTGCTGGACGCGCAGCGCGCGCTGTTCGCCCAGCAGGATGCATACCTCGTCAACCGGGGCAGTGCGGTGAACTACCTCATCGGCCTGTACAAGTCGCTTGGCGGCGGCTGGGATACCACGGCGCCGCTGCTCGATGCCGCCACGCGCAAGCAGATGCGCGAACGCACGAACTGGGGTGGATTGATCGACGAAGTGTCGCCGCTGCCCGCGGCCAGTGTGCCTGTTCAGCAAGGGAGCGCGCGGCAATGAACGACGGGAGCACGGGGGACGCCAGGAACACGGAAGACGCGGAAGGTAGCGGCCGCGAGGCCGCCGCTGCCGGCACGGCGAGCCCGCCCGCAGCGCAAGATCCTTCGCGCAAGGCCATCCGCTGGGTGGTTGTACTGATCGTCCTGAGTCTGACCTGGTATCTGCTGGCGGACCGCATGACGCCCTACACCCAGCAGGCGCGCGTGCAGGCGTTCGTGATTCCGGTGGCGTCCGAAGTGTCGGGGCGCGTCACGCGCGTCTACGTCCACAACAACCAGAACGTGGCGGCAGGGGCCGTGCTGTTCGACGTCGATCCGCAGCACTACAAGATTGCGCTGGACCGTGCGCGGGCGGATCTGGAATCGACGCGGCGCCAGGTGGGAGCCAGTACCGCCGGCATCGATTCCGCGCAGGCGTCGCTGCGTGCCGCGCAAGCCAACGAATTGAAGGCGCGGCAGGATAGTGAGCGGCTGGAGCGGCTGTATCGTGAAGATCCGGGCACGGTATCGATACGTCGACTCGAAGTGGCACGCGCCACACATACCCAGGCCGTGAGCCAGGTAGCCGCGGCGCGCGCGGAAGTGGAACGCGCGCGCGAGCAGGAGGGTGGCAGCGACGATAACAACGCCAAGCTGCGCAGCGCGACGGCCGCCGTGGATAAAGCCGCACTGGATCTGGCCAACGCGCAGATCCGCGCGCGCACGGCCGGGCTGATTACCGATCTGCGCACCGAGACCGGCCTGTACGCGGCGGCGGGCAGTCCCGTCATGACGCTGATCGCGATTCACGATGTCTGGATCAGCGCCGACATGACCGAGAACAACCTGGGGCACCTCGCGCCGGGCACGCCGGTAGGGATCGTGCTCGATGTCCTGCCCGGCACGGTGCTGACTGGCAAGGTGCGCAGCATCGGCTACGGAGTCAGCACCGGGCAGAGTGCGCCGCCGGGCGGCTTGCCGACGGTGCAGAACAGCCGCGACTGGCTGCGGCCCGCGCAGCGCTTTCCCGTGGTCGTCGATATCGATCCCGGCCAGCTCGACTCGCTGCACGGTATCCGCGTGGGCGGGCAGGCGGAGGTGATGGCGTATCCCATGCAGGGCAACCCGCTGAACCTGCTGGGCCGTGCGTTCCTGCGCGTCATGAGCTGGATGTCCTATGTCTACTGACGCTGCCGCATTGGCCATGCGTGGCGTGCTGGCACGTCGTGCGCTACGGCTGGCACTGGGCACGGCGGCCTGCCTGGCCATCAGTTTCGGCGGCGAGTGGCCGGTGCCGGTCATGGCACCGGTGCTGGCTGTCTTCCTGTTTTCCTCGCTGGATCGGCCGCTGCCCTTCAAGGCGGGCCTGGGCCTGGCGCTGGTGGTGATGCTTGCAACGGGCAGCGGAATGCTGCTGGTGCCGTTCCTGCGCCATGCACCGCTGGCCGGCGTGTTGATGGCCGGGCTGTGCCTGTTTCTGGCATTCCGCTTTGGCCTGCGCGGCGGCAATAGTCTCGTATCGACTTTCGTTGTGGCAGGCGTCACGCTGATCGCCGCGGCGGGCACGTCCAGCGGCGCGCTTGCGCTGACCGTGATCGGTGCGCTGACGAAGGGCCTGCTGCTGGCGGTGCTGGCGCTCGGTGCCAGCTACCAGCTGATTCCGGAGCATGGCGCACCCGCGCCGCGCCGGCCGAAGGCTGCCGCCAGCGATGCCGATCGCATCGCGCTGCGCGCCACGCTGGTGGTGATGCCGCCGTTCCTGCTGGCCCTGTCGGACCCCGCCGCGTATATGCCGATCATCATGAAGGCCGTAAGCCTGGGGCGGCAGAGCTGTACCACGGCGCGTGGTGCTGCGCTGGAACTCGTCGGCTCCACGCTGATGGGCGGGTTGCTTGCCATCGCGTGCTGGCTGGCGCTGGGCCTGTTCGTCCATCTCTGGATGTTCTTTCTCTGGATGGCGCTGTTCGGCCTGCTGGTCGCGCGGCGCCTGTTCCGCTTGACGCCGGGGGTACTGTCGCCGGGTTTCTGGTTGAACAGCCTGGTGACGATGATCATCCTGCTGGGCCAGTCGGTGGCGGACAGCGCGGCGGGAAAGGATGTCTACCAGGCGTTCATGGTGCGCATGGGATTGTTCATCGGCGTATCGCTGTATGCGTGGCTGATGATCGCGCTGCTGGACCGTCCGCGCGCGGCGGTGCCCGCTTGAACGAAGGGAGAGAGCCATGCAATGGCATCTGCTGGTGGCTGCGCCGGTGATGTTGCTGTGTCTGCTGCTGCAATGCGTGGCCGTGGCGCTGTGCCTGCGCCGCTACGCCGGTTTCAAGAATCGCTGGCAGGGGCGTCAGCCGCTCTGGATCGATGTGTTGCTGCTGACTGGCGTGATGCTGCTGACATTGCTGTGCAATTTCATGCAGATGATGCTGTGGGCCGCGCTGTTCCTGATGCTGGGGGAATTCCAGACCTTTGGCGCGGCGGTCTATCACTCGGCGGTGAACTTCGCCACGCTGGGCTACGGCGACATCGTCATGTCGGAGCGCTGGCGCATGCTTGGTCCGATCGAGTCGGCACAAGGCATCCTGATGTTCGGATTGTCCACGGCCCTGATGACAGCGGCCGTGCTCGATGTGGTCAAGAGCAATATGGCCCGGCTGCGGCAGCCCGAAGCGTAGCTCGGGTGCATGCCGCAAGGGCCAGCCAAGTAGGGGTCAGTGCCGTCCGGCGTGGCGTCTGCGCCAGGTGATCGGCGCTTCGCCAAACTGCGCCGAGAACCAGCGCGTGAAAGATGCCGCTGATCCATATCCAAGCAGTTCGGAGACACGCAGCAACGAGTAATCGGGATTGGCGACGTAGCGCTGCGCGAGGTCGCGCCGTACGTTGTTGACGATGTCCGTGAACGTTTCGCCAGAGGCGTCGAGCTGGCGCTGCATGGTGCGCAGGCTTAGTCCCAGTCCCTGTGCCACGGCCTCGCTCGTGGCGCGTCCCATCGGCAGCATCAGGTAGACGGCGCTACGTACCTCGTGGCCAATCGACGCATCGTTGACGCGCGGCAGCGTGTCGACGACCCGCTGGGCATGCCGCGCCATCGCGGCGTTTCCGGTCGGGTTTGGCACCGCGAGGTCTTCCGCAAGGCACACGATGCCATTGAACTCGCTGCCGAATTCGAGCGGGCAGCCAAACAGCCGGCGGTGTACCTGCTGGTCCGGTGGCGCGGCGTGCGTGAAATTGACGCTCAGCGGATGCCACTGCGGCCCCAGCAATGCGCGGCAGAGCCGGAAGACCACGCCAATGGCAAGCTCGGTGGCCTGGCGTGATGGCGCATCGAGCACCACTTCCTGCCGGATCATGACGACCTTGCCGGAGGTCTCCAGCAGGATGGCCACCGACTCGTTTACCAGGTGACGGTAGCGGATGATGGTGTCGAGCGCGTCGCGCAAAGTGGCCTGCTGGCTGATCAGCAGGCTCATGACGCCGAAGTCCGACAACTGCCGCGACTCCGCCATGCGCAACCCGAAGGTCGGGCACCCGGCGGCCTGGGCGGCGGCCTCCAGTAGGGCGGCACAGGCTTCGACGGGAATCCGCTGCTCGGGGTCGCTCAGCAGCGCCTGGCTCAGGCGTGCCGTGCGCAGCAGCGGCACGGCATTGAGGCCGAGATCGTGCGCCACGTCGAAGAAATTGGTTAGCGCCGCAGCGCGCACCAGCGTTTTCAAGGTTGTCTCCCGATGTTGTTTTTCGTGCGTCACATGAAGGGCAGGCGACGCATCTTTGCCGCCGATGATAGGTGCCTGTGGCATGAAATGCAAAGTGGCGGGCTGGCCGTGCAAAGCGGCCGGGGCGCCGGGCTTCTAGATTGATGTCATGGCGGCGCAGGTCGTGCGGCCAACCGAATCTGGAGAACGATCCTCATGGCAAAGGCAGTGCATATGTATGAAACCGGTGGACCCGAGGTGCTTCGTTATGAAGACGCCGAAGTGGGCGATCCGGGACCCGGTCAGGTCCGCATCCGCCATGTGGCGGTTGGCTTGAACTATGCCGACACGTACTTCCGCAATGGCACGTATCCGGTGCCGCTGCCCGCTGGCATGGGCGTCGAGGCGTCGGGTGTGGTGCAGGCCGTGGGGGCGGGCGTGACCAACGTGGTGGTGGGCGATCGCGTGACGTACACGGGCTTTGTGAATACGCTGGGCGCCTATAGCACCGAGCGGCTGGTGCCTGCCGCGCCGCTGATCCGTCTGCCCGAGAGCATCGGCTTCGAGACGGCCGCGGCCATGACCATGCGCGGTCTGACGTCGGCTTACCTGATGCGCCGCATCCATGCGTTCAAGAAGGGCGACACGATCCTGCTGCACGCGGCGGCGGGCGGGGTTGGCCTGATTGTGTCGCAATGGGCACGGCTGCTGGGCCTGAACGTGATCGGCACGGTATCGACCGAGGAGAAAGGCGAGATCGCCCGCGCGCACGGTTGCCAGCACATCATCAACTACAGCCATGAGGACGTGGCGGCCCGCGTGCGCGAGATTACCGAAGGCGTCGGCGCGACGGTGGTATTCGATAGCGTGGGCAAGAACACCTTCATGGCGTCGCTCGATTCGCTCAAGCGTCGCGGCCTGCTGGTCTGCGTAGGCACGGCGTCGGGTCCGATCCCGCCGTTCGATCCGGTGCTGCTGGCAATGAAGGGTTCGCTCTACGTGACGCGCCCGGCGCTGGCCGACTACATCGCGGACCCCGCCGAGAAGGCCGAGCTTGCCGGCGAATTGTTCGATCACGTAGGCGCCGGTCGCATCCGCATCGAGATCAACCAGCGTTACGCGCTGGAAGACGCGGTACAGGCCCATCGCGACCTGGAGTCGCGCAAGACGACTGGCTCGTCGATCTTTGTCATCTGAGGAGGCACTCATGAAAGTCCAACAACTGAGCTGCGCCCTGGGCGCCGAGCTGGTGGGCGTGAAGCTTGCCGACGCCGTGCGCAGCGACGACCTGTTCGGCGAGGTGCGCATGCTGCTGCTCAAGCATCGCGTGCTGTTTCTGCGCAACCAGGAGTTCAGCCGTGCCGAGCACGTGGCATTCGCGCGCCGCTTCGGCGAGCTGGAAGATCACCCGGTTGCGGGCAGTGATCCCGAGCATCCTGGCCTGGTGCGCATCTACAAGTCGCCCGACCAGCCGAACGACCGCTACGAGAACTGCTGGCATTCGGACACCACGTGGCGCGAGGCGCCGCAGTTCGGTGCCGTGCTGCGCTGTATCGAATGCCCGCCCGTGGGCGGCGACACGATGTGGGCCAACATGGCGCTGGCCTATGAGCGGCTGCCCGACACGGTCAAGGAACAGATTGCGGACCTGCGCGCACGCCACAGCATCGAGGCCAGCTTCGGCGCGGCCATGCCGATCGAAAAGCGGCTGGCGCTGAAGGCGCAGTTTCCTGATGCCGAGCATCCGGTGGTGCGCACGCATCCCGATACCGGCGAGAAGGTGCTGTACGTGAACGGCTTCACCACGCACTTCACCAACTACCACACGCCGGGGCGCGTGCGCTTTGGCCAGGACGCCAATCCCGGCGCGGGCGATCTGCTGCGGTATCTGGTGTCGCAGGCCTATATCCCCGAGTTCCAGGTGCGTTGGCGCTGGGAACCGAACAGCGTGGCGATCTGGGACAACACGGCGACCCAGCACTACGCAGTGATGGATTACGCGCCGTGCCACCGCAAGATGGAACGCGCGGGCATCGTCGGCAGCGTGCCGTACTGATGCCGATGCATAACTCGCAGAACACGCAGGACATGAAGGACAAAGCAGGCATGAAGGACAACCTCGTCGTTACCACCCCCTCGGCATACGCCTACCCGCTGCTGGTGAAGCAGCTGCTGACCAACGCGCTGTGCCTGTACGGCGAGCAGGAGATCAGCTATCGCGGCGAGATGCGCTATACGTATCGCGATTTCCACCAGCGTCTGGGCAAGCTTGCCAACGCGCTCGGCGGGCTGGGCGTGCGCCACGGTTCCACCGTGGCCGTGATGGACTGGGACAGCCATCGCTATCTGGAGTGCTACTTCGGTGTGCCGATGATGGGTGCCACGCTGTTCACGGTGAATGTCCGCCTGTCGCCGCAGCAGATCCTCTACACGCTGAACGACGCGGGTGCCGACGTGGTGCTCGTGCATCCGGACTTCCTGCCGGTGCTGGAGCAGATCCGCGACGGCCTGGTGCGGCAGCCGCGCTTTGTGCTGCTGGCCGACGGCCAGGACGTTTCAGCGGGCACGCTACCGTTCGACGGCGAGTATGAGTCGCTGCTGGAGACTGCTTCGTCCGAATTCGACTTTCCTGATTTCGACGAGCGCACCAAGGCCACCACGTTCTACACGACGGGCACCACGGGCGATCCCAAGGGCGTGTGCTACAGCCACCGGGACGTGGTGCTGCACACGCTGACCACGGCCACGAGCCTGTGCGCGCCGCGTGAAGGCCAGCGCATGCATCGCGAGGACGTGTACATGCCGATCACGCCGATGTTCCATGTGATGGCCTGGGGCATGCCTTATGTGGCGATCATGCTCGGCCTGCGCACGGTGCTGCCGGGCCGCTATGTGCCCGCCGAGCTGCTGCA
>DAIOET010000040.1:0-21318 GCA_036746135.1 Cupriavidus sp.
AGCACCTGTCGGCCAAACATCTGGCACGCCCTGTGCTGACCGCCTCACGCCGTTGCGGGATTTGGCGGGTTCCGATCGCTGCGCAATGCTGGCGCAGACGCCCAAAACGACGAAGGGCTTCCATTGCTGGAAGCCCTTCTAATAGGTGGCGCGGCTGGCAGGATTCGAACCCACGACCCCTTGGTTCGTAGCCAAGTACTCTATCCAACTGAGCTACAGCCGCACGCGAGGGACGCATTGTATCGCAATTCGTCTCAGGCGCAAGTGCTTTGTGAAAATTCTTTCACTGTGGCAAGCACGGGCCTTCGCTCAACGGTCTACCAGCGATATCTGGCTCCCACCGTCCCGCCCGCATTTCTCCCGCCCCGGGCCTTGACCCATAGCTTGAGTCCCGTTGGCGAATTGCTGTGCGCGCCGACGTTGAACGAGAACAAGCCGCGCAGCAGATCGGTATCGATACGTGTGCCATTGATGTTGATGGACTTCGTGCGGCTGTCCTGCCACCAGTCGGCCTCGACGAACGGGTACACACCGTTCAGCCGCGTCGGCGCGGCGCTGTAGAGCCGCACCGCAAGCCCGGTGGCACTGACCTCGCCCGGCGCCGCATCCCAGTTGCCGGGCACCGGCGCCATGCCGGGCCGATAGGCCATCTCGACGCGAGACTGCAGTGTCAGCCCACTGCCGCTGCGTGACAACGGCGCGTCGAGCGCCAGCGCCATGCTTCGCGTGCGGCTGTCGACGATGCCTGTCGCGGTGGTTGCGTCATCGAGATGCAGAAGTGGTGGGCGTGGTGCGCTACTGAAGCGCTCCACCACGCGATCGATCGATGCCAGATTGATCGTCACGCGCTCTACATCGCCGGAGGCCTCCGGTAGCGTCCGGGAGGCATGCACCGGGATCGGCAGGTCCGGACTGTCGTCGATGACGACCATGCGCGGCGGCGCAATCGATGGCAATTCATCCGCCGCTGCGACTGAGGGCGCGGCATGGTCTGGCGGTGGCGGGTCCACTGCGCGCGCGTCCTGGGAAACGGACGGCACATCATGGCCTGACATGCCGTCCAGGGACTCCTCGGCATGGACCACGGCGCAAACCAGCAGCGCGAGTACGAAACACACGGGGAGACCGGAATGCACGGGATGCGCGTAGACGCAGTGCACCCTGCCAGACAGGTGTCCGGCACACTCCTCTCTCCCGTACATCAGCTGTACGGACATGGCGACCACCTCGTCGGGCGTTGTCTGCACCATGCCCGATCAGCTTGAGCATAGGTCAAAGGCCGCGTGATCGTTAGAGACGAATGTGGGATGGCACGCCCGCTAAATGGCTGACGGCATGGATGAGAGAGACGACGTCGGATAAGCGCTTACGCATGACACGCATGACGTCGGGGCGCGGCTTGTCCGCGCCGGAAATGAAAAAGCCCTGCTCGATGAGCAGGGCTTTCGAATTGGTGCCCAGAAGAGGACTCGAACCTCCACAGTGTTGCCACCGCTAGGACCTGAACCTAGTGCGTCTACCAATTCCGCCATCTGGGCTTCGTCTCGCTGCATTGCTGCTGCGATGCGAAGAACGTGATTATGCTGAGCACGCTAGGTTCTGTCAACACCCTTTTCGCAGAAACCTTAAAAACAAAACCGGTCAGGCGCGATGTAGGCCGAAGTCGACTTGCACCGGCCGGCCCGGCAGCGACAGGGTTGCCGTGGCCGGGGCCGTGCGCGATATCACCTTGCCCGCGCGCATCACCAGCAGCCGCGTGGCGCGCAGCCGGATGGCCTCGACCGGATTGGTCGCCTGGAGCAAAACCAGATCGGCACGGCAGCCAGGCGCCAGCCCGTAACCGTCAAGCCCCAGGATCGCCGCCGGGCTTTCGGTCACCGCCTTGAAGCAGGCGCGCATGGCATCCTGCCCCGTCATCTGGGCCACGTGCAGACCCATGTGCGCCACCTCCAGCATGTCGCCCGAACCCAGGCTGTACCAGGGGTCCATCACGCAATCGTGTCCGAAGGCGACCGCGATGCCGGCCGCCAGCATCTCCGGCACACGTGTCATGCCGCGACGTTTCGGATAGGTGTCGTGGCGCCCCTGCAGCGTGATGTTGATCAGCGGATTGGCGATGGCCGCGACGCCGGCCTCGCGCATCAGCGGCAGCAGCTTAGACACGTAGTAGTTATCCATCGAATGCATCGATGTCAGGTGCGATCCGGTCACGCGCCCCTGCAGCCCAAGCCGCACCGATTCGCTGGCGAGCGTTTCGATATGGCGCGACATCGGGTCGTCGCTCTCATCGCAATGCATGTCGACGCGCAGGCCACGATTGGCGGCCTCCTCGCACAGCAGCTTCACCGACGCCGCGCCGTCGGCCATCGTCCGCTCGAAATGAGGAATGCCGCCGACCACGTCGACGCCCATGTCCAGCGCCCGGCGCAGGTTGTCGAGCGCGCCCGCCGAACGCAGCACGCCATCCTGCGGAAACGCCACTAGCTGCAGATCAAGATACGGCTTCACGCGTTCGCGTACATCGAGCAGCGCCTCGGTAGCCAGCAGCCGCGGATCGCAGACATCCACGTGCGAACGGATGGCCAGCAACCCCTTGGCCACGGCCCAGTCGCAGTAGGCCAGCGCGCGCTCGACAATGGCGTCCTGCGTCAGCAGCGGCTTGAGTTCCCCCCACAGGGCGATGCCCTCCAGCAGCGTGCCGGACTGATTCACGCGCGGCAGTCCATAGGACAGTGTGGAGTCCATATGGAAATGCGCGTCCACGAAAGGCGGCGACACGAGCTGGCCGGCCGCATCGATTTCTTCGCCGGCCGTCGCAGCCAGTTGCGGCTCCACGGTCGTGATCCGGCCATCGGCGATGCCAATGTCGACATCGGTTCGGCCGTCGGGCAGGTTGCAGTGACGCAGGATGGTATCGAGCATGGAAGATTGGTTCAGGATGGTCAGCGTTCGCCCTTGCGGTACGGTTTCATCAGCGCCTGCGGATAGGCGGCACGCCGGGCCACCAGCACCAACGCAAGGATCGACAGGATATACGGCAGCATCAGGTAGATCTGATACGGCAGCGGCGGCAGGCCTGGCAGGCTGGCACCGCCCTGCTGCAGCCGCAGTTGCAGTGCGTCGAACGCCGCGAACAGCAGCGCACCAAGCAAGGCCCGGCCCGGCCGCCACGACGCAAACACCACCAGCGCCACGCAGATCCAGCCGCGCCCGTTGATCATGTTGAAGAAGAAGGCATTGAACGCCGACAGCGTCAGGAAAGCACCGCCGATGGCCATCAGCGCGGAACCGGCCATGATCGCGCCAATGCGGACCACGCCCACGCGAATGCCCTGCCCTTCGGCCGCCGCCGGGTTTTCGCCCACCATGCGCAGCGCCAGCCCCAGCGGCGTGCGGTACAGCAGCCAGGCCAGCAGCGGCGCCATCAACAGCGCAAGCAGCGTCAGCGCCGTTTCGGCCGCCATGACCGTGCCAATCAACGGCACCCCGGCCCACCATGCCATCGGCGCAAACGGCGTGATCGTCGGCGGTGTCGATACCTGGGCAAAGCCCAGACGGTAGGCGTAGTAGGACACGCTCGTGGCCAGCATCGTCACGCCCAGCCCCGCCACGTGCTGCGACAGCGCCATCGACACCGTCAGCCAGCCATGCAGCAGGCCGAACAGCAGCCCCACCACAGCGGCCACCGCCACGCCGCCCCACAGCGGCGCGCCGAGGTAGACCGCCAGCCAGCCCGAAAACGCGCCGGCCACCATGATGCCCTCGATGCCGAGGTTCAGCACACCGGCGCGCTCGCAGAGCAACACGCCTAGCGTGCCGAAGATCAGCGGCGTACCCACACGCAGCACGGCAATCCAGAACGGCGCGCCCGAGAGAATATCGATCAGTTCCATCAGGCCACCTTTCCGATCCGATCGAAGCGTACGCGGTAGCGCGCCAGCATCGTCGCCACCAGCATCGCCAATAGCGCGACGGCGACGATCACGTCGGCAATCGCGTTTGGCACGCCCACCGCGCGGCTCATGCCGTCGGCGCCCACCAGGATGCCCGCCACGAATATCGCCGATGCGACCACACCAATCGGATGCAGGCCGGCCAGCATGGCGATCACCACGCCCGTATAGCCATAGCCCGGCGACATATCGAGCGTCAGATAGCCGGTGCGGCCGGCCACCTCCACGACGCCGGCCAGCCCCGCCAGCGCGCCGGACATGGCTGCGGCCAGCAGCGTGACGCGCGCAACGGGCATGCCGGCAAACGCGGCCGCGCGCGCATTGGCACCCACCGCACGCATCTGCAGCCCGAACACCGTAAACCGGTTGATCGCCCACACCAGCACGGCCAGCGCCACGGCCGCCAGCAGGCCGCTGTGCACGCGCGATCGTTCCAGCAGCCGGGTCAGCTCCAGTTCCGACACCAACGCCACCGACTGCGGCCAACCCATCGCCAGGGGATCTTTCATCGGGCCATCGAGCATCGTCGATACCGCCAGCAGCACGATGAAGTTGAGCAGCAACGTGGTGACGACCTCGTCCACGCCGAGCCGGATCTTCAGCACGGCGGGCAGCAGCAGCAACAGCGCGCCAGCCAGCATACCGGCCGCCACCATCAGGCCGAACAGCACGCCGCCCGGCAGCGATGCGGCCCAGGGCGCCGCCGCTCCATCGACCTGCCCGCCCACGGCCACCGCCGCGAGCGCGCCGAGATAGAGCTGACCCTCGGCACCGATATTGAACAGCCGCGTGCGAAATGCCACGGCAACGGCCAGACCGGTCAGGATCAGCGGCGTGGCGCGCGTCAGCGTCTCGGACCACGCAAAGCGCGAACCGAATCCGCCTTCCAGCAACAGCAGATAGGCTTTGCCGACGGGGGCACCGGCCATCGCCACCAGCAGCGCGCAGATCAGCAGCGTGACGGCAATGGCGCCGACCGGT
Source organism: Cupriavidus sp. (assembly GCA_036746135.1). GTDB lineage: Bacteria > Pseudomonadota > Gammaproteobacteria > Burkholderiales > Burkholderiaceae > Cupriavidus. The sequence goes on from DAIOET010000040.1 coordinate 4,935, forward strand.
GCCATCACCAGTGCGGTACGCGACACCGAGGTACGGGCTTCAAGCCGCATGGGCCACCTCCCGGTCCGCGTGCGCGGCATCAACGCCGGCCATCGCCAGGCCAAGCGTGCCAAGCGTCCAAGCGGACGTGGCGCGCGCCGTGCTCAGCCGTCCGGCATGAATCACGGCGATGCGGTCGGATAGCGCCATCAGTTCGTCCAGGTCCTCGGAGATCAGCAGCACGGCCGCGCCTTGTGCGGCGGCATCGAGCAACTGCCCGCGCACATACGCAACCGCGCCGATATCGAGGCCCCAGGTGGGCTGGCTGGCCACGACCAGCGCCGGCGCCCGCGTGCCGCGCACGGAAAACGCGCGGCCCAGAATCAGCTTCTGCATATTCCCGCCCGACAGGGTGCGTGTCGGCACATCGATACCGCCGCCGCGCACGTCGAAACGACGCACCAGTTCGTGGGCGAAGCGGCGCGATGCGTTGCCGCGAATCACACCGCCGCGCACAAAGCTCCGGTTTCCAAGCTGTTCGACGATGGCGTTCTCCCAGACCGCGAGATCGCCGACCGCGCCTTCCGCATGGCGGTCTTCGGGAATGCGCGCCACCCCGGCGCCGATCCAGCGCCGTGGCACCGCGGGCAATGCCTGGCCGCGCAACGTCACGCCGCCCGCCGACGCGGCTACCGTGCCGCTCATCAACTCCGCCAGCGCCACCTGCCCATTGCCCGATACGCCGGCAATGCCGAGGATTTCCCCGGCATGCAGGTCGAGCGATACCTCCCGGAGTCCCTGCCCGCCCGCCACGGGTGGCACGGTGACCCGGTCCAGCGATGCGACGACGTCGCCCGAAGACGTCGCGGCGGCCCGCGTGGGCATTTCCACGCGACGTCCCACCATCAGCTCGGCCAATTCCGCCTTGCCCGTCGAGCCAGCGTCACGCTCGGCCACCAGTCGGCCGCCGCGCAGCACTGCCACGCGGTGGGACACCCGAAGCACCTCGTCGAGCTTGTGGCTGATAAAGATGACCGACAGCCCTTCGGCAATCATCTGTCCGAGCGTGGCGAACAGGCGGTCCACTTCCTGCGGCGTCAGCACGGCGGTTGGCTCGTCCAGAATCAGCACCCGCGCGCCGCGATACAGCGCCTTGATGATTTCCACGCGCTGACGCTCGCCCACAGAGAGCGACCCCACGCGCGCCTGTGGCTGCACCGCCAGGCCAAAGCGCGTGGCCAGGTCCTGGATGCGCGCACGCGCGGCGCTGCGTTGCTGGCGCCAGCGCCAGAGCGGCTCGGTACCGATCAGGATGTTGTCCAGCACCGAAAGATTGTCGGCCAGCGTGAAATGCTGGTGCACCATGCCGATTCCGGCAGTCAGCGCGGCGCGCGGGTTGCCCGGCGGCAGCGCCACGCCATCCACCTCCACGCCGCCCGCGTCGGCCACGTAATGGCCGAACAGGATATTGACCAGCGTGCTTTTGCCGGCGCCGTTTTCGCCGAGCAGAGCGAGTACTTCTCCACGGTGCAGGTCAAGCGATATGTCGTCGTTGGCCAGCAGCGAACCAAAGCGTTTGGTGATATGCGAGAGCCGGAGCACCGGCGATTCCAGAGGCATCGATGTCAGGATGAAGAAAAGGACGCGGCCCCGTCCATAAGGGACGGGGCCAGTGAGGGGCGGCAGTCCGCGCGCTTACGGCGTCGACTTCGGCTCGGTCTCCACGACCTTGACCGCGAACTTGCCATCGAGGATGGCCTTCTCCTTGGCCTTGACCTTGCTCATCGCATCGGCCGGCACCTTGCCCTCGAACGTGCCAAGGGGAGCCAGCTCGGCACCCTTGTACTTCATCAGCGAATACTGGCCGTAATCTTCGTTCTTGAACTGGCCAGTCTTGACCTTGGTGAGCGCGGCACCGATCGTCGGCTCCATGTTCCACAGCGCCGAGGCCACCACCGTGGCCGGGTACTGCGGCTGGGTGTTGATCACGTTGCCGATGGCCAGCTTGCCGCGTTCCTTGGCGGCGTCCGACACGCCGAAGCGCTCGGCGTAGAGCACGTCGGCACCCTTGTCGATCATCGCGAACGCCGCTTCCTTAGCCTTGGGTGGATCGAACCACGATCCGATGAAGCTGACCGTGAACTTCACCTTCGGATTCACCTCGCGCGCGCCTTCCATGAAAGCGTGCATGAGCCGGTTGACTTCGGGAATCGCGTAACCGCCGACCATGCCGATATGGTTGGTCTTGGTCATGCTGCCCGCGATCATGCCCGTCAGGTACGACGGCTCCTGGATGTAGTTGTCGAACACCGAGAAGTTGGGCGCCTGGGGCTTGCCGGAGGACCCCATCAGGAAGGCCGTCTTCGGATAGTCCTTCGCCACCTTGCGAGCGGCGCCTTCCACTGCAAACGACTCTCCGACGATCAGCCCGGCACCCTGTTCGGCGTACTGGCGCATCACGCGCTCGTAGTCGGCATTCGACACGCTTTCAGAGAACACGTAATCGATCTCGCCGCGCCCCTTGGCCTCGTTGAGCGCCTTGTGGATACGCGATACCCATTGCTGCTCCACGGGCACCGTATAGACCGCGGCTACCTTGATCTTCGCCTGTGCCTGCGCGCCGGGCGACATACCGATGGCGGCCAGCGCCATTGCCGCTGCCGCGGCTCTCAGCCAGGTACGACGATCGCTTCCCATGTGCATGACTTCACTCCCCTTTTTTGCGTTGTTGTGCGCGCTCTTGCGCGCTGGTTGACGTGGAAGGTTGAAATGGCCGCCGGCTCAGGCGGTATCCGTTTCTGGCGCGTGCAGGCCGCAGCCGCGCAGCAGCAGCGTCACCAGGTGCTCGGTGGCGCGTTCAAAGTCCTGGGCATCGAGTGCGCTGACATCCAGCACCGCGCAGACCTGCGCTTCAAAATCGGCATAGGTCTGCGTGGCTGCCCAGATCGTGAAGAACAGGTGATACGGATCGACCGGGGCCATCAGGCCGCCGTCGATCCACGCACGGATCACCACGGCCTTGCGCGCCACCAGTTCGCGCAGCGCCTGGCGCAGTACGCCGCCGATTTCGGGCGCGCCGTGCAGCAGTTCGTTGGCAAAGACGCGCGACGCATCGGGATGGCTTGCCGACAGCCGCATCTTGGCGCGGATGTACTGCTCCAATGCCGCCCGTGGCGGATGCTCGGCGCTAATGATGTCGGTCTCGGATAGCCACAGCTTCAGCGTGTGCGCCAGCACCGCGCGATACAGCGCCTGCTTGGTCCGGAAGTAGTAGTGCAGGTTCGACTTCGGCACGCCGGCCCGCGTGGCAATGTCCGCCATCGTCGCCCCGGCAAATCCCGCCCGCGCGAATACATACTCGGCCGCGTGCAGGATCAGGGCTTCGTTCTCCTGGCGGATGCGTCCGCCAACCTGCGGACCGATGCCATGTACGGCGTGTGCCTGGGCCAGGGCGTCCATTATTTGGTGCCGTACAGGCGGTCTCCGGCGTCGCCAAGGCCGGGAACGATGTAGCCATGATCGTTCAACTGCTCGTCGATCGCGGCGGTGACGATACCCACGTCAGGATGCGCGGCCTGCAGCGCGCGCAATCCGGGGCGCGATGCAATCAGGCAGACGTATTTCATCGTGGTCACGCCCGCCTCCTTTAGGCGGTTGATCGCCGCGATGGCCGAGTTCCCGGTGGCCAGCATCGGGTCCACCACGATGACAAAACGCTCGTGAATATCCTCCGGCATCTTGAAGTAGTACTCGATCGGCTCCAGCGTCTCGGGGTCCCGGTACAGGCCGATATGTCCGACGCGCGCGGCTGGCAGCAGATCGAGCATGCCGTCGAGAAAGCCGTTGCCCGCCCGCAGGATCGACACCAGGCAGAGCTTCTTGCCGGACAGCACCGGCGACTGCATGGGCGCGATCGGCGTCTTGATGGCGATGGTTTCCATCGCCAGGTCGCGCGTGGCCTCGTACGTCAGCAACTGGCTGATCTCGCGCACCAGACGGCGGAAGTTGTCGGTGGTGGTTTCCTCGCTGCGCACCAGCGTCACCTTGTGCTGCACCAGCGGATGATTGACCACCATCACCGCGGGCACCGCCGCACCTTCCGTCTCGGCAAAGGCCTGCACGGCCGTGGGTACGTCGGTCATGTCGTTCATGGTGCGCTCCTTGGTTATCCGGGCACTCGCCTGATTCGGGCGCAGCGGGCCACATGGCCCGCCACGGTCCGGCTGCCTGCTGATCGGGTACTGCCAAGCCTTGTGGTACTGCCGCTAGAACACCGTGCCGTCGCTCTGAATCTCGAACGGCGGCGGACCGCCCGGCGGCCTGCGCTGCGCCGCTATGCGCCGGCCCGCTGCCCAGGTGCCGCCTTCCAGCACGCGCGCCAGCGGGAAATCCTCCGCCTTCAGACCCAATGCCTGCCGCACGGCGTCGGCAACGAGATCCAGCCCCGTGACGGTCAGCGCGCGCCATTCGACGATCTCAGGTTCATCCACCGTATGGGCGCGGCTGGCAAACTCGCGGTCGCGCGGCACGGTCAGCTCGAAGTCATAGAGCAGGCCGCCATTGCGGTACTCGGGCAGGCCCGTCAACGCGTCGAGCCCCACCACGACCAGCCCGCCGTCTTCCAGCGGCTCCAGCAGCGAATAGGTCAGCCACTGCGTGAGCTTGTGGAACGGCACCAGGCCGTCGGGCGCGGCCGGATGGCGCCAGCAATCGCCCAATGACACGCCCGCCATCTGCACGCGGCCCGGCCACACGGGGCCAAGCGCCACCAGCAGCGTGCGCAGCACGAACGCTGCCTCGATCCGGTTATCCGTGGCATGCGCGGCCAGGTAGTCGAACAGGTTGCCAAGCCGTGCCGGCGTACCGAACACCGCGGGCGTGGCCTGCATGACTTCGCCCAGGCGCCGCAGCAGTCCGGCGCGCCCTTCCAGGCCCACCAGCGGATTGTGCTGGGCCACCTGGAACGCCGTGGCAATGGTCGATGCATCGATACGCGCCAGTCGTTCGGCATCGGCACGCAGCGGATCGCCGGACTCGGCCGAAAAGCCGCCGCGCGCGAACAGATCGAAGCTCGCCACGCCCAGGCCCTCGGAGCGCGTCAGCATCATGTCGCTGGCCGGGTCGCGATAGCGCCAGTCGGGTCCCGCCCCGGCATCGAGCAGCACGCTCGGAATGACCAGGTCAATGCCGATGCGCGCGCGTTCCGCGCAATGGTCGGCGCCCGACATGCCTGCGCGCTCGCACAGGATCTGCCAGCGGTTGATCGATTCCTGTCCAGGTCCGCCGCTTTCGAAATGGCGCCAGCGGCTGTGGTACGGCACCCGCAGATCCGGATAGCGGCGCCGGATCGTGGCGGCCACGTAGTCCGCGATGGCATGGATCCGGTCGGGATGCCAGGTGAAAAGCTCGGACTCGCCGGATGCGACGAATTCGGTCACGACTGCGCAACGCGTGCGCACTGCTTCGCCGCTCAGCAACGCGGAAGCGGGATGATCGACCGGCACCGGGCTGTGCCAGCCGCTGCCCGTGCCAGGTTCGTTTCCGATCGAACCTCCTGCGGGATGTTCGTTCATTCGTTCAACCCCCTGCCCTTTGCCAGGGCGAGTTCGTTGGCATCCGGCGGCGTGTAGCTGGTGAAGTAACCCGCCGCCACCTTCGCATCGATTTCCACGCGCGCATCGGCCGGGATCAGTTCATCGGGAATGGCCACCTGCTCGACCACCTCGATCCCCTGCGCCGTGAGCGCGCCATGTTTCATGTTGCTCATCGAGGCCCAGCGATCGATGCGCCGGATCCCGAGCCAGTGAAAGACATCAGGCATCAGTTCCTGGAACCGCATGTCCTGCACGCCAGCCACGCACTCCGTACGGGCGAAATATGTCTCCGCGCGGTCGCCTCCAACCTGGCGCTTGCGTGCGTTATAGACCAGGAACTTGGTGACCTCGCCCAACGCACGGCCTTCCTTCCGGTTATAGACCACCAGGCCAACGCCGCCCTGCTGCGCCATCTCGATACATACCTCGATGCCATGCGCCAGATAGGGCCGGCAGGTGCAGATGTCGGAGCCGAAAACGTCGGAGCCATTGCATTCGTCGTGCACACGGCACGCCACCTTGGTCTCGGGCTTGCCGAGCTGGGTGATATCGCCAAAGAAGTAGAGCGTCATGCCACCGATGGGCGGCAGGAAGACCTTGAGATCCGGGCGCGTGACCAGTTCCGGAAACATGCCGCCGGTCTGCTCGAACAGGCTGCGGCGCAGGATGCTCTCCTTGATATTGAAGCGCCGTGCGATACCGGGCAGATACCAGACTGGATCGATGGCAGCCTTGGAAACCCGCACATCGCCATTGGCGTACAGAATGTCGCCATCGGGCTTCAGCCGGCCCGACGCGATGGCCGCGCCAAGCTCGGGCATGTTGATGTGCGCGCGCGTGATCGCAATCGTCGGACGGATATCGAATCCGGCCTTGATGCGGTCCGCAAAGACCGACGACACCAGATGGCCCCACGGGTCGAGCGACACGATCTTGTCCGGGTCGCCCCATTGCGAATGCGGGCCGATCGGCTCGGCTGGCGCGGTATCGGTCAGATCTGGCCGATGGGCGCGCTGAAGGCTGCCCGACGCCACGGCTAGCGCACGGTAGATGGCGTACGCGCCGGAGTGCGTGCCGATCACGTTGCGCTGCGCCGGATCGGTCAGGCTGGCGATGACCGGGCCGCGCTCCGCCGCGGTGGGCGCGCCCCAGTGAATCGGCTCGGCCGGCTTGTCGCGCCGCGCATGCGAGGTCAGGACGATATGGTCGGACATGTTTCGCCTCCCCGGTGATAAACCGGAACACGAATCCTGACCAGATGGTCAGGTTTATATGTTCATACTAGGCAACGTTCATGCCAACGCCCAAGTGGGGTTGTTACCGTTAGTGGCATCCCGTACGCACTGTCCGGGTGCTGGCAGGCGAGATTCCAATGCCGGCGCCGGTACATCGCGGTGCATACGCACCAGCATTCGGCCGCGGGTGGAATTTAAGTCGTTGCCATTTCGATACGGCCTGATTCCATCTTCCATCGCCCAAACAAAAACGGCACGTCTCCAGAGGGACGTGCCGTTTGCATGCGCGATGTGGGGACGGGTCAGCTTTCCGCCTGCTGCCCCATGCGCCCACGGGTACGGGCCGGCAGATCGGTGGTCAGCCAGTCCACCATTGCGCGAACCGGGTTCCCGGCCTCGACATAGCGGTGGAACAACGCACCGGCGGCGTTGCTGAGAACCCAGGCGGCGACCATGCCCAGCGCATTGAGCACGGGCTTGCCCGGCGCCAGGTGGCTGACCAGCGCGTTGACCACCAGGCAGACCGGAAAGTGGACCAGGAACACCGAATACGAAATCCGGCCGAAGTACGCCGTCAGGCGCCCGCCCGGCCAGTGTTCCAGCCAGCCGCCACGACGCGAGACGGCCAGCAGCACCGCCGTGGCCAGCGCCACCGCAATGCGCAGCCGGAAGTCCACCGCCAGCGCGGCGATGCCAATCGCGGCCAGCGCCATCAGCGGCCACGGCGAGCGGCCGGGATTCGACGCCCAGAACGCCAGCGCGCCCATCCCGTACGCGCCAAAGAAATAGATGGCCCAGATGTCCCAGCTTGCATCCCGGTTGAACCAGAACAGCGAAGCCACGGCCAGCGCGGCCACGACTGGCACCCCCAGCGGCAGCGCTTCGCGGGCCACTGCGCGCGCCAACCAGAGCGCCATCACCAGCAGCGCGAACAGTTGCAGGTCGATCGCGATATACCAGACGCCGGCCGACAGCGCGTCCACATCGAGGATGTTGTGCAGCAGCAGCACGTGTGCGACGAATTGAGCCAGGTGCGGTGCCGCCGGAATTGAGTCGTGCTGCATCCAGGTACGCGCGATGGCTGCCCCGACGATCGCCACGAGAATGGCAGCGGAAAACGGCACCACCAGCTTCTGGTATCGCCGCCATATGGTAGTCAGCGGGCTGGCGGCGGTCAGATATCCGCCCGGCGCCAGGCTGCGGGCCGCCAGAAAGCCACTGATGACCAGAAACACCTGCACGGCGATGCGGGCGTAGTCGGCCAGCCAGCCAATCAGGCCGGGCGCGAGCGACTGGGCGACATCGGACATCGGCCCGTAGAACGCCAGGTGGTGCAACACGATCAGCTGAGAGCTGACCGCCTTCAGCGCGTCCACGCAGGCGAGCCGGGAAGGACGGGGGCTCATGTCGTTATTTGTTATGCGAAAGATACAAAGTGGGCGGCATTGTACCGGATCGGTGCAGGGGTATCCCTTGGACAGGTAATCCTCGCCGTAACGGATGTAAGCCAGTGTACGAAGTGCGCCACACGGCATCTGTCGCAGGCTCTTTCGCACCACTTACGAGCATTAGCTAATAAGAAACTAATTCTTCGCCCTGGACGGGACCGGGTATACCCTTCCGTCTTTCCGTGCCTGATCCCGAATATGTCGCTGTCCGTAGCCCTGCCTTCCCTTCGACGCCTGCTGGCCGGCCTTGCCCTGGCCGCCGCCGTTCTGCCCGCCGCGTACGCCCAAAGCCCTGTGCTGGACAAGATTCGTGACAGCGGCACGATCACGCTCGGCTATCGCGAGTCCGCGTTGCCGTTCTCGTTTGCCGATGACCGTGGCCAGCCCGCCGGATACGCAGTGGACCTGTGCCTGCGCGTGGCCGAAGCCGCGAAGCAGAAGCTGGGACTGAAGGACCTGAAGGTGCGCTGGCTGCCGCTGACGCCGCAGAACCGCGTGCCGGCCATCGTCAACGGCCTGGCGGACCTCGATTGCGCCCCCAATACCAATACGCTGGAGCGCCAGAAGCAGGTGGCATTCAGCGTGTCGCACTACGTTTCCACGGTGCGGATGCTGGTGCGTGCCGATTCGGGAATCAAATCCTTCAATGATCTGCGCGGCAAGACCGTGGTCACCAGCGCCGGCTCCACGGGCGACCGCCATGTGCGACGCCTGAAGGGTGAGTATGGCTTCCACGACGTCTACGCCAAGGATCACGGCGAGTCGTTCCTGCTGCTGGAAACGGGCCGCGCCCAGGCCTTCGTCATGGACGACGTGCTGCTGGCCGGCCTGCGCGCCAAGTCGAAGGACCCGTCGCAGTATGTGATCGTCGGCCCCGCCCTGTCGGTGGAGCAGAACGCGCTGATGATGTCCAAGGCCGATCCGGAATGGAAGCAGTTGGTCGATCAGACGCTGGCCAAGACCTTCGCCAGCCCGGACGCCGCCGCGCTCCAGAAGCGCTGGTTCCAGCAGCCGATTGGCAACCGCGGCACCAACCTGGCACTGGCTCCGTCGGCCGAAGTCGTGAATGCATGGAAGCATCCTTCGGACGCTGTGACGGAGTAAGCATTTTTCGAGGCGCACCCTCGGAAAAGCCCTGAGTTGACGCCCCATCAGGCCTTGTCCACACTGGCCTGAGCCTGGTTCTACCTTGCGGTAGAACCGGCAACAACGCGAACCGCCATCGTGCAAACCAACCCGGCGGCAACTCAGAGGAGAATTCCATGAATAAATTGATCGCCACCGCCATCGCACTGGGTCTCGCCACGGCTTCCGTGGCTGCCATTGCGCAGGACAAGAAGTCCTTCGACCCGTACTCGCAAGGTGCCAAGGCTGGCGAAAAATTCGACACGTACAGCCAGGGCGCCAAGTCCGGCGACAAGTTCGACCCGTACTCGCAGGGCGCGAACAAGAGCACCCGTGCCGACCTGACCGACCAGTCGACCGCGCCGAAGAAGCCGAAGACCAAGAAGGCCGCGACGAAGAAGCCGACGCAGGGAAATTGAGCGGCGGCGCTGCCGGTTGCTCAAAGAAGAAAGGAGCCCTCCCGGGCTCCTTTTTTTCATGCACGGACGGCGTGGCAGGTCGGCTACCTCCCGTCCTCCTCCTTCACATCCATCTCCAGCGCGGTCACATCCACGCGCTGCACCTCGTTGTTCTGCCGGATTTCCGTGCGCAGAACGAATGCCTCCATCGGGCAATACCAGTCGGTCACGTGCAGCACGCTGGGCTCCAGCTTCAGCAGTTCGTCGCCCACCATGAGCGGGCCGAGCGAGGTGCGCTTTTCATAGGTGATCGGCATGCATTCCTTGCGGCCCATCACCGTGTTGATCATTTGCTTGCGGCCGACGTGGCGCGACCCGACGATGATCGATGCATGCAGCGCCTGCATGCTCCCCACCACTTCGTCCTTGCCCAGCGGATAGATCTTGAGCGATACGCTGGACTGGAAGGTTTCACCTTCGAGCGTGGCGCCCTCCCTGATGTCGAGGCCCGCGTAGTTGAACACCCCGCTGCCATTGAACGACGCCTCGCCGAACATCCGCGCGTAGCGAGCCCGTGCATTGATCACGGCGTTACGGCTGTCGATGCGCGTGCGCGACGTGGCGGCGTTGCGGTCGATGTTGATTTCGTGCACCTGGTCCATCACCACGGGCGGGCCCATCAGCGCGGCGAACGCGGACTTCGAGCGGACTTCGAGCTGGGCGCTGCAGCCACGAGCGGTGCGCATGACTTCGCGCAGCGTCATCGTGATCGACATCGGCATCGAGCCGTCGCCTTCCATCTGGACGCGCGAACCTGAGCGGAACCACGGCGCGTCGCAGAGTGCCGCCGCGCCGGGCATGGGTGGCGACATGCCGGACACGGGCACGGGCACCGCATCGGGCGCCGACGCCTGAGCAAATGCAGTGCCCATCACACCCGAAGTCAACAACAGCAGCAGCGCCCGTTTCATGGCGATCGTCCAATTCAATGGCCGGCGGGCGCCGCGTCAGTCTGCGGGGCGATGTGCCGGAATGGCGCAAGTATTGCTCGAAATGCGCGCGACGGAAATGGGCCAGTCACACCGGGCACGGACCCGGCCAGACCACACCGGACACCTTCCGGGGGCGCGGCGGATGCCTCGCGGGGGCCGCAAACGGCGGGGCGAACAATGCGCCCGTGCTACCATTGCGCGCCCGTGGCAATCGCCGACGCCCAGAAACTGGTCTTTCTGGGTCGCAATCCGGCTGCCAGCGCGGGCAGCGCGCCCGCGACGGACCCCGTGTCCACCAATTCGCGCAGTGCCGCGTTGTGGGGTGTCCGCCACAGGGCGGCCATACGAACAGCCTCCGGGATCCCGGCCATTTCAGGAGAAATATGCGTAGTTCTTCGCCCACGCGCCAAGCCGGGCTGCCTGTCGGCATGGTTGTGCTCGTTGTCATCGGCGTCCTGCTGGTCTGGTTTGGCACACTCGACGCCCGCCACCTGCTGCGTCCGGACGAAGGCCGCTACGCCGAAATCTCGCGTGAGATGTTCGTGACGGGCGACTGGGTGACCATCCGCTACAACGCCCTGAAGTATTTCGAAAAACCGCCCTTCCACCTGTGGATCACCACCTTCGCCTACGAATTGTTTGGCGTTGGCGACTGGCAGGCGCGGTTGTGCGTGGCGCTGGCCGGCATTGCCGGGCTTGGCGCGACGATGCTGGCGGCCGCACGCTGGTTTGGCTGCCGCACCGGCCTGCTGGCCGGGCTGGCGTTGCTTGCCATGCCGATGTGGAGCGTGGCCGGCCATTTCAATTCACTGGACATGACGCTGTCGGGCGCGCTGGCCTGCGTGCTCGCCTGCATGCTGCTGGCCCAGCACCCGGAAGCGACGCCCCGGGCACGCTTTGGCTGGATGCTGGCCTGCTGGGCCGCGATGGGCGTGGCCATCCTGACCAAGGGGCTGGTCGGCATTGCGCTGCCCGGCCTGGTGCTCGTGGTCTATACGCTGCTGACGCGCGACTTCGGCCTTTGGCGCCGGCTGCACCTGCTTACGGGCATCGTGACCCTGCTCGTGGTCACCGTGCCTTGGTTCTGGCTGATTTCGAGCCGGAATCCCGAATTTCCGCATTTCTTCTTTATTCACGAGCACTGGGACCGCTATACGTCCACCGTGCACGCGCGCAAGGGATCGGTCTGGTATTTCGTGCCGCTGCTGGTGGCTGGCATGCTGCCGTGGCTGGGCCTGGTGCCGCGTATGTGGGAAGTGGTGCGCGAACGCGCCGGCGCGGTGCGTGGCATGGGCGGCAAGCCGTTCCAGCCTGCCCTGCTGAGCCTGGTCTGGTTCGCCGCGATCTTCGTCTTCTTCAGCATGTCGGGGTCGAAGCTGCCCGGCTACATCGTGCCGGTTTTCCCGGCCCTGGCCATCCTGGTGGCTGTGGCACTGGACCAGATCAACGAGCGCTCGTGGAATCGCCAGATCAACGCCTTGCTGGTGCTGGCGGTAGTGGGACTGATCGCCGCGCCCGTGGTGGCCACGCTGGACCGCCCGACCAATCCGAATGCAGTGTTCCGCGCTTTCGCCGTCTATATTGGGGTGGCGTTTGCCGTACTGCTGGGCGGCATGCTGCTGGCGCGCCGGTTGCTGCGCACGCGCGGCCTGTTTCCGAGCATTGCCGCCTTTGCGCTGTCGATGTTCCTGACTTGCACGATCGGCCTGATGGGACACGAGGTGATGGGCCGCCGGGCATCGGGCGTCGACATGCTGCCGGCCATCAAGGCCGTGCTCAAGGACGACATGCCGATCTATGGCGTGCGCATGCTCGATCACACCCTGCCGTTCTACCTGGGCCGCACGTTGACTATGGTCGAATTTGCCGACGAGCTGGAATTCGGCACGCAGCAGGAGCCGGGCAAGTGGGTGCCGACGACGGACGCATTCATCGCCAAATGGAAGGATGGCCAGCCCGCACTCGCTATCATGTCGCCGGAAACCTATGACAGCCTGGTTGCACAGCATGTGCCGCTGAACGTGGTGGCACGGGATGTGCGGCGCGTCGTCGCCAGCAACTTCCCGGTGCCGGCCGAGGCCAAGGAACCCAGAAACACCCCATGAACCTGTCGACTTTCGCTTTCATCTTTACTGGCGTGCTGCTCAACGCCTGTGCGCAGCTGCTGCTCAAGGCCGGCACCAACGCCGTGGGCGCCATCACGATCGAACGGGCGACAATCCTGACCACCGCATTTCGCGTGCTGACGCAGTGGCCGGTCATTGCCGGACTGACGTGCTACGTGATCAGCGTCGGCGTATGGATCGTCGGCCTCTCGCGCGTGGATGTCTCGATTGCCTATCCGATGCTGTCTCTGGGCTATGTGGTCAATGCCCTGGCCGCCTGGTGGCTGTTTGGCGAAATGATCGGCCCCTTGCGTATGGCCGGCATCGTGCTGATACTCGCCGGCGTTTTCCTGATTGCCCGTTCCTGACGCTCATGACTGCTTCCGCTCCGCAGGATTTCCTGCCGTTCGTCCGCCCCCAGATCGACGAGGCCACCATTGCCGAAGTGGGCAAGGTGCTGGCATCGGGATGGATCACTTCCGGCCCCAAGGTGCAGGCCTTCGAGGCCGCGTTGTCCGAACTGTTCGGCGGCCGCCCGGTGCGCACGTTTTCCAATGGCTCGGCCACGATGGAAATCGCGCTGCGCATTGCCGATATCGGCCCCGGCGACGAAGTCATCACCACGCCCATCACCTGGGTGGCCACGGCCAACGTGGTGCTGACGGTCGGCGCGAAGCCGGTGTTCGTCGACATCGATCCGGTCACACGCAATATCGACCTGGATGCGGTCGAGGCAGCCATCACGCCGCGCACGCGCGCCATCATTCCCGTGTACCTGTCGGGGCTGCCCGTCAACATGGACCGCCTCTACGCCATCGCAAAGCGCCATAACCTTCGCGTGATCGAAGATGCCGCGCAGGCTATCGACTCACGCTGGCGCGGCCAGCGCATCGGCGCGCTCGGAGACCTGGTCAGCTTCAGCTTTCAGGCCAACAAGAACATCACCACGATCGAAGGCGGCTGCCTGGTAATGAACACGCCCGAAGAAGCCCGCCGCGCGGAGCGACTGCGGCTGCAGGGCGTGATCCGTACCGGCATGGACGGCATGGACGTCGAGGAACCCGGCGGCAAATTCAACCTGACCGACGTCAACGCCGCCATCGGCCTGGCACAGTTGCAGCAGCTCGATGCCATTACCGCGCGCCGCGCCGAGCTGGCCGAAACCTATTTCCGCTGCGCGGCGGACATGGGCCTGGCCGAGCTTGGCATCGAACTGCCCGTACCACGCGATCCGGATGTCGCCACCACCAACTGGCACATGTTCCAGGTGGTATTGCCGACCGATCGCATGCAAGGCGGCCGCGCGGAAGCACGCAAGCTGACGATGGAAGCGATGCGCGAGCGCGGCGTGGGCACCGGCGTCCACTACCCGCCGGTTCACCTGTTTACCTATTTCCGCTCCCTGGGCTGGCGCGATGGCATGCTGCCGCACGCCGAACGCATCGGGCGTGGCATCGTCACGCTGCCGATGTTCCCCGCCATGCAGGCCGCCGACGTGGAGCGGGTTTGCGCAACTCTCAGCGAAACATGCAAACGTCTCTCTCACTAAGTCCTGTCGAGGTCTCGGTCGTCATTCCCGTCTATAACGAGGAAGATGGACTGCAGGCGCTGTTCGAACGCGTGTATCCGGCGCTGGACAGCCTGGGCGAATCGTACGAAGTCATCTTCGTCAACGACGGCAGCTCCGACCGCTCGCCGCAGATGCTGGCTGCCCAGTATCACAAGCGCCCGGACGTCACGCGCGTGATCCTGTTCAATGGCAATTTTGGCCAGCACATGGCCATCCTGGCCGGCTTCGAACACACGCGCGGACGCATCGTCATCACGCTGGACGCCGACCTCCAGAACCCGCCGGAAGAGATTCCGCGCCTGGTGGCCGAGATGCGCAACGGTCACGACTACGTGGGTACGATCCGCCGCCAACGCAATGACACCGCGTTCCGCCGCTATGCGTCGCGCGCGATGAACCGCCTGCGCGAGAAGATCACCAAGATCAAGATGACGGACCAGGGCTGCATGCTGCGCGCCTATGACCGCAACATCATCGACACGATCAACGCCTGCCGCGAGGTCAACACGTTCATTCCTGCGCTGGCCTATACGTTCGCGTCGAATCCGGTTGAGATCGAGGTCGGTCACGAGCAGCGCCATGCCGGCGAGTCGAAATACTCGCTGTACCAGCTGATCCGCCTGAACTTCGACCTGGTCACCGGCTTCTCGATCGTGCCGCTGCAGTGGTTTTCGGCGATCGGCACGATGCTGTCGATCACCTCGGCGGGGCTGTTCCTGGTGCTGCTGATTCGCCGCTTCGTGCTCGGATCGGAAGTTCAGGGTGTGTTCACGCTGTTCGCCGTCAACTTCTTCCTGATCGGCATCATGCTGTTCGGCATCGGCCTGCTGGGTGAGTACATTGGGCGGATCTACCAGGAAGTGCGCGACCGCCCGCGCTACCGCATCCAGGCAGTGCTCGAACGTGATCCGGAACAGAACACAAAACCGGAGCCATCGTGCGCGCAGTAGTCTTTGCCTATCACAACGTCGGCGACCGCTGCCTGCGCGTGCTGCATGCGCAGGGCGTTGACGTCGCGCTGGTCATCACCCACCGCGACCGCCCCGACGAGAACATCTGGTTCCAGCGCGTGGCGGACACCGCCGCCGAGCTGAACCTGTCGTTCCTCTATGCCGAGGACCCGACCGACCCGGCGCTGGCCGACGCGGTGCGCGCGGCAAAGCCGGACGTGATCTTCTCGTTCTACTACCGCGCCATGATCCCGGCAGACGTGCTGGCCATTGCCCCGCATGGCGCGTTCAACATGCATGGATCGCTGCTGCCGAAATATCGTGGCCGCGTGCCCGTGAACTGGGCCGTGCTGCACGGCGAGACCGAAACCGGCGCCACGCTGCATGCGATGGAAGCCAAGCCCGATGCGGGCTATATCGTGGACCAGACGTCGGTGCCGATCCTGCCCGACGACACTGCCGGCCAGGTCTTTGAAAAGGTCACCGTGGCCGCCGAGCAAACGCTCTGGCGCGCGCTGCCGGCCATGAAATCCGGACAGACGCCGAAGCGGCCGAACCGGCTGGCCGACGGTAGTTATTTCTCGGGCCGCAAGCCCGAGGATGGCCGCATCGACTTTGGGAAACCCGCGTCGGCCGTGTACAACCTGATCCGTGCCGTGGCGCCGCCCTACCCTGGCGCATTCACCGATATCGGCGGACGCCGCTTCATCGTGGCGCAGGCGCGCCGCCTCGAAGCCGCGGCCGTGCCTGCCGGACTGCAGCCCGGACTGCATGTCGTGGATGGCCGCATCGTCGCCATCTGCGCAGATGGCGGTGCGCTGCGTGTACTGCAACTGCTGCAAGGCAGCAGCGCGGACCATGCCGATCCGGTTTCCGCACCCGAATTCCAGAACTTCATCACCGAACAGCACTGAAAGGATAGCGATGAAAAAGGTCCTGATTCTTGGCGTCAACGGCTTTATCGGCCACCACCTGACGCGCCGCATCC
>DAIOET010000041.1:0-21189 GCA_036746135.1 Cupriavidus sp.
ACGGGCGTGAGCACGGCACAAAGCGGCGTGGACTCGCTGTCCACCGGCCTGAGCACGACGAACAGCAACCTGACTTCGCTCTCGACTTCCACGTCGACGGCAGTAGGTTCCCTGTCAACGGGTATCAGCACGGCACAAAGCGGCGTTGACTCCCTGTCGACCGGCCTGAGCACCACCAACAGCAACATGACATCGCTCTCCACGTCGACGTCGACCGCAGTAGGTTCGCTGTCGACCGGCCTGAGCACCACCAACAGCAACGTGGCTTCGCTGTCGACGGGCCTGGCCAACTCGGTGCAGTATGACGACGCCAGTCATGGGTCCGTGACCTTGGGCGGCGTGGGCGCCACGGCGCCGGTGGCGTTGAAGAACGTCGCCGATGGCGTCAATGCCAACGATGCGGTGAACTTCGGTCAACTGAGCTCACTGTCGACTTCCACGGCGGCAGGCATCAGTTCGCTGTCAACTGGCGTGAGCACGGCACAGAGCGGCGTGGATTCGCTGTCGACGGGTCTGAGCACCACCAACAGCAACGTGACGTCGCTGTCCACGTCGACGTCGACCGCAGTGGGTTCGCTGTCGACCGGCCTGAGCACCACCAACAGCAACGTGGCTTCGCTGTCGACGGGCCTGGCCAACTCGGTGCAGTATGACGACGCCAGTCATGGGTCCGTGACCTTGGGCGGCGTGGGCGCCACGGCGCCGGTGGCGTTGAAGAACGTCGCCGATGGCGTCAATGCCAACGATGCGGTGAACTTCGGTCAACTGAGCTCACTGTCGACTTCCACGGCGGCAGGCATCAGTTCGCTGTCAACTGGCGTGAGCACGGCACAGAGCGGCGTGGATTCGCTGTCGACGGGGCTGAGCACCACCAACAGCAACGTGACGTCGCTGTCCACGTCGACGTCGACGGCCGTTGGCTCGCTGTCGACCGGCCTGAGCACCACCAACAGCAACGTGGCCTCGCTGTCCACGTCGACCTCGACGGCAGTGGGTTCGCTGTCAACGGGCCTGAGCACGACCAACAGCAACGTGGCCTCGCTCTCGACGTCGACCTCCACCGCGGTGGGCTCGCTGTCGACGGGGGTAAGCACGGCGCAGAGCGGCGTCGAGTCCTTGTCCACGGGATTGAGCACCACGAACACCAGCGTGGCGTCGCTGTCCACCGGACTGAACACGACGAACAACAATCTGACGGTGCTGTCGACCGGGCTGAGCACCCTGGTGACTCAGGGTGTCAAGACCAAGTACTTCCACACAAACTCCGACCAGGCCGATTCCCAGGCAACGGGCAAGGGATCTGTCGCGGTGGGCGGCAATGCCGTCGCGTCGGGAGAAGGAGCCATCGCGATCGGTGAAAACGCCCGTGCCACGGGCGCCAACTCGGTTGCGCTGGGGGCCAACTCGGAGGCTACGCGAGACAACAGCGTGTCGGTGGGGTCGGCGGGGCGGGAGCGCCAGGTTACCAATGTCGCGGCGGGTACGTATGGCACGGATGCCGTGAATCTGAATCAGTTGAACGCAGGGATTCAACAGGCCAACAACTATACGGACCAGCGCTTCAACCAGATCGAGAAGTCTGTCAACACTACCGCCCGTCAGGCCTTCGCGGGTATTGCAGGAGCCACGGCCCTTGCAATGCTGCCGGAGCCGGATCAGAACAAGACGTTGGCCCTGGGGCTTGCCATTGCGAACTTCAAGGGTCAGTCCGCGGTTGCGATCGGTACGACCGCGCGGGTGACCGAGAACATCAAGTTCAAGGCGGGTGTGGGCGTCAGCTCGAACGGAACCACGGTGGGCGTAGGTACGGCAATTCAGTGGTAAGCATGGCGGGTGCCGCGGTCGGGGTGATTCCGCCCGGATCGCGGCTTGTTGCAACGGTAGATTTGCATCGGAACGTTCTCATGGCACGACCCGGTGCCGAAAAATAGTATGGCGCAGGCAAGATGGATTCACCGGGGGAAAGCCATGACGCTGCAGCAACTGCATGTCTTTCTGAATGTGGTGGCGCAAGGCAGCATTCACGGTGCGGCTCGCGCGCTGGGTGTCACCCAGCCCGCGATCACCGCCAGCGTGCGCGAGTTGGAAAAATCACTGGGCGTGCCACTGCTGTTGCGATCGGTAAAGGGCGTGAAGCTGACGACCTATGGGGCGGTGTTCTACCGTCGCGCGAAATCGATCGCCGCGGACATGAAGCGTGCCGAGGACGAGCTTCTGGAGATGCGGGGCGACCAGGCGGGAAGTATCGCGGTTGCCACCTCCGAGTTTGCGGCGAGTTCCATGTTGCCCAAGGTTTTCAGCAGATTTCGGCGAGCTGGTCACGGCACCTTGTTGTCCTTCCACCAAAGTAGTTTCTCGTCTGCTTTGGGCCAACTTTTTGAGAATGCCATCGACGTCGCCGTCGTCCATGCGCCGCAGCGCATGGAGTTTCCGGATTTCGTGACCGCCAGGCCGCTGTTCTCGATGCCATTGATCGCAGTGGCCAGGGCGTCCCATCCCAAGATCCAGGCGCGCAGTGTCGAGGCGGTGATTGACGAGGAATGGCTGCTGCCTTGTGAGACCGGTGACGATGCCGACCGGACGTTCACGCACTATTTCGATTCCGCTGAATTGCATGCGCCTGCCAGGGTCTCCCGTTGCCAGTCGCTCTCGGCGACGATTCTTTTGCTAAAGGCGGCGGACCTGATTGCTCCGGTTCTGTATCCGACTTTCAAACTGGATATGGAAACGCGCGGCATCGTGACAATGCCAATCGAGAAAGAGGCCAGTGTCATGTCGATGTATCTACTGACACGGCGTGACCGTCATCTGTCGGATGACGGCGAGGCGTTGCTTGCCATGTTCGAACAGGTTGCGAGGGAAGTGCCATTCGTCGGGCATGACGTCTGACGTTGTTGCCAGCAATCTTAGCGATTGTTTGCAGTCGCGCGAAACACGGAAGATAGACTCGAATTGTGCAGTTTCCTCGCACGTGCAAGGTTTGTCTCCCCGTTTCGCCAGGCTACATCTCAGCGGGTGTGCCTGGCGTCTTTTTTCTCGCGAATGCCACGCTTCACCGACTGTTTCCGGAGTGCGCGCCGTATTTGCATTTGTTCGATTTCAGCCCGGCCTATGCGCCGACAATGAGATCGTCCACAGGTAACGGGCGCGACCGATACCCAGGCACGGAATCCCCCAGCGGAAACGAAGAAGGCAGGCGAAGATGGTCATGACGGCACACGCAAGACAGGACATGAATGCTCTGAAGTTGACAACCGCCGGTGTGTTGAATGCCATCCGCGCGAAGGATATCTATGCCGTCTACCAGCCGCAGTTCGAAGCAGCGACGGGCAGGCTATCCGGTCTGGAGGTTCTGGCTCGATGGAACGTCGGCGCGAAGCGGCATATCCCGCCCAGTCAGTTCATCCCGTACATAGAGAGCAGCACGTTCGAGTGCGAACTGATCTTCTCGCTAGTGGAGGAGGTTGGGGTGCTGCTTCGACGTCACCCCGCGTACAGCGGGACAGTGTCCATCAATGCCAGTCTGCACGCGTTGGCGGGTCACGACTTCTTTCCGTCATTGGAGCGCGTGCTGCACGCCAACAATGTGCCGATGCGGCGTGTGCTGGTGGAGATCACGGAGAACACCACCGTCAACGACGCCGAAGCGTTGCGGATTCAGGCGCATATCTGTCGCCTGCGGGAGGCCGGGCTGACGTTTTCATTGGATGACTTCGGCACCGGCTTTGCTGGCATGCAGGCGCTGGATCTCTTCGAGTGTCGTCAGGTGAAGATTGCCAAGCCGTTCCTGCATCGTGCCCGCACCTCTCAGCGTTCCCGCCGCATCCTCGCCAGCATGGTCGACGTTATTCATGCCGCGGGTGCGTCGGTTGTGATGGAAGGACTCGAATCCGATGAGGATCTCGATTTATCGCGGGCCGTCGGCGCGGATCAGCTGCAGGGGTATCTCCTGGGGGCGCCGCAATCGGCGGACGCGGTTGCCGGTACATATTTTGGCGATGCCCGATGCCAGCACGTCGCAGGCAGATTGCCACTGATGTGAAACATCGCACCATCTGGCGTTCCGGCGTGGCGCTGTGGATGCTCGTAGCATCGACCGCACAGGCCCACGGCCCGGTCTATCCCGATGCCATCGCGCCGCCGCCCTGGAAAGCGCCGTTTATGCAGGTTTTTGTCCGCGCGGACCAGGACAGCGATGGCCGGCTCTCGATGTCTGAAGTCGGCGCGCGCGCGCCGCGGCTTAGCGCGGTGTTCGAGAGTATCGACCTCGATGGAAATGGATACCTCGACTATCCGGAGTACCTGGCGTATTTGCGTGATAGATACCGTGGCATTTCACCCGTGCATTCCGTGCACCGGGAAGTGGTCCGGTAAGACCCGAAGTCGCTTGAACAATGCATAAGAAGGGGCCGACTCCCGGCCGGTCAGTGTCACATACACAACAGGCGACCCGCGTTTTTACATTTGTTCGATTTTGCGATCCGCGACACGCTGACAATGCCTGACGCTTGGCGGGATTGCAGTCCCAGCCAGGCCATCTGCCTTGGTGGCATTGCTACGCAGAACATAGGTCGCAGTCGTGAACAGTCCGTCGGAATATCGCAAGCGAGTCGTCTCGATCGAAGACGACGACAGTTATGCGGCGTTGATCGCTGCTGCATTTGTGGGTTGGGGGCATGAATGCGTGAACTATCGCGATGGCCGCACCTTTCTTGAAAGATTGCCCGACGAGGTATTCGACCTGCTGCTGGTGGATTGGGAGCTTCCAGACATGACCGGCGATGTGGTGATTGCGCGGATACGCACGCTGCTGGGTAAAACACCCCGCGTAATGGTCATTTCCAGCCGCATCGAACAGGACGTCATCGCGGCCGCGTTGGAAGCCGGTGCCGATGACTACATCAGCAAGCCGATTCGCATTCCAGAACTGTTGGCGCGCGCCGGTGCACTAATGCGGCGCAAGCAGGAAAGAATGCTGTGCGCGGGTGGCGTGATCGAATGCGGCCGATATCGGCTCAATCCGATGGAACGTGTGGCGTCTCTTGACGATATACCGGTGAGCCTGTCTCCTCGTGAGTTCGATTTGGCATTGCTGCTGTTTCGCAATGCGGGCTGCCTGCTATCCCGCGAGATTGTCATGCAAGCCGTATGGGGAAAGGCGGGCGACGCGGGATCTCGAACGCTGGATATGCACATGTCTCGGGTGCGAACGAAACTGGCGTTGCGTGCCGAGAACGGCGTGAGACTCAGGTCGATCTACGCTCATGGTGTGCGCCTGGAACCCCTTCATACCGGTGCGGGACATGGCAACTGAAACCGTACGGCGACGGATA
Organism: Cupriavidus sp.; assembly: GCA_036746135.1. GTDB lineage: Bacteria > Pseudomonadota > Gammaproteobacteria > Burkholderiales > Burkholderiaceae > Cupriavidus. The sequence goes on from DAIOET010000041.1 coordinate 5,334, forward strand.
TGGGCGGCCGCGTGCGTGGTGGCCGGTGTGCTGGCCTGTGGCCTGGCTCATGCCGGCCCGGCAGGGGCGCAGGGCGATGCAATGGCTTACACGGTGGAAGCGGGCGATACGCTTCTGTCGATCGCCACCCGCTATATGGACAGACCGGAATCCTGGCATGTTCTCCAACGGATCAACCGCGTGCCGGACCCCTATCGCCTTGTGCCGGGTTCGAAGATCCTGATCCCGTTCAGCCGGATTCCCGAGACCGCGGGTGCCGCCGTGGTGGTTCACACAATCGGCGACGTGCGCGCAGCCGGCAAGCCCGTCGAAGTTGGCACGCGCCTGGTGGACGCGGACCGGATCGAGACCGGTGCGGGCGCGTCGGTCACCGTTGAGCTGGCCGATCGGACCCGGATCACCTTGCCGCCGCAAACGGTGGTGCAGGTGCAGCGGGTGCGCAGTTTCGCACGGGCACCGCTGATCGACGCGGTTTTCAGTGTGGAGAAAGGCGCGGCGGCTGCCCGCGTGGCGCCCACCGGATCAGGCGTGGGCCGTTTCGAGATCCGTACACCGTTGATGGTCACTGGCGTGCGGGGTACCCGCTATCGCGTCAGCGCCGACGCCACAAGCGCGCGGAGTGAAGTTCTGGAAGGTCACGTCGCAGTGGGTGCGGGTGTGCTATCCGCCGCGGCCGCGACAGTCGATGCCGGATACGGCGTCGGCGCCGGACTGGGCGGCGTATTGTCGAAACCTGTTCGTCTGCTCGGTGCGCCGTCGCTCGAAACGGTGCCGGCATTGGTGCTGGGCAACAGCATCCGTTTGTCGTGGTCGCCTGTTGCCGGCGCAGTGCGCTATCTGTTGACGGTTTCCCGTGACGCCGATCTGACCGAAATTGTCTGGATGGGGAGCACCGCCGCGCTGCAGGAATCCATCGGGGAGTTGCCAGAAGGCCAGGTCTATCTTTCCGTATCCGCCATCGCCGGCACGGGACTGGTGGGCCTTGCAAGCACGGCACCGCTACAGGTCAGAATCAATCCCCCGGCACCCTTGTTACTGGAACCGGCCGCTGAACATACGCAGTATGGCGATGCGGCCCATTTTGAATGGGCGACGGTTCCAAAGATATCGAGGTATGAGATCGAAGTGGCACAGGATGCCGGCTTCGAGCTGGGTCGCGTTCGCTGGACTACCACCGAAGTTGAAACGAGCCGCCCGCTTGTGCCCGGGCGCTGGTGGTGGCGCGTGCGTTCCGTGGATGCGGCGGAGCTAGCGGGCCCGTGGTCAGATGCGGTCGCGTTCCAGATGGAACCCGCGGGTCCTATTCCGCGAGCCGACGACGACGGGAGCGTATTGCGGATCAGCTGGCCAAAAGGCGCAGCGGCGAGCGCGGCCGCATACCGCGTCCAGCTTGCGCGCGATGAGGCATTCTCCTCGATGGTTCTCGACGCGCAGGTGGCGACCAATCAAATGCAGATGCCGCGTCCTCAAGCGGGCGTCTACTATGTTCGGGTCGCGCTATTGCCCGCCCAAGGCGTATTGCATGCCGCCGCGTTCTCGGCGCCTCAGCGTTTGCTGCTCGACGAACTGTTGCGGGACGGCTCGGGACAGGCGATCGGGGGTGGGGAGGGCGGAGGCCCAAAGAAGGTCCGGGTCGATCGCGCGGAGTAGGGTATGTCGTTGCGATGGAGAGTGCCGCTTCCCAAGGCCAGGGTCGCGCCTGCGACGGGGTCCGGCTTTCGCCGGAGAACACGTATCGAATGGGCCGTGCTAACGCTGTTGGTACTCACCGTGGTGGTACTGGCCGTGAAGTTCGAATGGCTGCAGCGCGCGGACCTGGCCTTCTACGATGAGTCGATCGGGGCAAGTGGACGCCCCGCCAGTGACGCCATTGTGATCGTCGCCATCGACGACAAGAGCATCGAGGCCCTTGGCCGCTGGCCGTGGCGCCGCTCGGTACTTGCGGCGGCTGTCGACCGCATCGCGGCGGCTGGACCGCGCGCGATTGGCCTCGATGTCATCATGTCCGAGCCAGATAACCGATACCCCGAGGATGATGCCGCATTCGCCGGCAGTCTGGCACGCGCCAGGGCAACGGTGGTGCTGCCGGCATTTGTCGACCTAGCTGGAGATGAGGTGAGGGTGCGCTCTCCATTGGCCGCGCTGCAAGCGGACATCGGGCACATTAACGTATCGGTCGATACGGATGGCGTGGCGCGCGAGGTGTTCCTGGAGGAGGGATCACTGGATGCCGGCAGCAACCTCCGACACTTCTCCCTGCAAATCGCCAAGGCGTTCCGTCCGGACGCGGCAGCAAGCGTGCGCGTCGAGCCAGCAATAGTGGCCGAGCGTGGTGGATGGCAACGCCGTGACCGCCTCCGCATTCCGTATGTCGGTCCCCCCGGCAGCTTCATGCAGGTTTCCGTGATCGACGTGCTGGATGGCAAGGTCAGCCCTGATCTCTTCCACGGAAAAGCGATATTGATCGGCGCCACCGCGACGGGATTGGGCGACTATCTATCCACGCCGGTTTCGCGCGATGGTCATGCAATGAGCGGCGTGGAGATCCTGGCCAATACGGTGCAGGCGGTGCTTGAGAACAACGCGATCGTCAGGGTGAGCGATACCGAGTTCTGGTTCGCTACCTTGCTGCCCGTATTGCTGTTTGCATGGATCTCGCTGATGCTGCCGCCTCGCGCGGCACTGGCCGGTGGCCTGGCGGTCGTCGGCACGCTCGTGGCAGCGAGTTATCTGCTGCTCGCCTATGCGCATATCTGGATCATGCCGTGCGCGGCGATACTCGGATGCGTGGTGTTCTTTCCGCTCTGGCTGTGGCTGCGTCAGGAAGCGGCGCTCCGCTTTCTGGCGGACGAGCTGCGCAGCCTGGAGCAGGAGTCCGGACTGATGACGCCCGCTGATCGGGGCACGCAAAGCAGCCTGGACGATCGCATGCGCGCGGTCCACCGCATGAGTTCTCACGTCCGCGATGTGCGGCGATTCCTGGCCGACGGGCTTGAGAGCTTGCCAGAGGCAACACTGATTTGCCGGCAGGATGGCGCGATCCTGATGGCAAATCGTTGCGGCGTGGCATTGGCGCCGGCACTGTTCGGCGAGCACCACGGTATTGGTTCGACTGCGACGGTGCTTCACGCCGCGCACGCGGAGCGTCCGACGATTCAGGCGGTACTGCACCACGTTTTCGGCGGGGCGGATTCTGGTATTGCTTACTGGGATGCGCTATGCGGCGCATCAGAACGGGACACGCAATTGACCCGAACCGCCGGGATGGAACTGGTGACACGCGACGACCGCTCCTTCCTGCTGCATGGCGCGCCCTTGCACGCGGAGCAGGGCGAGATTGCAGGCTTGATCGTCAGCCTTGTCGACATCACCCAGATTCGGATCGCCGAGCGGCAACGAGAACAGACCATGCATTTTCTCTCGCATGACATGCGCTCGCCGCAAGCATCGATCCTCGCGCTGATCGAGCTACAGGAGAACACCAGGGACGCGCTGCAACCGGACGATCTCCTGCGTCGCATCGGCACCTATGCCAATCGCACGCTGGCTCTGGCCGACGATTTCATTCAGCTTGCGCGGGCCGAGTCGCAACGTTTGGCGCTTGTGAGCGTCGACCTTGTGGAGGTGCTATTCGATGCCAGTGATGAGCTGTGGCCGCTGGCCAACGCGCGGAATATTGAAATCAGGGTGGAGTCGGACATGGAATCCGCGTCAGTCCGTGGGGAGCCGGCCCTGCTTGCACGCGCGATTGGAAACTTGATCAACAACGCGATCAAGTACAGCAATGGCGGATCGTCTGTGCGCGTGCGATTGTCCGCGACTTCCACGCGCTATCGGATCGACGTGATCGATCAAGGGCCGGGGATCGCCGAAGAGGACCAGGCCCGGTTATTCCAGCCCTTCAGCCGAATCAAGACGTCGATGCGCCATATCCCGGACGGCAGCGGGCTTGGTCTGGCATTTGTGCGGACGGTTGCGGAGCGTCACGGCGGTCAGGCACAAGTCTTGAGTTTCCCCGGAAACGGGGCAACGTTCTCGATCGACATTCCACGGAGTGGCTCGACGATGTGATGCACGACGCTGATCCGTCATGCCACGTGCCGCTACCGTTCTTCCAGGAGGAGGCGGGCGGCCATTCTTCGCTGGGACAAGTTCTCTTGGATATCGTCAGCCCGGTCGAGCTTGATGCAGAGCAGCGTCAGAAGCACGACGGCGACGATGCTGGCTATGAAAATCAACAAGAGAACGTTCCGATTCATGGAGTGAGCGAGTAAGGCGGGAAGCAATCACTGTAGGGGAGCGTTCCGGCCGTATTGTCAACAATTGAAGACAGGCCGCGCCGCTGCCTCACCTCGGACGCTTTTCGTTCGTTTGCAATGTCGAATGCCGCTGGTGATAGTTTTGATCCTGGGCGGCGACGATGAGGATCGCTTCGCTTTCCAGGACGTTATTTGGCGGCTCGATCCGTAAGCGAAAAGCTGCGTGACGTGCTGGAAGACCAGCCATGTTGTCGCGGCTCGCATCGAGTGCGCACTGGACCGCCGGACTGTGCAGCCACACGTGTTGCGCGAACTGACCTGCTGATGTGACGCAAATGGGCAAGAACAGAAAACCCCGAAAGGCTTACCGGCCCCGAGGCATTGAGCCGGCCGCCGGTCTGCGCCTGCAGCCGTGGCGATTGAACATGCTGTTCAATCCTGTCGAACGCATCCTGGACAGGCTGGAGGCCGGCGATGCCTTCGACGTGAACGAAGACGGCGAATTGGAAACGCAGTACCACGAAGTGGGGCATGCCTTTTCGGTGGATATAACGATCCACACGCTGATCGAGGTCTACGAAATCGCCGCAATGCGCGCCCCCGCGAAGTGCCCAGGCATTGCGCCGTTGCGGCATCTCAGGAGTCGGCTGGCGGATGACGAAGGGCTCACGAGCGCCGATATCGAAGCCAGTCGAAGCTGTCTTGCCGCGCTGCGGCGATACGCGGCGAGCCTGCCCAGCACGGAACTGATAGATGTCATGCGCACGCTGGCGCTGAAGGCTCAGATGGACGACGCCGAGAAGACTGGTGCAGCGTCATGACGACCTCACACAGACCTAGCGCTTGCAGGGACATCATTTTTGCGTTGTTGCGCGCACACGGGCCACTCACCCAGCAAGACATCGTGCAAGCGGTGCCACTCGAAAAGGAAGAGGCGAGGCGCGCGATCACTGCGATGCGCAGGACCGCGGTAATCACGCGGATCGCGCCGCTGAACGATGGCCCAGGTGTGTCAGGGCGCTATGCATTGACCGGGAAACCGCTCTCTCGTAACACGCCAAACAATTCCTTCGTCGCGCACGGCGAGGTCAGTTTTGATGGATTGCTTGCCGCGTGGAGGATTGCAGTGCCAAAGACTTCGAAGGCGTATCCGTCCCGCGTGATTCGAATGGATAGTTGGGGCGTCGATCTCGACCTTGTACCTTCCAAACGAGCGGCGTCGCAAACACGCGCCGCCAATGCATAGCGCACCGTGCTGGGTACTGGTCGGCGTCGCGGCATTCGGCTTTGCGCTGGTGTGCGGTTTTCGGGCCGACGCAAGCGGGGATTCGCAGGAATCCCGCTGGATAAGACTGGCCGGCACGTTGCACTTGCCCGGTTTGGCGCTCGTGATTGTGGGGTTGAGCCTGGCGCAGCCACCGGCGCTACGCGAAACCCCTCAGGCGCAATCGGCGCGGATCGTTCGCCCTCAGGCCATACGGGTCAGCGATATGGCGGTGCACAGAGTCGCCCCTTCGCTGAAACCGAATCAAGCCAGAAAGGGAGCCGTGAAACGGCCGCCACGCTAAGTTTCACGACTGATTTGGGCCACGACCGCGAGGCCTTCTACTGACATTGGAGCTTCACTATGCAGGTTTGCACAACGCTGATCGACGCTAGTGGTCACATCTTCGAAAGACGGACCACACACGATGCCCAGTCGGTGATCGGGGCCGCGAAACCCAGTCATAAGGTTATCGCCACCAAAGGCAAGGCATGGGCGGATCAGTCCATGAAAACGCTTGGGCGCGGGCTGGCCAAAGCCATGTTGGCCGGCAAGAAGCAGGGGTTCGATCAGGCCATCCTCGACTTGCTGGTAGCCGTCTGGCTGATCGACTCGATCTTTGGAGAGTTGGACGCCGACGAGTTTCAGCATAGCAACCATGCTTTTACGGTGGATTCGCACGGCAACCTCATTTATGACCGCCGCCTCATGGAGATGGCGTAGGCGCGCAGCGCCAGGCGATCCACACTGATTCGCAAAGCATGTTTCGCAAGACGACGGAATCGCGCGGCGTTACTGCTTTCAAGCGCGGGTGCGAGAGGGAACTTTGAACACTTCGGATGAACGCATGCCTGTCTCGTTGCAGGAGCTCAGGGATTTTGCCAAGAAATTGACGGATGGATCGCTATTCAAGGAAGCGACACTACTGGTGATCGAAGAACTGGAGAAGCGAGTCCAATGCAGGAAAACGCTCCGGCGCTACCACTGCGAAGCTTCGGATTGAGCACCGTGCGTGCTCTCGGCAGTCCTTCATCAAGGACAGGGCGCTTGTCTAGGCGCCATCGACCAACGGCGCCATTCGCGCAAGGAAGAGGCTGGGACACCGACCCCAAGGCGCCCCAGCATTCCACACAACACTTGCGTTGCCGCGTGGACGACTAGCACTCACGACATCGATTGAGCGGCAACGCTTGTACGTTAGCGCAGCGCGAACGGGAAAATGCAAAAGAGTGCAAAGGGCCGATTCGTCACGCCTCCAGCGCAGGCCCGGATTGCTTCACGACAGACCGGCGCCAAAAGCGCCGTTCAGTGGATGCTCGCCTGGCCATCCGCCATCGAGCTTTAGCCAGGATCGGGACACGGGTTTTCTGTGCCCCCGGAGCGACGTCATTGGCGGCATCCGAACGACGACCGGGAAGTCAGTCATCCAATGATGATGACTTCCGCGACTGCCAGGGCCTCACGATAAGCTTGTGCGGCGCGCTCAGGAACCCCCAAACCAGTTATATCCCTGGTCTACCCAATAGCCGCCGGGGTAGGTATTGGTGACGAACAGCTCCATGATGTGTTTGGGATTCTTGTAGCCGAGCTTGGTCGGCATGCGAAGCTTCATCGGATAACCATACTTGGGCGGCAGGCGTTCGCCGTCGTACGTGAATGTCAGCAAGGTCTGCGGATGGAGTGCCGTGGCCATGTCGATACTCTCGTAGTAATCGTCGGCGCACCGGAAGCCAATGTACTTTGCCGAGGTATCGGCGCCGATCCGCTGCAGGAACGTGGCAAACGGCGTGCCGCCCCATCGCCCGATCGCGCTCCATCCTTCCACGCAGATATGTCGCGTGATCTGTTCGGCGTGGGGTAGCGCGTACAGCTCGTCCAGCGTCCAGCTTTTCTTTTCCCTGACGAGTCCGCCAACCTGAAGCCGGAAATCGTCGCCGTTCACCACCGTCACTTCGTCGATGCCGTAGAACGCGTTGAACGGAAATGGGCGCGTGATTTCCGCTTCGGTGTAAGTTGGCGCGAGCCGGTTCGGGTCGAACAGCCACGCCTGCACTTTGTCGTTCATGCGTGACACGCGCGACAGGAAGGCTTCCACCGAGGCATCGTCGCTCAGGCTGCAGCCGGTGAGCATGGCAAGGCCGCCGAGCGTCAGGATGCGCTTGCCGAACAGTCGCCGTGACGGCGCGTCGAGCTGCCGGCGTACATCGATGATCAGCGATTCGCGGTCGATGGCCGTTCGTCCGGAGGGTTTGGTTTTCACGATTCAGACTCCAGATGTGTCAGCGTCCGCGAATCATCGTCAGCAGACTACGCGGCACCAGCGCCACCATCACCAGATGCACGACGATGAAGGCCGCCAGCAAGGACATCGCGCAGAAATGCACCACGCGCGCAAAGTCGTAGCCGCCCATCATCTGGCGCAGCAATGGAAACTGCACGGGTTTCCAGATGGCGATACCGGACAGCACCAGCACGAGCAGCACGAGCACCACCCCCAGATAGGCCAGTTTCTGCACGGCGTTGTACTGGCTCAGGTCGGCGTGAGACAGGCGTCCACGAAGCGCGGCAACCAGATCGTGCAGCACGGCGCGCGGTCCGAGCGGAAAGAACTTTCGGGCGAGTCGGCCCGTGACGATGTTCATCGCCAGATAGAACAACCCGTTGAAGAACAGCAGCCACATGGCCGCGAAATGCCATTGCAGTGCGCCGCCGAGCCAACCGCCCAGCGTGATATCCGCGGGAAAACGAAATCCGGCAAAGACCGGCGACGCGTTGTAGATGCGCCAGCCCGACAGCATCATCACTACGGCAGCCAGCGCATTGAGCCAGTGCGAGATGCGTACCCAGCCGGGCTGGATCGCGCGCGGGGAGACGCGGGCGTGGCCAGCGTTGTGCGAGATTCCCATGTTGGTCTCCTGGCAAAGCCGGGCGCAGCGCCGATGTGGCTGGCTGGCGCCCGTCGTGCTTGTCCAATCGAGTGTTACTTGCTCATGGCGTCGCCATCCTTGCCCATCTTGTCGTGGGACTTCGGCTTGGCCATCTTGTCCTTGTGCATGCCATCCTTCGACATGCTGTCCTTCGACATGGCGTCCTTCGACATTGCATCCTTGGCCATACCGTCCTTGGACATCGCATCCTTGGACATCGCGTCTTTGGACATCGAATCCTTGGCCATCGAGCCACCGGTCTGGGCGAACGTGGTGGTTCCCAACATCATGAACGCGGCGGAAACCACGGCGATTGCGATCTTGTTCATCTCGACTCCTCGTTACTTTGCATTGGACCGGCAGCTTTCCGGTCGACGGAACATCACGCCACGCCTGATTCGGCGGGGCATCAGATTCACACTCGATGTGTGCGTCTGACAGCAAATTCGCCGTGCGGGCGTGCCCGGTTACAGCGACCGAAGAATTTTTCTTTCCGCATCGCGCCGATCCTGTGTGTCCGCGTTCGTCGACAAAGCGCCTTGCAACACACACAAGCGCCGCCAGCGCGTAGAATTCGCGCACATCAACGTGGCCACATGTAACCAACGCGATCGATGGAGCGAAATATCGAACAGGATGCGCTGCAGAGGCGGGAGTCTCGCCTGCTCGATCTTTTTACCGGCGGGCTGGCGGGCGACCAAGTATCGTATGGGCGATTTCTGACCGAGCTGGCGGCAATGCTGCGCGGCTATTTTCGGAACCGGCTGCCGCAACAAGCGGGCGATGTCGAGGATCTGACCCAGGAAGTCCTGCTCGCCGTGCACAACGCGCGCCACACCTACCTGCCCGGGCAACCGCTGACGGCATGGGTGCACGCGATTGCACGGTACAAGCTGGCCGATCACTTTCGCGCCCATGCGCGGCGCGATGCGCTGAGCGACCCGCTCGATGCGGCACAAGACGTGATCGCGGCGCCAGACCTGGAGCCCGCGCAGGCAAAGCGCGACCTGAACCTGCTGCTTGAGCAGTTGCCGGACCGCCAGCGCCTGCCCATCGTTCACGTGAAGCTGGAAGGGCTGTCGGTCAGCGAGACCGCGCGGATCACCGGCATGTCGGAATCGGCGGTCAAGGTAGGTGTCCATCGCGGGCTGAAGGCGCTCGCGGCAAAGATTCGAGGAACGCGATGAAAACAGACGACCTGATATCCATGCTTGCCACCGGCGTCACGCCGGTCGACCGGCACGCGGTTGGCCGCCGTTTTGGCATCGCGGTCTTCGTGGGCGCTGTCTTGGCAACGTTGCTGATGGCGGCCACGCTGCATGTGCGCGCCGATCTGGCCGACGTTGCCGTCACACCGCTGTTCTGGGCCAAGGTGGCGCTGCCGTTTTCGCTGATGCTGGGTGCCTTGTGGATGGCCGCGCGGCTGGCGCGTCCCGGCATGGCGCCGTCGGCCGCCTGGCTCGGCGTTAGCGTACCGTTTGCAGCCGTATGGCTGGGCGCGATTCACGTCATCACGCAGACGCCCGCCGCCGAGCGCGCGGCAGCGGTACTAGGCCAGACCTGGCGGGTCTGCCCGTTCAATATCGTGATGCTGTCCGTGCCGGTCTTCATTGCCGTGTTCTGGGCATTGCGCGGACTGGCGCCTACGCGACTGCGACTGACGGGCGCGGTGGGTGGGTTGTTGTCTGGCGCGGTGGCAACGCTTGCCTACTGCCTGCACTGCCCCGAGATGGGTGTCGCGTTCTGGGGCGTGTGGTACGTGCTTGGCATGCTGGTGCCAACCGCGCTCGGCGCACTGCTCGGGCCGCGCCTGCTCCAGTGGTAATCGTCGCCACGCCATTGGCTCAACATCGCCTCAACGCGATTCGTACCAGCGCTGCGACCGGTTCACCACGCCAACAACGAACAGCATCACGGGCACTTCGATCAGCACACCCACGACGGTGGCGAGCGCCGCGCCTGATCGGAATCCAAACAGGCTGATCGCGGTAGCCACGGCCAGTTCGAAAAAGTTGCTCGCACCGATCAGTGCGGATGGGCCTGCCACGCAGTGCGCAACACCGAGCTTGCGGTTCAGCAGATAGGCCAGCGCGGAGTTCAGCAGGACCTGAACCAGGATCGGCACGGCCAGCAGCAGGATGATCAGCGGTTGCTCGACGATGGTATTGCCCTGGAATCCAAACAGCAGCACGAGCGTCGCCAGCAATGCGGCGATCGAGTAGGGGCCAAGGGCGCCGACGACTCGCCGATAAGTGGCTTCGCCGCGTGCCAGCAATGCCTTGCGCATGACCTGCGCAATCAGCACCGGAATCACGATGTAAAGCGTGACCGATGCGATCAGCGTGTTCCACGGAACGGAGATCGACGACAGACCCAGCAGCAAGCCGACGATGGGTGCGAAGGCCACGACCATGATTGCATCGTTGAGTGCCACCTGCGAGAGCGTGAAATACGGATCGCCTTTGCACAACTGGGACCAGACGAACACCATCGCCGTGCATGGCGCCGCCGCCAGCAGGATCAGGCCCGCCATGTAGCTGTCGAGCTGGTCCGCCGGCAGCCAGCCCGCAAACAGATGGCGCACGAAGATCCAGCCCAGCAGCATCATGGAAAACGGCTTGACGAGCCAGTTCACGAAGAGCGTCACGCCGATGCCGCGCCAGTGTCCGGCAATCTGGCCCATCGCGCCGAAGTCGATCTTGATCAGCATCGGAATGATCATGACCCAGATCAGCAGCCCGACCGGCAGGTTGACCTGCGCCACTTCGATAGCGCCGATCGATTCAAAGATCGCGGGCAGCCATTGGCCAAGGACGATGCCGGCGACGATGCAAAGCGCCACCCAGATCGTCAGGTAGCGCTCAAAGAAGCCGATGGCGCCCGGTTGCGCGGCGCCGGCAGTGCCTTGCGCCGTGCTCATTCCCCGGACTCGACAGGCTGGGCGCCGATCGCGCGGATTTGCTGCTGGATGACGTTGTGGTCCAGCACATGCAACGGCAGGTTCACGAACTGGCTGACGCGACTCAGGATCTGCCGGAAGACCTGGTCGAACACTTTGCGTTTCTCTTCGTCGGAGCCTTGAATCGCGGCGGGGTCCATGAAGCCCCAGTGCGCGGTGATCGGCGTGCCCGGCCAGATCGGGCAGACCTCGCCCGCGGCCTGGTCGCAAACGGTGATGACGAAGTCCATCTTTGGCGCATCGGGCAGGGCGAACTCGTCCCAGCTCTTGCTGCGCAGACGCGAAGTGTCATAGCCAATCGACGCGCATCGCTCGATGGCAAACGGGTTCACGGTACCGTTGGGATGGCTGCCGGCGCTATACGCATGAAAGCGTCCTTTGCCGAGTACGTCGAACAGTGCTTCCGCCATGACGCTGCGCGCGGAGTTGCCGGTGCACAGCACCAGGACGTTGAAGGTTTTGTCGGACATGGTGATCGTTGGGGCGAGCAATGGCCTCCTCATCCGAGGCACCGGCATGGGAGGCGGGTTGGCGAGGCGTCAGCAGCAGCCGGATTCCGGCGTGCAGCAGGCGGCTTTCGCGGGGGATTTCGGTGCGGGACTCAGAAGAACCGGTGTGCAACAGGCAGCGGCTTCCGCGTCGCGGTTGCGCGATTCGCCATAGGTCGGCGCGCTGCCGAGCGTGCGGAACGATTCCCACGCGATGCCTTGCGGGTCCACCGACCAGTGCTTGTCCGACTTCGCGTAGCAGCAGTTCGTTGCGGACTGAGATTGCATCGGCAGGTCGGCGCTGGCCAGCCGCGTTTGCATTTCCGCGAGTTCCGCATCCGTTTCCACCTGAATGCCCAGATGGTCGACACCGGGCTTTTCCGTGCGATGGGAGATGGCGAAGTTCACGCGCGGATCGTCGAGCGCCCACTTCGCGTAGTCGTCCTTGACGATCGTCGGTTCCGCGTCAAAGAGCGCGGTGTAGTAGCGAATGCTGGCCGACAGGTCGGCCACGCTGACGTGGACGTGGAAGCGCTTCATGTTCAGGACTCCGTGGCGGGGGAACAGGAGGACACCGGCGCACACGGCGTGCCGCCGCAGCAGTTCTCGGTGAGATAACCCAACAAGGCGTGCATCGTTTCGAATTGCGCCATGTAGATGATGGAGCGGCCCTCCTGGCGGCTTGCCAGTAGACCGGCCCGGTGCAATTCCTTGAGATGGAACGACAGCGACGAGGCCGGCATCTCCATCAGTTCGGCAATCCGGCCTGCCGGCAGGCCATCGGGGCCGGCCTGCACCAGCAGGCGGAACACGGCCAGCCGGATGCCGTGGGCAAGCGCGGCAAGCGCTTCGAGTGCGTTATCGGTTTCCATGTTTCGAATATAGTCGAAATATAGAAGGGTTGCAATCGTCAGTTCGTGACACACGGCAACCGGCACGGCAGAAGAAAAAAGCCCCGCATCGCCGCGGGGCTTCCTGTTGCGGGCGGTGGTTTTGATCCACCGCCGCCGTTGCGCAGACTTGATCAGTCCAGCACCCGGTTCCTCGATTCCACATTGACCGCGCCGATGGCGAACGCGCCGACCAGCAGCATCGTCGAAATCATCGCGAGTGCGAGCGTGAAATGCGTGGCCATGACCGGCGCGATGATGGCGGGTGCGAACAGGCCGCCGAATCGTGCCACGGCACCCGCGGTGCCCATGCCGGTTGCGCGCAGGTCGGTTGGATAGACCTCGGGGGTGAATGCGTAGAGCGCGCCCCAGGTACCGAGCAGCGAGAAGCTCATCAGCAGCGTCGAGCCGATGACGACGGTGGGCGCCGTGCCAAGGCTATAGAGCATGCAGCCAACGGCGCTGAGCAGCAGGAATCCGATCAGCGTGGGCTTGCGGCCCCAGCGCTCCACGCCATAGGCCGACAAGGCGAATCCGGGAAGCTGCACCACCGCCAGCACTACCAGGAACACTTGCCCGCGCATAAATGCGAAGCCTTCCGCACTGAGCTTGATCGGCAGATAGACGAACACGCCGTAGTAGGCAATCGAGATCAGTGCCCAGGCGGCCAGCAGTGCGATGCTGCGGCGGCGAAAGCTCGTGGAGAACAGCGCGAAGACGGACTTGGGTTCGACGGCTTCGGACTTGAGCTCGGGAATTTCCACGTTCCGGCCGTTCACTTTGGCCACGCGCTGCAGAACCTTGCGCGCTTCGTCCGACTTGCCGCTTCGATTCAGGAACATCGGCGACTCGGGAATATAGAAGCGCAGCACGACGCCGATCAGCGCGGGAATTCCCGTGACGAGGAAGATCACGCGCCAGGCCTGATCGCCGTAGGACAGTGCGGCAAGCGCCAGCAGTGCCAGGCAGATCGTGCCGATGGCCCAGAACGATTCCAGCAGCACGAGCCAGCGGCCGCGTCGATCGCTGGGCAGGAATTCGGCCATCATCGTGTAGTCGACGGGCAGCGTGCCGCCGACGCCAATGCCGGTCAGGAAACGCAGGGCAAGCAGCCAGGTCAGTTCGGGAGCGAACGCGGATGCCACGCCGCAAACCGCGTCGATCACCACGGCCATCATCAGCACGGGGCGACGGCCGATGCGGTCGGCCAGCCGCCCGAAGAAGAATGCGCCGATCAGCATGCCCACGAAGAAGAACGTGCCGGTTTGCAGTGCCTGGGGCACCGTGATGCCAAAGGTCTTGGCGATCGATGGCGCGCTGAAGCCGATCGACAGCACCTGCATGGCGTCGGCCAGCCACACCAGGCCGAAGATGACGAAGAGACGATACTGGAACTTGCCGACGCCCGCCGCCTGGATGCCGCTTTCCAGAGACGCCGCGGCCGAGCTGCCGCGGGAGGTTCGATCGAGACGGTCGCCGCGAATGTCCTCGCGGTACACATCAGGCGTCGCGGCCGCCACGGGGGGCATGGCAGCCGCAGAGTCTTGATACGGGGATTGCATTGTCGCTCCTTATGGCGTGTCCGCCGTGGTTTGTCTACCCGAGATCTGGCCGTGCCGGGCGGCCCTGCTTTGTCGCAAGGTCCGCGCCAGCCGTACTGCGATCGATTTGAATCGATTCTGTGTATTGATCGACTTTCCAACGTCCCATCGCCGCGTGATTCTGGTGCGCTGGCGTGCGATGGGCCGCGTTGCGGCACTCATGCAGGGATCACTGCATCAATGCGTGGACTGCGTTCGAATCCTGGAAACCGCTTCTTCAACACCCTGCCAGCGAGGCTGGTCCGGTGCGAACCGCTCGCGCAGGTAATGCACGAGTTCTGTGACCTGGGCATCGTCAAAGCTGCTGGCGAAGCCGGGCATGTAGCCAATGCCCGCGTGGGGCGGTGCGGATACGCCATGCAGCACGGCCTGGATCACGTTGTCCGGGCGTGCGCTGTGCAGATTGCTGTTCAGCGCCAGCGATGGCTTGACGCCAAACTGCGGCACGCCCGCGTTGCCCTGGTGACATACGGCGCAGGCGCTTTGATAGAGACGGTCCGTGGTGCCCGACAGCCGCAGCGCCGCCGCATTGCTGCGGGCTTCGACTTCCGCAACCTGTGGGACGACGGTCTGCGCCGGCGCACTGTACGACGCCACGTAATGAGCGATCGCGCGCACATCGCTTTCCGGCAGCTCGCGCAAACTCTCCACGACCGGCGCCATAGGCCCGGCGGCGGCACCGTGGCGCGCGGCGTAGCCAGTGCGCAGGTACTGAAACAGATCGTCCTCGGTCCACGGCACCGGCGATTTCGATAGCGCCGTCAGCGCGGGGGCTTCCCAACCTTCGGCTTCGCCACCGGTCAGATAAGCCTTGCCGCCTTTCTCCGCGCCGAGTGCGTTGCGCGGCGAATGGCAGGCGCTGCAATGGCCCAGTCCTTCGGCCAGATAGGCGCCACGATTCCACTGCGCCGATTGGCTGGCGTCGGGCTGGAACTGCTCGTTGCGATGGAACAGCGCATTCCATCCCGCCAGCGCGGGACGGATATTGAACGGGAACGCGAGCCTTGTTTCGGGCGGACGCGATACCACCGGATCGGCGGCCATCAGGTAGGCGTAGAGCGCCTGCATGTCGGCATCGCTGACCTTGGCGAACGCGGTGTACGGAAAGGCCGGATAGAGACGGCGTCCGTCGCGGTGGATGCCCTCGCGCATGGCGCGTTCGAACGCCGCGTATGACCAGTGGCCGATGCCAGTCTCGGCGTCGGGCGTGATATTGGTGCTGTAGACCGTGCCGAAAGGCGTCTCCAGCCCCAGGCCGCCGGCATTGCGTGTGCCGCCGGGAGCCGTGTGGCAGACCGCGCAATCTCCGGCGGCCGCAACCAGGCGTCCCCGCTCGATGGTCGCGGCCGAGTAGAAGCCCGGCACCGGCGGCGCGACGGGCGCAATCGGCGCGCGCCACGGCATCACGGTGGCGCACAGTCCGGCCAATGCCGTCAGCGGTGCGAGCGCGGCCAGCAGCCAGCGTCGC
>DAIOET010000042.1:0-20047 GCA_036746135.1 Cupriavidus sp.
AGCCTTTCTGGTTTCGGACGTATATTGCTGGGTCCGGCAACGACTCCTGGCGCTTGCTCCCTGTGCGCCACGGTGGCGATCTCTTACACAATGAAAACAACCCGTATCGATCCAACCACGCTGTTTCTTTTGACGTTTCCACCGCTTGCCTGGGCAGGTAATGCCATCGTCGGTCGCCTGGCGGCAGGCGTTGTGCCGCCAATCACCCTGAATCTGGTGCGCTGGATTATCGCGGGCCTGCTACTGGCGCCCTATGCATGGCGCGGCGTCGTGAGCCATCGGGCCGCGCTCCGGCGGCATATGGGCATTCTGACGGTCATGGGCGTGCTTTCGATCGCCAGCTACAACGCATTCCAGTATCTGGCGCTGACGACTTCCACCCCGATCAACGTCACGCTGATCGGTGCATCCACGCCCTTGTTCCTGCTGATTATTGGCGCCACTTTTTTCAAGGAATCATTCCGGTCGTGGCATGTGGCGGGCGCCCTGCTCTGCCTGCTTGGCGTGTCTTTCGTATTGATGCGTGGCGACCCCGGTCGGCTGGCCCAGCTCGAATTTGTGCCGGGAGACCTCTATATGCTCGCGGCGACTGTCGCATGGAGCTTCTATACGTGGCTGCTGCGCAAGAATCGCCCTGACCTGCCGCTTCCCGTTCTGCTGTTTGCGCAGATTGTTGCCGGCGTGATTGCAAGCATTCCCACCGCCGCGTGGGAAATCAGCATGCTGACGCAGCCTCTGCAATGGAGTGGCAAGGTTGCCTGGATTCTGCTCTACGTTGGTACCGTGCCGTCGCTGTTGGCGTATTTTGCGTGGGATCGGGCCATTTCACGCGCCGGGGCGCAACTGCCGGTTTTCTTCATTACGCTCACGCCGCTGTTTGCCGCCGTGCTCTCCACCGTGCTGTTGGGCGATTCCCCGCATTGGTACCACGGCGTGGGCCTGGTCTGCATTGGCCTGGGAATATGGCTGGCGCAGCGCCGCTAGCCATTCGCAAAAAAGGCCCAGCCAGACCGGCTGGGCCCAAGCGCGGTTCGGGGATTACCCGGAACGGCGCAGCCACACCACTCAACGCACCGATTTGAACGCGGCCCTCAACTCTTCCGCAAACAGCTGCGGCTGCTCCCACGCCGCGAAATGGCCGCCCTTGGCCACCGTACGGTAGTAGTACAGCGACGGATAAGCCTGTTTGCTCCAGCTTTCCGGCGCCTGGTAGATTTCATGCGGAAACACGCTGATGGCTACCGGCACCTTGATATCGCGCGTCTTCTGGGCATCCGCGCTGAAATTATTGTTGTTGTTTTCCCAGTAGAAGCGGGACGACGATGCGCCCGTATTCGTGAGCCAGTACAGCGTGATGTCATTGAGAATGGCGTCACGGGACAGCACACGCTCGGGCACACCGCCGCTGTCGCTCCATTCCGCAATCTTCTCGTAGGTAAATGAAGCCAGTCCAACCGGCGAATCCGAGAGGGAATACCCAATGGTTTGCGGACGTGTGACCATCATCGCGCCGTAGGCCGCGTTACGGCCGAAGAAGCTGCTCAGCGACTGATATGCCTTGCGCTCCGGATCTGTCAATTCGGAAGGCGCCGCGTCGCCGGCGAGGATCGATTTCATCAGCGGGCCCGGCACCGTGGCTGGCATATTCAGGTGAATCGCCTTGAGCCCCGGCGGCGCCTGCCGCGCGAGCGCGTCTGAAACAACGGACCCATGATCGCCACCCTGCGATACATAGTTCGTATAGCCGAGCCGTTTCATCAGAACATCCCAGGCGCGCGCAGTGCGATCCGGACCCCAGCCCAGATCCTTGGGCTTACTGGAAAATCCGTAGCCCGGAATCGACGGAATCACCACATCGAACGCATCCTCGGCACGCCCGCCATAGGCGGTCGGGTCCGTCAGCGGCCCGATTGTCTTGACGAATTCGAATATAGAACCCGGCCAGCCGTGGGTCAGGATAATCGGCAGCGCGCCAGGATGGCGCGAACGGACGTGGATGAACTGGATGTCGACACCGTCAATGGTCGTCACGAACTGCGGCAGCGCATTGAGCTGCGCCTCTGCCTTGCGCCAGTCATATTGGGTGCCCCAATATTTGACAAGCTCCTGCACGCGGGCCAGCTGAATACCCTGGCTTTCATCGGTCACGGTTTCCTTGTCGGGCCAGCGCGTGGCGGCAATGCGCTTGCGCAGATCGTCGAGCTGGGCCTGCGGCACATGCACGTGGAACGGGCGGATACTTTCGTCGGCGTTCACGCGCGTCGCGGCAGCCGTCTTCGGCGCGGCGTCCGCGGCCCGGGCCGGCTGGATATGGCCGGCAAAGGCAATGGCCGCCAATGCCGACGCGGCCGCAATGGCGCGGGCGGCTGAAGGGAATTGCGGAAAAGCTCGGGCAACTGCATAAGACATGATGGTTCTCCTGATTGGCTCCAATCCATGCAATGAGTGGGAGCGGGCTTGAACGAACCATCACAGTCTAAAAATCGAATCGTCGCGCCAAGTGTCGGCCTGGGCGCCTTTTTGGATCGCCCTGTATCGACCGATCTCATCGATACAAAGGCATACATCCGAAGCTCGTTTCGTCTGGGAATCTATCCAGCCCGAGCCGACGCCGCTCAGTAACACGATGTACCAATTGCCAGCGCGGATACATTGCGATACATAACGCGATAGATCGTCAGCCGACCCGCTGCTATAAGTTGGCGCGAAACCCGCCGGTTATCCGGCGCTTCCGGTTTTATATTCGTCTCCACCTCGCCAGAACAAGAAGCAACGCCGTGATGAAATTCGAGTCTTTTGCCACTCCCGCATTCTTCGAGAATCCCTATCCGATGTACGAACAGATCCGCGCCGCTGGTCCGCTGCTGCCGCTGGGTCCCAATACGTACGTCACCGGACGTTTCAGTGTCATCGATGCCTTGCTGCGCGACCGCCGCATGGGCAAGACCTATCTCCAGAGCGTGCAGGCCCGCTACGGCGAAGCTGCCACGCAAAACCCGGTGTTCCAGGCGTTGAGCCGCACGTTCCTGATGATCAATCCGCCCGCGCATACCCGGCTGCGGGCCTTGCTGATGCAGGCGTTCAACCGCAGGCAGGTTGAAGCACTGACGCGGATTGTTGAAACCACCACGCGCAGCCTGCTCGACCGGATCGGTAACAAGACCGAATTCGACCTGGTTGCCGATTTTGCGCTGCCGTTGCCGGTGGAGATCATTTGCCGGCTGCTCGATATTCCCGTCGAGGACGGCGTCAAACTCGGGGGCGCCGCCAGCCGGCTGGCCAGCGCGCTCGATCTGGCTCCGCTCAACGAAAGCCAGCTTGCCGATGCCAACGAAGGTGCGCTGACCCTGGAGGCCTACTTCCGCGATGTGGTGGCGCAACGGCGTGCGCGACCGGGCGACGACCTTGTGTCCAGCCTGCTCGGCGTGGAGGAAGATGGCGCAACGCTGACCGAGGCGGAGATCATTTCGAACGTGATCCTGCTGTTCGTTGCGGGCCACGAAACGACCTCGAACATGATCGGCAACGCGATGATCGCGCTGTTCCGTGCGCCCGGCGAACTGCAACGCCTGAAGGAAGGCTTGTCCGATCCGTCGGTGGTTTCGAAGGCCGTGACCGAGTGCCTGCGCCATGACGGCGCGGTGCAGATGGTGGTACGCACCGCATTCGAGGACGTGACGCTCGACGACGTCACCGTGCCACGCGGCAGCATTGTCTTCATGCTGCTCGGCGCAGCCAACCGTGACCCGGGCGCGTTCCACAATCCCGATCAACTGGATTTGTCGCGTGAGGGCGCCCCGTCATTGTCATTCGGTGGCGGCATTCATTACTGCCTGGGTGCTCGCCTGGCCGTGCTCGAACTGGAATGCGCGATTGCCGGTCTGCTCCGGCGTTTCCCGGCATTGCAGCCCGTGGATCTTGCGCAGCTGTCATGGCATCGCCGCAACAACCTTCGCGGCGTGCAGGCCCTGCCGGTTCGGACCGTCGCCTGAGTTCGCGGCGCCGGGCGCATGCCACGCCCGGCGCCGCCGTAAATTACCGGCTCTCGACGTACTGCTTGAAGTTGTTCAGGATGGCTTGCCATCCTTGCTGTTGCTGCTCGACCGGATACTCGGTCTCCGCGTCGAACGTCACGCTGACCGTCACGCCCTGCGGCGATTCCGTGAACGTAACCTGGGCGGCACGCTCACCAAACGCATACTCGATGCGTTCGTGCTTCACAACGTTCGTGTAGGTACCGGCGAAGTCGAACCCCATGCTGCCATCCTTGGCCTCCATCCGCGAGGAAAATGCCCCGCCAACGCGCAGATCGACAGTGGCGGCGGTGGTGTGCCAGTCATCGGAGGCGGCATTCCACTGCTTGATGTCGGCCGGCGTGGTGTAGGCGTGCCACACCTTCTCTACCGGGGCGGCAACCGTCGTTTCCACAGTGATCTTCATCGTCACATCTCCTTAAATAGTTAGCCAGACGGGTAACTATAGGTAGGAGAGACGAGAAATGCAATGCGCATTTACCGGTGCCAGACAACCAGAAGCTCATGCTGCAGATAATCCGATCTACAGCACAACATGCCGCGCTGACGTCACCGTACAGCGCATTCCGATACATTCCATTGTCTTCCGCGCCCTAGAATCGTCTGAACGACGAAGGCATTCGAATCAGGAGACGAATCATGGGACGCGCCGAGCCACTGAATCCACTGCAGATCGATGGCGATATCGATCCGCTCGAAACCCGGGAATGGATCGACGCGCTGAGCGGCGTCGTGGACAGCGCGGGGCCTGGGCGCGCCGGGTATCTGCTGGAGCGATTGGGCGAGCATGCGGGCCATCTGGGTCTGGACCAGCGCGCGCACCCGTACTCCGCCTACCAGAACACGATCGCGCCGCAGGCGCAGCCGCCCTACCCTGGTGACCTGGCCATCGAACAGCGACTGACCGCCATCCTGCGCTGGAATGCGCTGGCGATGGTGGTTCGCGCCAACAAGGCTTATGGCGAACTGGGCGGGCATCTTGCCAGCTATGCCTCGGCCGCCGAAATATTCGAAGTCGGCTTTCAGCATTTCTTCCGCGCCGATACACCGGACCGCAAGGGCGACCTTGTTTTCTTCCAGCCGCACTCCGCGCCGGGCGTATACGCGCGAGCCTTCCTGGAAGGCCGGCTGTCGGAGGCGCAGTTGTCGCGTTACCGTCAGGAGGTGGATGGCGGCGGCCTGTGTTCCTATCCGCATCCGTGGCTGATGCCGGATTTCTGGCAATTTCCTACCGGGTCGATGGGTATCGGCCCGATCAGCGCCATCTACCAGGCGCGGTTTCTGCGCTATCTGGAGCATCGCGGCATTGCCACGACGGATCAGCGCCGCGTCTGGGGTGTGTTTGGCGACGGCGAGATGGATGAACCCGAATCGCTGGCTGCGTTGTCGCTGGCAGCCCGCGAGCGGCTGGATAACCTGACCTTCGTGATCAACTGCAACCTCCAGCGGCTCGACGGTCCGGTTCGGGGCAATGGTCAGGTCATCAACGAACTTGAAGCGTTGTTCAGCGGTGCCGGCTGGAACGTGATCAAGGTGATCTGGGGCTCCGAGTGGGACACCCTGTTTGCGCGCGACACCAATCACGCCTTGCTGAAGCGCTTTGCCGCGATGGTCGACGGCGAATACCAGAATCTTGGCGCCAAGGACGGGGACTACAACCTGTCGCACTTCTTCCATCAAGACCCGGAACTGAAGGCGCTGGTGGCGGGCATGAGCGCGGCCGACATCGACGGGCTGCGTCGCGGCGGCCATGACCTGCGGAAGCTCCATGCTGCCTATCACGCCGCTGTACATCATGCTGGCCGTCCGACCGTGATTCTTGCCAAGACCAAGAAGGGGTATGGCATGGGCAATGCGGGCGAATCACGCATGACCGCGCATCAGCAGAAGAAGCTCGATGTCGATGCACTGCACGCGTTCCGCCAACGGTTTCAGTTGCCGATCGACGATGCCGCGCTGGAATCGATGCAGTTTTACAAGCCCGCCGACAACAGCCCGGAAATGGTGTACCTGCGCGAGCGGCGCGCGGCACTGGGCGGGCATCTGCCCCGCCGAAGCGATACCACGCAGCCCCTGCCAGTGCCGGCGCTCGACAGCTATGCCGGATTTGCGCTGTCGCCGGACGGACGCGAGGTGTCGACCACCACCGGCGTCGTTCGACTGTTCACGAACCTGATCAAGGACCGCACGATTGGCCGGCGTATCGTGCCGATCGTGGCCGACGAGGCGCGCACCTTCGGCATGGCCAACCTGTTCCGCCAGATCGGCATCTATTCGCCGGTGGGGCAGCTCTATGAGCCGGAAGATGCCGGCTCGATGCTCTACTACAAGGAAAGCCAGGACGGTCAGCTGCTGGAGGAAGGCATCACCGAGGCAGGCGCGCTGGCTTCGTGGACGGCGGCTGCCACGTCGTACAGCGTCAACGGCGAGCCGATGTTGCCGTTCTACATCTACTATTCGATGTTCGGCTTCCAGCGGGTGGGCGACATGATCTGGGCCGCTGCCGACCAGCGCGCGCGTGGCTTCCTGATCGGCGCCACCGCCGGCCGTACCACGCTGTCGGGCGAGGGGTTGCAGCACCAGGACGGCAGCAGCCAGCTCGTGGCCGCCACGGTGCCCAATTGCCGCGCCTACGACCCGGCCTTCATTGGCGAGGCCGCCGTCATCATCGACCACGGCGCACGCGCGATGCTCGAACATCAGCGCGACGAGTTCTACTACATCACCGTCAACAACGAAAACTATGCCCATCCGCCGTTGCCGGCGTCCGCTCATGCCGACGTGGTGCGCGGCATGTACCGGTTTGGCGTGCGGGGCGACGGAGACGCGCGCGTGCGCCTGCTGGGCTCCGGCCCGATTCTGCGCGAGGTAATCGCCGCAGCGGATCTGCTCGCGCAGGACTGGAACATCGCAAGCGAGATCTGGAGCGTGACGAGCTTTCCCGAGTTGGCCCGCGACGCACGCGAATGCGAACGTCAGCAGATGTTCGGCGGCAATGCCGACGGTACGAGCCACGTGGCCCGCTGCCTCGCCGGTACCGCACCGGTGGTGGCCGCCACCGACTACGTGCGTGCCTATGCGCAACTGATCGCGCCCTACGTGTCGGCGCGTTATATCGCACTGGGTACGGACGGGTTCGGCCGCAGCGATACGCGGAGCGCGCTGCGCCGCTTCTTCGAAATCGATCGCCACCACATCGTCGTGAGCGCGTTGCATGCGATCGATGCATCGCTGCATGCCGAAGCCGTGCGGCGTTACGGGCTGAGCGCCGGGGAAACGGCACCCTGGGGGCGGTGACGGCGGAGCGTGCGATGAAAGGATCGCCCGGAAAACTGGACGGGACGCTGCGCGATGCAACACTCGCCGCAGCGGCCCGTTCGCAGCGTCACTCCATCGGAAACAGGTTCAAGCCTTGGCCTTGGTCTTTGCTTTCACGGCGGACTGGTTCAGCGCCACGGCCGCGCGGATCAACGCCTTCAGCGCGGTCTTGTCGATCTTGCCGCCTTCCCGGAAATCAATCGCGCGGCGCACGTTGCCTTCCAGGCTCGAATTGAACAGCCCTTTCGGGTCGTCCAGCGACGCACCCTTCGGAAACGTCATCTTTACGGCGGCCTTGTAGACCTCGCCCGTGCAGAGAATGCCGTCGTGCGACCAGACCGGAACGCTCCACTTCCATTCCTCGACCACGTCCGGGTCCGCGTCCTTCACGATGGCGCGCAGCTGCGCAAGCGTAGTGCCGCGCCAGTCGTCATATTCGGCGATCCGTGCGTCGATCAGCTCGGCTGCCGGAATGCCCTCGGGCGTTTCCCCCTGCTTCATGGCGATGTCTCCCAGTCAATGGTGTTGTCAGGTCCGGATGCTTCGACCGCTACCGTTGTTACTGCGATGAACAACTGTTGATACATGGCATGCCACGCGTCGGGGCGGGTTTTCCCCTAGCTTTGAGGGACCCAGCCAACCTGGCGCGCCGTTCCGGAGAATATGACCGGAGGGCCACCACTATAAATCACAGCGTTCCCGCGCCTTATGTCCGAAGCCTCCAGCACCCTGCCCTCATCCGACGCGCCACCCGCGCACAGCTACGCGGCGCGCAATGCCTCCTACTGGCAGCGCAATCTCGCGGTGGCCACTTTCGGCTCGTTCACCACGCTCGTCAGCCTGAGCATGTTGCTGCCATTTCTGCCGCTATACGTGGAGCAGCTTGGCGTGACGGCCCAGGCCGACATCGTGCAATGGTCCGGTGTGGCATTTGGCGTGACGTTCCTGGCCACGGCCGTGACGGCGCCGCTGTGGGGCAAGCTGGCAGACCGCTTCGGACGCAAGCCGATGCTGGTGCGCGCCGCCGTTGGCATGGCCATCGTCATGTCGATGATCGGCCTGGCCCACAACGTTTATGAACTGGTTGCGCTGCGTTTTGCGGCCGGACTGATCGGCGGGTATGCGTCGGCCGCCACGGTCATGATCGGCACCCAGGCGCCCGCCGATCGGTCTGGATGGGCGCTTGGCGTGCTGTCGACCGGCGCCCTGGTCGGCAACCTCGTCGGCCCACTGGTCGGTGGTCTGTTGCCGAACCTGATCGGCATCCGCGGCACGTTCTTTGCCGGTGGCGCGATGATTGCCGTGGCGGCCCTGCTCACGATCTTCGTGGTCCGCGAGGACTTTACGCGGCCCGTGAAGCAAGTGGCATCCAGGCAATCGGACACGGCGTCGCAGCCGCGCGCGTCACGCATTCCGCTCGCCGCACTGCTGATCACGGCGACGATGGTCCTGCTGTCCAACATGTCGATCGAGCCGATCATCACGGTGTATATCGGCGAGCTTGGCGTGCCCCATGACCGGCTGGTCACGATTGCGGGCATCGTCATGGCAAGCTCCGCCTTCGGCAGTGTATTGACGGCCTCGCGCCTGGGCGCATTGGCCGACCGCATTGGCGCCTGGAACGTCATCATTGGCTGCCTTGTTGCCACGGCGCTCGTGCTGATCCCGCAGGCATTCGTCACCAACTGGTGGGCCCTTGCAGTGCTGCGCGGGTTGATGGGCATGACGCTGGCGGGCCTGCTGCCGGCCATCGGCAAGCTCGTACGTCAGGCAGTCAAGGAGCACCAGTCGGGAAAGATGCTCGGCTATCTGCAGTCGGCGCAGTTCGCCGGACAGGTCGTGGGGCCGCTGATTGGCGGGCAGATCGGCGTGCACTTTGGCATGCGATCCGTGTTCTTCGTCACCAGCGCACTGCTGCTGGCCTGCGCGGGTTTCGACCGCTGGGCCAGAAAGCAGTAGCGCCTGCTGCCAAGCTCAGGTGCGCCATTTACCCGCGCGTACGAGTTCGGTTACCGCATCGGCGAATGCTTCGGGCGCTTCTTGCGGGAGGTTGTGGCCGACGCCCGGAATCTGGCGATGGCTGCGCTGTCCGGTGAAGCGGGCCGCCTGCGCCTTGCCGTCGGTGGCGGGTACCACGCCATCGGCGGTGCCATCGAGCGTGATCGTCGGTACCGTGATCGGCGGCAGCGCCGCGAGCTTCTTCTCGGTGGCTTCATGCAACGGGAAACCCGGCGCCAGGCCGAGCCGATGCCGGTACGAATGGATCACGACATCAACGTAGTCCGGATTGTCGAACGCCTGCGCGGCACGCGCGAATGTGGCGTCATCGAACTGCCAGGTGGGCGAGTTGTTCCGCCAGAGAATCCGTGCGATATCGCGGCGATTGGCCTGCAGCCCAGCGCGGCCACGCTCGGTCTGGAAGTAATACTGATACCAGAGACCGTGCTCGACCGGCGCCGCGATTGGCGACGCTGCATGCGCGATGTCCTGGATCAGGTAGCTGTTGACGGAAACCAGTCCAACGCAGCGCGACGGCTTGATCGCTGCCACCACACAGGCCGCACGTCCACCCCAGTCATAACCGGCGAGCACCGCCTCGGGGATATGCAGCGCGTCCATCAGCGCGATCACGTCTTCACCAATGGCGGCCTGCTGCCCGGCCCGGGGCGTGGCGTCATCCCGAAACCGCGTGGTGCCGTGGCCGCGCAGATGCGGCACGATCACGCGGTAGCCTCGGCTGGCCAGCAGCGGCGCCACGTCGACATAGCTATGAATGTCGTACGGAAAACCATGCAGCAGAATCACCGGGCGGCCGTTGTCGGGGCCATCCTGGTGATAGCCGATGTCGAGCAGGTCGGTGCGAACCTGGCGCACGGGCATGGTTCGCGGCGCTCCAGCGTCCGCCGGGGCCGCAAAGACCTGTGACGCTGCCACCAGACCGGCTCCGGCGGTGCCTGTAAGCAGGAATTTCCTGCGGGATGTGTTGATATCGGCCATCTCTGACTCCATTACTCCATTACTCTTTTGCTCTATTGCTCTCGTACGCCTTGATTGACTGGGGCGCTGCGCTGACGATGTCCGCAAGCAGATCGCTGCCGATCCAGTTCGCCAGCAATGCACCGGCGCGCGCAATGCCTTCGTCTTCGCCAAGCTGCTCCACCAGATGCGCGCACAGCGCGCTGAAACTGCCATTGCCGGCCACGTGCATGAGCGCGTCACGCTCGATGGCGTCCACCTGCCGGACCACGCACATGAACTGGCGACGCCAGACGACCAACCCGGCAGTGGCTTCCCGGATCTCGCCACGCGGCACTTCCGTGCCGTCGTCGAGTGCGTTCCAGATGTCGAAGGCGTTGGTGGAAGCCGTGCGGATCGTGAATGACGGCACCAGCACCATGTGTGCGGCGTCCCAGTCAACGTCCGCCAGCGCCGCTGCGGTCAATGGCGTGGCGTCCGCGGCGACGAACGCCCATGACAAGGCATGCTCGATCCAGGCCAGCTCGTGCAGGTCGGGGTTGTGCGGATACAGGCGGGCCAGTGTGTCGCCAAAATTATCGGCATAGGCGTCGAGCGTGAAGGCATGGGGCGGACGGCTATCGATATGATCCGCGGCGGCGGACACGAACGCTTCGTCGCCCATCCACTCGCGCACGCGCGGAAACGACACCTGAAGACAGTCCAGCAACTGCGCCCGGTAGTTGTTCTGGTAGACGGCCAGCCCTGGCACCGCCTGGGTGCCAAAACGATCTGCCGCATCGGGCGCGGCCGCCGTCAGCCAGAGACGGAAATCCTGCTGCATCGAGGCCAGATTCATGCCGCCGCTCCCAGGTTGTCTTGCGCTGCGCCGATGTCGCGGGCAATCGCCAGTTCATCCAGCAGTTCCGGCAACGGCGGGATATTGCCGTCGCGTTCGATCATCGTTGCCACGTTGCCCAGTCGTGCGCGCGCCCGCGCATAGAGCTGCCACACTGGGTCGCAGACCGCGCTGTCGTGGGTATCGATCAGCAGCGCCGCGCCCTGGCTATGGCCGGCCAGGTGAATCTGGCGCACGTGGGCAGCGGGGACGCTGTCGATGAACGCATGGGCGTCAAACCCGTGGTTTGTCGCGCTCACATAGACGTTGTTGACGTCCAGCAGCAGGCCGCAGCCGGTGCGCTGGCACATCGCCGCCAGGAATTCCCACTCGGTCATGCTCGCACCCGCCAGCGCGATGTAGCTCGACGGATTTTCGAAAAGCATGGCGCGGCCTAGCGTGTCCTGCGCGTGGTCGATATTGGCGCAGACGATATCGAGCGCCTCTTCCGTGTACGGCATGGGCAGCAGGTCGTGTGAATTGAACTGCCCGATGCGCGACCAGCTCAGGTGATCCGACACGAACAGTGGTTCCACCTCGTGGACCAGGGTATTCAGCCGGCGCAGATAGTCGTGGTCCAGCCCGTCGGCGGAGCCGATCGACATCGAAACGCCGTGCAGCACCACGGGGTAGCGCGTGCGCACCTGCCGCAGGATATGGCGTGGACGGCCGCCGTCGACCATGAAGTTCTCGGAGATGACTTCGACAAAGTCCACCGGAACGTCGGTTTCGAGGAAGTCCGAATAATGTTCCTTCCGCAGGCCGAGGCCGTAGCCGGAGAATGGCTGGGCAAGTGCTGGCATGGTGCGTCCGCTTCGATGATTGGTCTGGGAGGGGACGGACATCCGCCCCCTCGATCACGTCTTACTTCGGCTCGGTCAGCGTGCCGCCTTCCTTCAGGCAGACGGAGGCAGGCTTGACCAGCACGCCCTTGCCCTTGCACTCGTTCAGGCCGGCGCAATCGTTGCTGGCCGTGGCGCACAGGCTCGTGCCCTTGCACGAATTGACGCCGTAACAGCGGCCCGGCTCGTCGTTGCCGGCCGCATGTGCCGGCGCGGCGAATGAGGCAAGCGAAGTCAGGGCAACGAATGCCGCGGCGGTGGCCAGCGTGGCGCGTGAAGTCTTGGTCATGGTGAAACTCCTTTGGTGTGTTGGCGATAGCGCCGGGTTACTGCACATTGCGCGCGGCGTCTTCAATCACCTGCGCGACGGCTTCGGGTTGTGAAACATTGACGGCGTGACTGGCCTTGATTTCGGTGACCTTGGCGCCCGCGCGCTTGTACATCCAGCGCTGAAGCTCCGGATTCAGGATGCGGTCGTCGGTGGCGACGATGCCGTAGCTGGGACGGTCACGCCACGCGGCGGTCCAGACATTGCCCGCGAACACGCTGCTGGCCACCGGCACCTGCGAAGCGGCCATGAAATCGGTGCGGTTGGTCTTGATATCGGCGGCGTAGTCGGCATTGAACTTGGCCGGGTCGATATACAGATGACCGTCGCGCGTGGACCGCACGCTGCCGGCGGCGGGCTTCATCGAAGCGTTGAGCTGGTTCACGCCTTCGCCCACATCGGGCACCATGCCGGCCACGTAGACCAGCGCCTTGACCTTGCTGCGGGCGCCGGCCTCCGTGATGACGGTGCCGCCGTAGCCGTGGCCTACCAGCACCACCGGCCCCGGCTGCAGGCTGACGCGCTCTCGCACGACGGTCACGTCTTCACCGAGTGTGTTGTGGGCCAGCTGCACGACGCTGACGTCGTAGCCCTTGTGGATCAGGATGTCGTGCACCACGCGCCAGCCGGAGCCGTCGACAAAGGCGTCGTGCACCAGCACGACATGTTTCGCGCCGGGCGGCGCGGCAGGCGCAGCAGGTGTGGCAGCCGGCGCGAGCGCGGGGACGGCCAGCGCCACCGCGGCGGCGAGCATTGGAATCGATCGCATGATTCGTGTTCAGAAGTGAGTCAAAGGTTTGGAAATCGGGGCATGCAGGTGCCGGGGGCGCAACAGGCCGTCGAGCGACCAGCGTCCACCGCCGTAGGCCAGCAGCGGCAACAGCAGTCCTGCCCAGGTCAGGTGCGTGGGCCAGGCATCGGGATAAACGAAGATCTCGATCACGGCCGTCATCGCCAGCAACGCCGCCGCGCCGATCCGTGTGCCCAGGCCCAGCACGAGCAGGACCGGGAACAGATGCTCCGCCCACGTGGCCAGCACCGCCGCCAGGTCGGGCGAAATCAGCGGCAACGCGTATTCGGAGGCAAACAGCGCATAGGTCGACGCCTTGATCGTCAGCAGCCCTTCCACCTTGGTGCGGCCAGATAGGAAGAACACCGACGCAACACCAAGCCGTGCCACCAGCAGCAGCGCCGAAGGCGGCAGCAGCCGTTGCATCAGGCCGGCGCCGTCATGCCGTGAATCGGCATGTGGCCTCACTGTTGCGGCTCCAGCGTGCCGTGGCCCTTGGGCGTCTGGATCTGGGTGCAGGTACCTTTCTTGACCATCACCCAGGCATTGCCCTGATAGTCGGCTTTGGACGTCGCGGCACAGCTGGTACCCGGTCCGGCGGAACAATCGTTCTTGCCTGCCAGCGACACGCCATAGCATTTCTCCATCGCCGGGGCCTGCTCGGCGGCGTGGGCGGCAGTCGCCGCGGCATTGATCGAAAGGGCCAGCGTGGCTGCCAGCAGTGCGTGGGAGCGATTCATTGTGAACTCCTGAAAGAAATCGGAATGGAAGGGAAGACCTGCAAAATCGATCCGAGGGGAACTTCATGGACCAAATTCGTATCCGTTCCTATCGGATGCGATGCATACTATCCGATTGAATCGCGCGCGATGTAGCTATAATGTATGCGGGATACACGCCGACACAATGGACGCCATGAAACGAAAAACCACGCCTGCCCCGGAAGTTCCCCGGCTTGCCGACTTCCTCTGCTTCGCCGTCTATTCGGCCAACCTCGCCTTCGGCAAGGCCTACAAGCCGATCCTGCAGGAACTTGGGCTGACCTATACGCAATACATCGTGATCATCGCGCTTTGGGAAGAAGACCAGCAGACCGTCAGCGGGCTGGGCGAGAAGCTGTTCCTGGAGTCGAACACCCTCACGCCGATGCTCAAGAAGCTCGAGACAATGGGATACATAATTCGCACTCGCAACGCGGCGGACGAACGGCAGGTGGTACTGAGCCTGACCGATGCCGGCCGCAAGCTGCGCGAAAAAGCCTTCGACGCGGACCTGCTCCAGGCATGCGGCTTGACGACCACCGAGTTCGCGCACCTGCAGCAATCGGTAGTCGACCTGCGCGATAACCTGATCCGTCACACCGCCGACAAGGACTGACCCGCGGGCGTCCGGACGCTTGACTTTTTATTCTCAAATTACAATACTAGTTCCACTTTCATTCTCTAATGGAGAACGACACATCGCTTGTGTCGTCGAACAGCGTGGAACTGGCTGAACTCGAGATTTTCCGGGCCGTCGCGCGCGAGCAGAGCATCACACGCGCCGCCAAATCGCTGGAGCGTGTGCAGTCCAACGTCACCACGCGCGTCAAGCAACTTGAAGAAAGCCTGGGCGTGGCCCTGTTCCAGCGCGCGAACAAGCAGATGATCCTGACCCCGGCCGGGCAACGGCTGCTGGGCTATGCCGATCAGTTGCTGGCGCTGGCCGAAGAAGCCCGGCAGTCGATGCGTGCCGATGCGCCGAGCGGCCGGCTGCGTGTGGGGTCGATGGAGAGCACCGCCGCCACTTTGCTGCCCAGGCCGCTCGGCCGCTTTCATGCCACATGGCCCGAAGTGGAACTGGACCTGACCACCGGTACGTCCCAGGCGCTGGCCGATGCAGTGCTGGAGCGCCGGCTCGATTGCGCCATCGTGGCGCACCCTGGTATCGGCACGCCCCGCGACATCGATGTCGCCGAGCTGGGCGATGGTCTGGAAGGCACCTTCCTGAAGACCGAGGAACTGGTGCTGGTGCTGCCGGCCACCCATCCTAAAGTGCGCCGTCCTGAAGACGTGACGCTGCGCCAACTGGCCGCATTCTCGCGCGGCTGCACCTACCGCCGCTGTGCCGAAGACTGGCTGGAACAGGCCGGCGACGACGTGCGCCGGCATCTGAACGTCATCGAACTGCCCTCTTATCACGCCATCCTGGCCCAGGTTACGGCAGGGTCTGCCGTCGCCATCGTGCCGCGCTCGCTGCTGGCCATGCAGGGCGACGTGACTGAACTTCAAACCGTCCCCATCCGGAAGGTTCATACGTTCCTGATCCAACGCTCCGGCTTTACCACCTCCGCCTACGAGGCATTCCAGCAGGAACTGCGTCGCAGCTAGTCCGCTTCACAAGGATTTCCGCCATGAACACCGCCGCTCGTCCAACCCCGTCTCACAATCTGCTGTCCCGCCTGGGCCTTCGCCTGCCGATCATCCAGGCGCCGATGGCCGGCGTCAGTACGCCTGGCATGGCCGCGGCGGTCTCCGAAGCCGGCGGCCTTGGCTCGCTTGGCGTTGGCGCAATGGATGCCGAAGGCGCGCGCAAGGTCATCCGCGAAACCCGCGCACTGACGTCGAAGCCGTTCAATATCAACCTGTTCTGCCACCCGCCCGCTAAGCCGGATGCCGAACGCGAGTCCGCCTGGCTGTCATACCTGGCCTCGACGTTTGCCGAATTTGGCGCCACGCCGCCGGGCAGCCTGCGCGAGATCTACAAGAGCTTTGTGGTCGACGACGCGATGTACCAGATGCTGCTGGAAGAAAAGCCGGCCGTGGTGAGTTTCCATTTCGGACTGCCCGCGCAGGAATGGATCGACGCCTTGCACGCCGCCGGCATTGTGCTGCTGGCCAGCGCCACAACGCTGCAGGAAGGCCGCCAGATTGAAGCGGCGGGCATCGATGCAATCGTCGCGCAAGGCATCGAGGCCGGCGGCCACCGTGGGGCCTTCGATACGGAAGCGGAAGACGAGGGACTGGGCACGTTTGCCCTGGTGCGCGTGCTGGCGGCACGCACCAGCCTGCCCGTCATCGCCACAGGCGGGATCATGGATGGCGCGGGCATCGCCGCCGCACTGGCGCTGGGCGCCGCCGCGGCTCAGCTTGGCACGGCGTTCGTCGCCACCAATGAATCCGCGGCCGATGCCGCCTATCGCGCCAACCTGACGGCGGCCGAAACGCGCCCGACCACGCTGACGCGCGCAATCTCCGGCCGCGCGGCGCGTGGATTCACCAGCCACTTCACCAGGCTTGGCATCGCAGCCGGGGCGCCCGCCATTCCCGATTACCCGGTCACGTACGACGCCGGCAAGGCACTGCACGCGGCAGCCAAGGCCAAAGGAGTCAGCGAGTACGCGGCTCAATGGGCCGGTCAGGCCGCACCGCTGGCCAGGTCGATGCCAGCCGGCGAATTGGTCGCGGTGCTGGAACAAGAGTTGAAGGAAGCGCTGGACCAGTTGGGCGGATGGCGCGCGAAACTGGGCTGATGCGTCGGCGGCCGGGCCGCTATGCAGGTTGGCGGGTCTGTGCGAAGAGTTGACCCAGGGTCATGTCATCGCGCCACAGGCTCGCCAGATCAACGCTGTATCTGGATTTCATGTGTTTTGCCAAGGTTTCCAATTCAAGGGAATCGGCCATCAAGGCGAGACATGGCACGCGGCGGCGGTGTTGCCAAATCAACCCAGCAACCTGCTTCCCGCAAACTCCGCGGTTGCCCAGTCCAGAAACGCCCGCACACGTGGCGACAGTTGCCGGGATCGTGGATAGAGCAGCGATACCGGCTGCGACGGCGGCGGTGTGTCGCGCAGGATTTCCACGAGCGAGCCGCGCTTGAGTTGTTCGACGATATGAAAGCGCGGCACCTGCGCCATGCCGAGTCCCAGCTCGATGCCGGCCAGGTAGCTCTCGGTGCCGGTCACGGCCAGCGGGCATGGCAGCGAAACGGATTTCAGGGCATCGCCCACCTCGAATTCCAGCGGCGTGACATTGCCCGTACTCATCTGGCGGATGGCCACCATCCGATGGCCTTCGAGTGATTCGAGATCGGCCGGGGTGCCAAAGCGCTCCAGGTATCCGGGCGTGGCGCAAGTCAGCCGCTCAAGCATGGCCACTTGCCGGGCCACCAGTTCGCTATCGGGCAGCTTGCCGTAGCGGAGCACGCAGTCCACGCCTTCCTGCACCAGGTCGACCCAGCGGTCGCCTTCGCTCATCGTGATCTGAAGCTGCGGGTAGCGCGCCAGAAAATCGGGAAAACCGGGCATCAGGAAATGGCGGGCCAGCGTGCCCTGGACTTCGATCCGCAGCATGCCGCGCGGCTCGGCACCGCTGAAGCCGCCTTCGGCGTCCTCGATATCGTCGAGGATGCGCAGGCAGCGCCGGTAGTACGCCTCCCCATCCAGCGTCGGCCGTACGACTCGCGTGGTGCGTTGCAGCAACCGTACGCCCAGGCGCTTCTCCAGGTCGGCAATCACCTTCGTCACGGTCGAACGCGGCACTTCCATGTCGTTTGCCGCCAGCGTGAAGCTGCGGCGCTCCACCACGCGCGTATAGAGCCGCATCGCGTCGAATCGATCCATCTCCCCCTCCCCTGTGCCGTTTGGCGCTCATTCTGGCGGGATTGTTTCCCTGGCAGAACAAGTGCTGGCAATTCTAGACCGATTATCCAATCGAGGCGATCGCGCATAGTTCAGTCACACCGCGGCGCAACGCGGTTCACCCAACCCGAAGTGACCAACCGGAGCCTGACATGACCACCACCCAATCGAACCCTGTTGCCATCGTGACCGGCGCCTCGCGCGGTATTGGCGCCGCAATCGCCCGGCGCCTGGCTGCCGATGGATTCACCATCGTCGTCAACTACGCCGGCAACGCCCGCGACGCGGAAGCCGTGGCGGCCGGGATCGAAGCCGCCGGCGGCCGCGCACTGACGCACCAGGCCGATGTCAGCGACGCCGCTGCCGTTGCCCGCATGTTTGCCGCCGCGGAGTCGGCGTTTGGCGGCGTGGACGTGCTGGTGAACAACGCCGGCGTCATGAAGCTGGCCACGCTGGCGGAAAGCGATGACGCGCTGTTCGACAGCATGATGAACATCAACGTCAAGGGGACGTTCAACACCCTGCGCGAAGCGTCCCGCCGCCTGCGCGATGGCGGCCGCATCATCAATCTGTCGTCGAGCCTGGTCGGGCTGCTGATGCCGACGTACGGCGTCTATTCGGCGTCGAAGGCCGCCGTGGAGGCGATGACCCACGTGCTGATGAAAGAACTGCGGGGCCGCAATATCACCGTCAATTCGGTAGCCCCCGGACCCACCGCCACCGAACTGTTCCTCGACGGCAAGTCGCCGGAGCTGATCGAGAGGATGGCCAAGATGGCCCCGCTGGAGCGACTGGGCAAGCCCGAGGACATCGCCAACGCCGTGGCTTTCTTCGCCGGCGCCGATGGTGCCTGGGTCAATGGCCAGACGCTGCGCGTCAACGGCGGCATCATCTGAAACCCGTCTCGCACAAGGAGCCAATCATGGGCAAGGTTATTCTCGTCACCGGCGCCTCCAGCGGATTCGGGCGCCTCACCGCCGAAGCACTCGCCACTGCCGGGCATACGGTCTACGCGTCGATGCGCAATATCTCCGGGCGCAATGCACCGGTGGTGGCGGAAATGGCAGCGTTCGCGCGCACCCACAACGCCGACCTGCGCACCGTGGAGCTTGACGTCCAGTCGCAGCCATCGGTCGACGCCGCCGTGGCGCAGGTCATCGATGAAGCGGGACGCATCGATGTGCTGGTCCATAACGCCGGCCATATGGTGTTCGGCCCTGCGGAAGCGTTCACGCCGGAGCAGTACGCGCATCTCTACGACGTGAACGTGCTGGGCACACAGCGCGTGAATCGCGCCGCGCTGCCGATCCTGCGCAAGCAGGGGCAAGGCTTGCTGGTCTGGGTATCGAGCAGCAGTTCGGCGGGCGGCACGCCACCCTATCTGGCGCCCTACTTCGCCGCCAAGGCCGCGATGGACGCCATTGCCGTGCAATATGCGCGCGAGCTGTCACGCTGGGGCATCGAGACATCGATCATCGTGCCCGGCGCATTCACCAGCGGCACCAACCATTTCGCGCACACCGGCACGCCGGCCGATGCGGCGCGGGCGGCCGAGTATGAAAACGGTCCCTATGCGGGATTTGGCGACCAGATCCAGCAGGCATTCGGCGCCATCGTGCCACCCGATGCCGACGCTGGGCAGGTTGCGGAAGAGATCGTCAA
This sequence comes from Cupriavidus sp., assembly GCA_036746135.1. GTDB lineage: Bacteria > Pseudomonadota > Gammaproteobacteria > Burkholderiales > Burkholderiaceae > Cupriavidus. The sequence goes on from DAIOET010000042.1 coordinate 19,446, forward strand.
GGTCGTGGATGCCCCATTCGGCAAGCGTCCGTTCCGTGTGCATATCGATCCATCGCAGGATGGCGCCGACGTGGGCTTTGCCGTGCTCGATCGCGTGCGGGCCGAAATGCTGCACCGGGTGGGCATGGGGGATTTGCTCGCGCCTCGGGAAACGGCGTGAGCATGCCTGGCGGCGCAGCTCGAAGTTGATGAGGAGCGGAATATGGCGCGCATCCGATATCGATGCGCGCCATCGGTTTGCGAAGCGGGTGGCGCGTCAACCCGCAACACGCCACCCCGGCACCCGACTAACCCGCCAGATGCCCCTTCAACAAGCCGTTCACCTCCCCTGCCTTCTCCAACTGGCTCATGTGTCCTGCGTCCTCGAACACGGTCACCGAGGCTCCGGGCGGTGCGTTCTCCGCATGTGCGGGTGGGATGATCCGGTCCTGCGCGCCCCAGATCACCAGCGTGCGCTTGCCGGTGTCCGCCAGACGCTTGCCTGGCTGCTCGCGTTGCCGGCCGCCCGCGAACAGGCTTGTTCCCAGTTCCGTCAATGCTTCGGACACGCCGTCCAGCCGCTTGTAGCGCAGCAGGTCGTCCAGCATCTGCCGGCTGACCAG
>DAIOET010000043.1:0-19874 GCA_036746135.1 Cupriavidus sp.
ACGAGCTGGCCGAGATCACGCTAGGTATCCTGCGCCTGCAGGAACATCAGCGCACACGGCTGTTCGTGCGGCGCGACCGCTTCGACCGCTTTATCTCGTGCCTGGTGTTCGTGCCGCGCGACAAGTACAACACCGATCTGCGCCAGCGCATCCAGAAACTGCTGGTGCAATCGTTCAACGGTACGAGCTGCGAATTTTCGCCGCAGCTTTCGGAATCGCCACTGGCGCGCATCCAGCTGACCGTGCGCGGCCAGCCCGGCACGATGCCCGAGGTCGATACGCGCGAACTCGAAGAGAAGATCGTTCAGGCCACGCGCCGCTGGCAGGACGACCTTGCACAGGCGCTGCACGACAGCCGGGGCGAAGAGCAAGGCAACCGCCTGCTACGGCGCTACGGCGATTCCTTCCCCGCCGGCTTCCGCGAGGACTATGCGGCCCGCACCGCCGTGCGCGATATCGAGCTGATGGAACACGCGCGCGCGCATCCGAGCAAGCTGGCGATGAATCTGTACCGCCCCATCGAGGCGCTGCCAGGCGCATTCCGCTTCAAGGTCTATCGCGCGGGCGAACCCATCGCGCTGTCTTCGAGCCTGCCGATGCTGGAGCATCTGGGCGTCCGGGTGGACGAAGAGCGGCCCTACCTGATCGAGCCCGACGGTTGCGAGCCAGTCTGGATCCACGACTTCGGACTCGAGATCGCCGCCGACCCAGACGGCAAGCAGGTGGACGTGGATATCGAAAAAATCAAGCCGCTGTTCGAAGACGCCTTTGCGCGGGCCTGGAACGGCGAGATCGAGAACGACGACTTCAACCGGCTGGTGCTGCGCGCGGGCCTGGCTGCGCGCGACGTGACGATCCTGCGCGCCTATGCCAAGTATCTGCGCCAGGTGGGTTCCACGTTCAGCAATGCCTATATCGAACGCGCGCTGACGGCCAACCCCAATATCGCGGCGATGCTGGTGTCGCTGTTCCTTGCGCGCTTCGACCCGGCAACGGCCACACCGGGCGCGACGGAAGACGCGCGCAGCCAGAAGTGGCTCAGCGACATCGACGCCGCGCTCGATCAGGTGCCGAACCTGGACGAAGACCGCATCCTGCGACTGTTCCTGAACGTCATCAACGCCACGGTCCGCACCAACTACTTCCATCGTGGCGCGGACGGCCAGTCACGGCCATTCGTATCGTTCAAGTTCAATCCCGCGCTGGTGCAGGGCCTGCCTGAGCCGCGTCCGATGTTCGAAATCTGGGTCTATTCGCCGCGCGTGGAAGGCGTGCACCTGCGTGGCGGCCGCGTGGCACGCGGTGGCCTGCGCTGGTCCGACCGCCGCGAAGACTTCCGCACCGAGGTACTGGGCCTGATGAAGGCGCAGATGGTCAAGAACACCGTCATCGTGCCCGTTGGTTCCAAGGGCGGTTTCGTCGTCAAGCGCCCGCCTCCCGCCACCGACCGCGATGCGTTCCTGGCCGAGGGTGTGGCGTGCTACCAGACCTTTCTGCGCGGCCTGCTGGACCTGACGGACAACCTGGTGTCCGGCGAACTGGTGCCGCCGCCCGACGTGGTCCGGCGCGACGACAACGACCCGTATCTGGTGGTGGCCGCCGACAAAGGCACGGCCACGTTCTCCGACTACGCCAATGCGATCTCCGCCGAGTACGGCTTCTGGCTCGACGATGCCTTTGCATCGGGTGGCTCGGTCGGTTACGACCACAAGAAGATGGGGATTACGGCGCGCGGCGCATGGGAAAGCGTCAAACGCCACTTCCGCGAAATGGGCATCGACATCCAGAGCACGCCCTTCACCGTGGTGGGCGTCGGCGACATGTCGGGCGACGTGTTTGGCAATGGCATGTTGCTGTCGCCGCATATCAAGCTGCTGGCGGCGTTCGACCACCGCCACATCTTCCTTGACCCCGACCCCGATTGCGCCAGGAGTCTCGCCGAACGGCAGCGCCTGTTCGACCTGCCCCGCTCCAGCTGGGCCGACTACAACACCGCGCTGATTTCAGCGGGCGGCGGCATATTCCCGCGCACGGCCAAGACCATCCCGCTATCTCCGCAGGTGCAGGCCGCACTGAATATCCAGGCTTCGACGCTGTCGCCGAACGAGTTGATGCACGCGATCCTGACCGCGCCGGTGGATCTGCTCTACAACGGCGGCATCGGCACCTACGTCAAGGCCAGCAGTGAGACACACCTGCAGGCCGGGGACCGCTCCAACGACGCCATCCGCGTGAACGGCAACGAGTTGCGCTGCAAGGTCGTAGGGGAAGGCGGCAACCTGGGCTTCACCCAGTTGGGCCGCATCGAATTCGCGCGCAACGGCGGCCGCATCAATACCGATGCCATCGACAATTCGGCCGGCGTCGACTGCTCCGACCACGAGGTCAACATCAAGATCCTGCTTGGCCTGGTGGTGGCCGATGGCGAGATGACGGAGAAGCAGCGCAACAAGCTGCTGGCCGAGATGACCGACGAAGTGGGCCTGCTGGTGTTGGAGGACAACTACTACCAGACCCAGGCACTGTCCGTGGCCGGACGCGAGGCGCCGACGCTGATCGATGGAGAGGGCCGCCTGATCCGCTGGCTGGAGCGTGCGGGCCGCCTCAACCGCCCGCTCGAATTCCTGCCTGCCGAGGAGGACATCGCCGAACGCAAATCGCTGGGCCAGGGCCTGACCTCGCCCGAGCGCGCGGTACTGCTGGCCTACAGCAAGATGTGGCTCTACGACGAACTGCTGGCCTCCGACGTACCGGAAGACGCGCTCGTGGCGAACCTGCTGGTCGACTATTTCCCCAAGCCGCTGCAACAGCAGCACGCGGCGGCCATGCAACGGCATCCGCTGCGGCGCGAGATTCTGGCCACGCACCTGACCAATATGCTGGTGAACCGCATCGGCGCGACGTTCGTGCACCGGCTGATGGAAGAAACCGATGCCCGGCCGGCGGATATCGTGCGCGCGTGCCTGTTGGCGCGCGATGTCTTCGGGCTGACCGCGCTATGGGAACGCATCGATGCGCTCGACAATCGCGTGGACGATGCCGTTCAGGCGCGCATGTTCGGCGCGCTGGGTCGCCTGCTCGAACGTGCAACGCTTTGGTTCGTGCGCTACCTGCGCGGCGGCGGCACCGTGGAGGCGGGTGCAACCCGTTTCATGGAAGCCGCGCAATGGCTGGCCCCGCAACTCGCGGCGCTGCTGCCGCCAGAGACCTCGCAAACGATGGCCGACGCGGCCCTGTCGCTCACCGAAGCGGGCGTCGACGACGACCTTGCGCTGCGCGTGGCGGCCAGCGACAACGCCGCGGCCGCGCTCGACATTGCCGAGGTGGCCGCATCGTGCAAGCGCAGCCTCAGTGCCGTGGCGGCGGTCTACTTTGCGCTCGACACCGAGCTGAACTTTGGATGGCTGCGCGAGCGCGCGCTGTCTCTGCCGGCCGATACACACTGGGATCTGCTCGCCCGCACGACCACGCTGGAAGACCTGGGCCGGCTCAAGCGCGCGCTGACCACGAGCGTGCTGGCGCAGTCGCAGGACAGCGACGATGCCCAGGCGCTGATCGAATCCTGGCGCGGCAGCCGGCAAACAGCACTGGCCCGCTATGCGCAGATGCTGGCCGACCAGCGTGCCTCGGGTGTGTCGGGCGCGGCAGCGCTGTCGATGCTGTCGGTGACGGTCAGGGAGATCGGGCTGCTAGAACGGGCGTGATCCGCGCGGCCACGCAAAGACGCGCTTGATGCCACCGATGCGCGCGAGGGGTGTCGTGCCGAGGTACGACATCACGCGACTATCAACGCGGCTAACGGGTGACTCGTCGAGTCGAACCCGTTGACGCCATGCGTGCGTTTCAGTCTTCGTCGATGACGTCGTCGTCGTCGATGTCGCGCAGCGGTGGCGCGTCGTCGCCGTCGTCCATCAGATCGTCATTGGCACCTTCGCCGCGCGCGCGGAATTCCAGCCCCAGGCGCAGAAACAGATCGAACGCATCGGCCAGCAGATGCTTCTGGCGCGGCAGCAGGCTGGCATATGGCATGTCGTAGATCGACTGGTGCGTGCCGCGTGCGCCTTTGAGTCCGCGATCACGTGCGATGTCAGACAGCAGCGCGGCAAAGCCCGAAAGATCCTGAGCGGCCAACGCGGTGTTGAGCACGCGGGCAATGACCTGAGGGGATGCGCCCGCCCAGCCAATGACTTCTGCATTAGAGGCGGAATCGTGGGAGATGTCGCTAATGTCCATGATGTCTTAACGGTACGAGACCGCGCAGCCTTGAGGTGACATCGCTATCGCCATCGGCGTCGCCCCTGTTGCGCAAGAAAGTCAGTGCCGTTTTCCACGGTGAGGCGCCGGCTTGGCGGGACGCACTTCGGCGGGCGCGGCGGCCGCGTGCGTGACCTGGCGGTATTGCAGCGCGCCGTCCCGCCCCTTGCGGGCCTCCAGGTGATTGCGCGCGCCACACATCGGGCAGCGAAAAAGCGGGCCCTGCCCCTCGTTCCTGATCTCCACCTCGTCGAGCGACCAATGGGCACCGCAAGGCTGGTTCTGGCAGACAAACATCATGGACTCCAAATGAAGCGAGTCATCGTATCACGCAGGCATGGCCTGTCACACCGCACGCGGCAATGAATCACGCCCCACGTCGGCGGGATGGCGTGGCGCCATCAGGTGCGCAGTCCTGCTCTTAGCGTGCGCAACACTAGCCGTTGTTCTGCACCCAGTGGCGTGCCCACGCACCCGCGGCGAGCCTTGCCTCCGCCGCGCTAAGGAAGGTCGATGGCGGTCCGCCCGCCTCCTGCACGACTGCACCGGCTTCCCAGATATCGCACCACGCGCGATAGCGCTCGGGACCCAGTGCCTGCCAGAACAGGTGCACAACAAACCCGCGGTACTCGAACATGTCCGACCCGCCATCGGTCTCGTGCGAGGCCGCCACGGAACGCAGCGGCCTGACATCGTCGTCCGGCGCGGTATCGGCCTGGCCGGCCATCTGCTGTCGTCGCGCACTCTGGCTGCCCAGCAGCGCACATAAGCCGGCCGTGATGGCACCGGTCAGCATTCCGGCCGCGAACCAGCATGCCTTGCTTTCTCGTTCCACCATGCGTTACCTCCCGCTTCGAGACGTCTCTCCGATGTCGAGATGCGTCGGAAGATCGGAGGTTCCTGCACTTCAGGTTATACCAATCTGGCTACATACCGGATTTCGGCGGGCCGCCTTGCCACCGAAGCCAGACTTTTCAGATGTGATCGGGGCAGCGATTTTGAGAATCCGATACGTGCACGGCCGCGGCAAGGCCGCTATACTACTGTACGTTTATACAGTATTCAGTCCGCCCGCCCCGCCTCTTCCGATTGCTCACCATGCCCGCCTACCAAGCCGCCTCGATTCTGCTGGAAGCCCACTACTTCGGCGACGACGCCGAATTGCTGCACCTGCCCTGCGACAGCGTCACGGTGCACGGCGGCGCCATCGTCGTCGATGGCCTGGAGACAAGGTATCTGCGCAATCTGCGCTGGACCCCGGACTATCTGTCGTTCGAGGCAGGCGGCGACCGTCATCGCTATCCGGTCAGCCGCCCGGCCGTCGTGGGTCCGCAGGCGGCGCGTTTTGCGCTGCTCTAGCGGGATGCTCGATGCTCGCCGGCCTGTTCAGCGACGCAGGGCCGCGCCGCCTGCATAGACCGCGCTGGCGCCCAGCATGCGCTCGATGCGCAGCAACCGGTTGTACTTGGCCGTACGATCCGCGCGCGATAGCGAACCGGTCTTGATCTGCCCGCAGCGTGTCGCCACGGCCAGGTCGGCAATCGTGACATCTTCGGTCTCACCCGAGCGGTGCGACATCACGGCGGCATAGCCGTGCCCACGCGCCACGCTCACGGTCTCCAGCATCTCGCTGAGCGTGCCGATCTGGTTGGCCTTGACCAGGATGGCATTGGCCATGCCTCGATCCACGCCCTCGCGCAACAGCACGGGATGGGTACAGAACACATCGTCGCCAACCAGTTGGCAACGTTTGCCCAGGCGCTGCGTCAGCAGTTGCCAGCCTGCCACGTCATCTTCGGCCATGCCGTCCTCGATCGATACGATCGGGTAGCGCGCGACCAGGCCAGTCAGATAGTCGACCTGTTCCGCACGCGAGCGTGTGACGCCCTCCCCCGCGTATCGATATGCTCCGTCGACGTATAGCTCGCTCGCCGCCGGGTCCAGCGCAAGCGCAATGTCTTCGCCCGCACGATAGCCAGCGCGGCCGATTGCGTCGACCAGGAAATCCAGTGCTGCCTCCGCGGTGCGCAACGCTGGCGCGAATCCACCCTCGTCCCCCACGTTGGTGTTGTGGCCCGCCGCCTTGAGCAAGCCACGCAGCGTATGAAAGACCTCGGCGCTGGCGCGCACCGCCTCGGCGAACGTAGGTGCCCCAACCGGGGCAATCATGAATTCCTGGAAATCGAGCGCATTGTCGGCATGGGCGCCACCGTTGATCACGTTGATCAGCGGCAACGGCAGCAGCGTGGCCCGTTCACCGCCAAGGCTGGCAAACAGCGGCTGGCGCTTTGATGCGGCGGCGGCCCGCGCGACAGCCAGCGACACCCCGAGCAGCGCGTTGGCGCCCAACCGGCTTTTGTCCGCCGTGCCATCGAGGTCGATCATGAGCGTGTCGACCTGTGCCTGATCGTGGGCATCGCGGCCCGTCAGCGCATCGTGCAACGTCGTATTGACGGCCTGCACGGCCCGCGACACTCCCTTACCAAGAAAGCGTTGTGGATCGCCATCGCGCAACTCCAGCGCTTCACGCGCGCCGGTCGACGCACCGGACGGCACGATGGCACGCCCGCTTGCGCCATCGTCCAGCATCACTTCCACCTCGACAGTCGGATTGCCCCGGCTGTCCAGAACCTCCAGCCCCGATACCTCCACGATACGTGCCATGCCAACTCCCTCTGTGAGAAAAATAACGATGAGGTGATCGTAGAAGGCTTCCTCTGCACCGAATATCGAGTTATTTTCCAGACTTCGTCAGCTTTTCTCACAAAGACAGATCATGCCGATGCGCAGCCTGCCGCCGATGTCCACGCTCCGTGCGTTCGAAGCGACCGCTCGCACGGGTTCGGTCACGCGCGCCGCCGAGGAACTGTTCCGCACCCACGGCGCCGTCAGCCGACAGCTACGCCAGTTGCAGGAGCACGCTGGCGTTGAATTGTTCGAGCGCGATGGCACCGGCGTGCGACTCAACGAACACGGCCGCGCCTTTTACGATGTAGTGCGCGCCGTATTCGACCAACTCGAACAAGGCTACGGCCGCGTACTGGACCAGGCTCGCGGTCCCACGCTGCACGTGGCGTGCAGCGCCACGTTCGCCATGCGCTGGCTGGTGCCGGAACTGGTGGATTTCTATCGCGTGCGGCCCGACATCCGCATTCGCCTGTCGATGACCTCGGCGCGCGAGATGCGCACCGAAGGTGCCGACTTGGTGATTGCCTGGGACCTGTCGTCCTATCCCGCCACGGATCGTCAGCGCGCGATACCGCTGGCGCCGGTCACGTTCGGGCCTGTCTGCACGCCAGCGAATGCAAGGAAGTTGGCCAAGGGCCAGCGGATCACGCACGACTTCACATCGAGCGCCTGGGACCAGTGGGAAGCCAAGACCGGTCACCGTATTGCACCCAACACCGGGCTGACATTCCCCCACACACACCTGTGCATCCAGGCGGCGCTGGCGGGGCTGGGGGTGGCGCTGATCGAGCAGCGGCTGATTCGCGCCGAACTTGATGCAGGCACCCTGGTGGCGCCTTACGGGTTCACCGGTTTCGATGGGGGCCTGATGGCGGTGCCGGCGGAGCGGCAGATACATGCCGACGTCGCGGCATTCGTTGAATGGTTGCGCGAGCGATTGCGCTAAGCGACGCCCCAAGTGGCGCGCCGGGTGGTGCGGCACCCCTCTCCCGCCCGCGGAAGAGGGGAAGCCCAGCGCTCGTCAGGCGTCCACGCCAACGATCACGCTCGATGCCTTGAACATCGCCGCGGCAGCCTTGCCCACGGCCAGACCCAGGCGATCGACGCTGTTGTTCGTGATGATGGCCGACACCGCCAGGCCGCTGGCATCGGTGATCGTCAGATCGGCGTTCACAGCGCCTTTGGTCAGCTCGGTAACCTTGCCCTGCACCACGTTGCGCGCGGATACCTTGCTGGCATCGGCATCGACCATCACGATGACCGACGTCGCCTTGACCAGCGCAACGGCCTTCTTACCCAGCGTCAGACCCAGGCGCGTCGCGCTGTCATGGGTCACCGTGGCCACGATCTGCTGGCCGCCGGCCAGCTTGATGACGATCTCGTCATTGACGGCGCCAGTCGTGGCCTGGATGACTTCACCCTGGAACTGGTTGCGAGCGCTGGTTTGCATGATCTTTCCTTTCTGTGGAAATTCGATTCAATGGAACGACGATCGGTCAGTGTGCCCGATAACGACATCGCCGAAAAGTACGCCGCCGCTATGGCACGCATCACGGGCCACGGATGGCCGCTAGCGCCCCGCCGCGCGCAGCGCAAACGTCAGCGTGGTGCCACCCTGCCGGTCCACGAGCTTCACCTGACTGCCATTGAGCTGCAGCATGCGCTGCACGATCAGCAGGCCCAGGCCGCCCCCTCGATGCGCACCGCCCGACGGAAACGGCCGCTGGAAGATCGATTCCCGCAGCGCCGGCGGAATGCCCGGCCCCGTGTCGCTGACTGTCACCGCCACCTTGCCATCCTGGCTGGCCAGGTCGATTTCCACCGTGCCACCGGCCGGTGTGTGGCGGATCGCATTGTCCAGCAGGTTCGTCAACACCCGTTCGATCATGCCAAGGTCAGCCGATACGGCCGGCAGCGCCGGTGGCACACCCGCGCGCAGCTGCAGGTGCTTGGCTTCGGCAGGCAGGGCAAATTTCTCAAGCACGTCCTGCGTCAGATCCACCATTGAAAATTCTTCCGGCACGGCCTGCACCATGCCGTGCTCCAGCCGCGCCAGTTCGAACAGCGCCTGCGCCAGTCCGCCTACCTTGGCACTCTGTGCCAGCGCAATCGCCAGGTAGCGCTGGCGCTCTTCCGCGCTCAGGCTGTCGGCCTTGACCGACAGCGTTTCCAGATACCCATGCAGCGATGTCAGCGGCGTGCGCAAATCGTGCGAGATATTGGCCACCATCTCGCGCCGTTCCTGGTCTTGCTGCTTGAGCGCGCGCCATTGGCTGTCGATCCGGTCGGACATCTGCCGGAATGCCGATTGCAGTGCCGCCATCTCGTCGCGCGTCTCGTCGCGCGACGCCGGTTCCGCCGGCAGCGACCGCTCGCCGGCCGCACCCCCTGACTCGAACTGCCGGATCTCGTTGGTCAGCCGGCGCAGCGGCCGCGTGATCAGCGCAAACGCCACCAGGCCGGCAATCAATCCCAGCGAAGCCACCAGCGCCATCGACCACAACGTGGTGCGCATGACCGAGTCCTGCGACGCCTGCGCGGCCAGCCTGTCATGTGTTTCACCCATCAGCACCACGTAGATGTAGCCCCCCTGGCGAAGCGGCGCGGCGCTGAACACCTTGCGTCCCGATGCGCTGCGCGGGTCGTCGCCCAGTATCGGCAGCGCGCCGCCATCGATCAGCTTCTTTACCGGCGTCAGGTCGACGTGATCGCGGATCAGGTGACCGCTCGGCGCATCGTGGCCACGGATGTGCCCCTGGTCGTCGAGCAGATAAACCTCGACACTTGGATTCACCACCATCAGCTGGCCGAACAGTTGGCGCAGCGCCTGCGGCGCAATGGCGCTCTGGTCCTCCAGCAGCGCATTGCGCGCGATGTAGGCGGCCAGGCCGCGCGAAAGGCTCTGAACCACCTCTTTCTCGTGCATCGCGTTGGCGCGCACCTGCAACCACGCCGACGCCCCGCAGCACGCGAGCAGGAGCGCCGCAAAGACGGCGGACAGGCGCTGGGTCAGCGACAGGTTCACGATGCCGCCCCCTCGTCGCCCTGCATCGCCGCCGCAGGGTCCGCCACGAAACGGTAGCCGCGCCGCCAGACGGTCAGGATGCGCAACGGCCGCGCCGGATCGGCCTCGATCTTGGTGCGCAACCGGTTGATATGCGTGTTCACCGTGTGCTCGTAGCCTTCATGCTGATAGCCCCAGACCGCGTTGAGCAGGTCCATGCGCGAGAACACCTTGTCCGGATGCCGCGCAAAGAAATACAGCAGATCGAATTCCCGCGGCGTGAGATCGAGCCGCTTGCCATCGACGGAGGCCTGGCGCGCCAGCGGATCGATGGCCAGGCCGGCCAGTTCCAGGCTGCCCGCATCGGCACGCACATCGCGCGCCATCGCCTCTACGCGGCGCAGCAGCGCCTTGACGCGCGCCACCAGCTCCAGCACCGAAAACGGCTTGGCCAGATAATCGTCGGCGCCAAGTTCCAGGCCCAGGATGCGGTGCACTTCGCTGGACCGCGCGCTGGTGATGATGATCGGCGTGTAGCGCGTCATGGCACGCGCGCGGCGGCAGATCTCCAGGCCATCGACGCCCGGCAGCATCAGATCCAGCACCAGGGCATCCCAGCCGCCCTGCTCCAGCAGGCGCAGCCCTTCCGCGCCATCCGCGCTGTGCACGACCTCGTAGCGTTCGTCGCGCAGATGCATGGCCAACACATTGGCGATGCCAGCATCGTCTTCAACCAGCAGGATCCGTTTGGGTTGTTCCATGTTGCACCGGGAAGTCAGGGCCTGACGGGAATCAGGAATCGGGAATGTGTCGCTATTGTGCAGAATTCCGCCCGGCCAGTTATCACGAATTGTTTAAGGTTCGGCGAAGACTCCGATACGCCCCGTTGCCTACCATCCGATCAACCCATGTTGAGCACGGAGTCCATCATGCGCATCACCCGACGCTTTCTGCTGTCCGGCGGCACGCTGACCGCGGCGGTAGCCGCCGTTGGCGGCTGGCGGTTACTGTCCGGCCCGGCTGCCGCCGGCACCGGTTCGCAAGCCCCGGCCACGTTCGAGGTCACGATGAGCGACGCCGAATGGCGCAAGAAGCTGACGGCCGCCCAGTACAACGTGCTGCGCCAGGAAGGCACCGAACGGCCATATAGCAGTCCGCTCAACGACGAGCATCGCCACGGCATCTTTTCCTGCGCCGGCTGCCAGCTCGATCTGTTTGCGTCGAATACCAAGTTCGACAGCCGCACCGGCTGGCCCAGCTTCTGGGCACCGCTGGCCAACGCGGTGGGCACCACCCAGGACGTGTCGTTCGGGATGATCCGCACCGCCGTCCATTGCCATCGCTGCGGTGGTCACCTGGGCCATGTGTTCGACGACGGCCCCAAACCCACCGGCCTGCGCTACTGCATGAACGGCGTGGCCATGAACTTCCGGCCAACGCCGGCCTGAGCCACCCCAAGACCCGTTGCCATCGAGCCCAATGCCATGCTGCTGCTGATTCTTGCCTATCTGGGCGGGGTCCTGACGATCCTGAGCCCCTGCATCCTGCCGGTACTGCCCTTTGTCTTTGCGCGTGCCGATCAGCCTTTCGTGCGTAGCGGCCTGCCGCTGCTGGCCGGCATGGGCATCACGTTCGCGGGCGTTGCCACGCTGGCCGCCGTGGGTGGCGGCTGGGTGGCGCAGGCCAATGAGTTCGGCCGCTGGCTCGCCATCGCCCTGCTGGCCGTCTTCGGCCTGACACTGCTGCTGCCGGGCCTGGCCGAACGGCTGACCCAGCCGCTGGTCAACGCGGGCAGCCGCCTGACCAACTTCGCGCACGCCGACGGACGGCCAGCCAGCCCCACCTCATCGTTCCTGCTCGGCATTGCCACGGGTCTGCTCTGGGCGCCGTGCGCGGGGCCGATCCTGGGCCTGGTGTTGACGGGCGCGGCGCTGCAGGGCGCCAGCATCGGCACCACCCTGCTGCTGTTGGCCTATGCGGCCGGCGCGGCGACATCGCTCGCCGTGGCGCTGCTGATCGGCGGACGCGTGTTTACCGCAATGAAGCGATCGCTCGGTGCCGGCGAGTGGGTTCGACGCGGCATCGGCGCGGCCATGCTGCTGGGTGTGGGCGCCATTGCGCTTGGCCTCGATACCGGCATCCTCACGCGGATTTCCACGGTTGCCACTGGCGGCCTGGAACAGCGGCTGATCGACACGTTTGCAAGCCACAAGACAAATGGCAACGCCGACAAAGGCGGCGCCATGATGATGCAAGCCCAGAATTCGATGGCAATGAGCGCCAGGCCCGAGGCGGGTGGATCGATGATGATGCGCGCGGCCAACCCGGTGTCACAGCTTCCGGTGGAGGGCACCTTCCCTGGCCTGAACGGCGCGGTGGCGTGGCTCAATTCGCCTCCGCTCACCGCGGAAGCGCTGCGCGGCAAGGTGGTGCTCGTCGACTTCTGGACGTACTCGTGCATCAACTGCCTGCGCTCCCTGCCCTACGTGAAAGCCTGGGCCGAGAAGTATCGTGATCAGGGGCTGGTGGTCATCGGCGTGCACGCGCCCGAATTCGCCTTCGAGCGCAACATCGACAACGTGCGCAAGGCCGCCAAGGATCTGGGCGTGGGATACCCGATCGCCATCGACAACAACTACGCCATCTGGCGCGCGTTCAATAACAACTACTGGCCTGCCCACTATTTCATTGATGCGCAGGGGCGCGTGCGATTCCACCATTTTGGTGAGGGCGAGTACGACAAATCCGAAGCGGTGATCCGCGAACTGCTGGCCGAAGCGGGCCACGGCGACATGGACAAGACGGTCAAGGCCTCCACCGGAACTGTGCAAGGCGTGGAAATGGCGGCCGATGCTGAAGCGGTGCGGTCGCCGGAGACGTACGTCGGCTATGCCCGCGCCGAGAATTTCGTCTCGCCGGGCGGCGCACGGCAGGACGCCACGAAGGACTACAGCACACCCGCGCAACCGAGGCTAAACCAGTGGGGCCTGGCCGGCCAATGGAAAATCGGCGAGGAACAAGCCACGCTGGTGCAGCCGGACGGCCGCATCGTCTATCGCTTTCACGCGCGTGACCTGCACCTGGTACTGGGTCCGGGCAGCGACGGCAAGCCGGTCCGGTTCCGCGTGACGATCGACGGACAGGCGCCAGGCGCATCGCATGGCACCGATGTCGCGGCCGACGGCAGCGGCACCGTTGTCGACCAGCGCCTCTACCAACTGGTACGGCAGGACGGCGATATCCGCGACCGCACCTTCGCCATCGAATTTCTCGATCCCGGCGTGCAGGCCTACGCCTTCACGTTCGGCTGATCGCCCGCCCCACTTTGCGCATATTTACCCTGACGGTGAAAGGAAAACGACCATGACTGCCAAGACCACGCTGCAACGCTGGGCACGCCCGACCACGCTCAAGATGATGGGGCTGGCCATGCTCGCGGCCGTCGCCACCACGTGGCGCGTGCCCGCGCTTTCGGCCGAAGACGCGGTGCGGATTCCCGCGCCCACTGTCGACGAAAAGGCGGGCGCCAGCCACGCCGAAACCGCTGTGTTCGCGGGCGGCTGCTTCTGGGGTGTGCAAGGAGTGTTCCAGCATGTACGCGGCGTCACGCTGGTCACATCCGGTTACGCCGGCGGCGCGGCCAATACGGCGCAATACGAGAAGGTCGGCACCGGCAGGACGGGCCACGCCGAATCCGTGGAGGTTCGATATGACCCGACGAAGATCAGCTACGGCAAGCTCCTGCAGATTTTCTTTTCCGTCGCCCATAATCCAACCCAGCTCAATTACCAGGGTCCGGACCACGGCACGCAATACCGATCGGCGATATTCCCGCTGACGCCGGAGCAGAAATCCATCGCCGATGCCTATATCTCCCAGCTTGGCGCAGCAAAGGCGTACGCATCGCCAATCGTGACGCGCGTGGAGCCGGGCAAGCCGTTCTACGCCGCCGAGAGTTATCACCAGGACTATCTGGTCAGGAATCCCAACGACATGTACATCGTCTTCAACGATTTGCCGAAGATTGGCAACCTGAAGAAGATGTTCCCGGATGTGTATCGGAACGATCCGGTACTGGTGTCGCAGTCGAAGGAAGCGAAGGATCTGAAGTAAAGGAAGGAAAGGATCGGGCAGCTCACTCGAACAGTTTGACCGCCACGGTCACAATCCAGCCCACGGCCACGCAGGCCCCAATCCATCCACATCCGATTAATAGAACGTCACGCCAGGTCATCAGTAAATATGCAGCCGCACGATGCAGTACCGTCGTGCGGCTTTCTTTTTGAGTTCGACAGATGCCGTCAAGGCTAGGCGATCCACAACTCAGAACAATGTCCGAGATGTAAGGAAATCTTGCGATACATCAAGAGCGAGCGTGTGCGGCGACACCCTGCTCGAAGGGTAAATCGTATGGCATCGCAAAATGCTTAAAATGTGACCCGCCGTTGAAGTCGCGGATTTTTTCATCTCTGCCAGATGAGTGCGTCTTTTCCTTCGGCAGGCATGGACCACACCCATGCCGGAAAGGCTGGCGACCACGATGTCGGCCGCGACGCCAGGCCGGACCAACAACAAAAACGCAGCCGACGACAAATAGGGAAGATTCAATGAAGAACAAGAGCATCCTGGCCATTGCCGCATCCGCGGCCGTTCTGGCTGGCTGCGGCGGTGGCGGCGACGATTCATCCTTTACGCCACCGGCGCCCGCACCTACCCCGGCCGTCAGCGCCGAAGGTATCTGGGCCGGCAAGAGCAGCGCCAACCGGGATATCACGGGCATCGTGCTGAACGACGGCACCTACTACGTCATGTACACGGTCGTCGGTGTGCCGACTGTCCTCGACGGCGTGATCCAGGGCACGGGAAAGATCAACGGGGCCAGCTTTGCGTCCACGGATGGACGCGACTTCAATTTTTCCACCGCATCGGTGCAGGGCCTGAGCGTTTCGGCGACCCCGCAAACCAAACAGACCCTGAACGGCAGCCTTGCGTATATCTCACCGGCCAGCACACTGACGTTCACCAGCGCATATAGCGCTGACTACGAAAAGACGCCGACGCTGGCGAGCATCACCGGCCGGTACACGGGGCAGTCCGCACTGCTGGGCAACGTCGAGAACCAATCGATCACGATTGCGGCCGACGGCTCCCTCACGGCCACGGGCGCGAGCGGTTGCATTACCACCGGCAAGGCCACGCCTCGCGCAAGCGGCAACGCCTACGATCTTTCGATCACGTTCGGCGCAGCACCCTGCCTGTTCTCGACGCAGACGTTCAAAGGTGTCGCCTACTTCGACCCCGCATCGAAGCGACTCTACGCGGCCAGCCTGAACACGGGCCGCACGCAAATCGCTGTGTTCCTGGGAACCAAGCAGTAATAGCGAACGGGTGAGCGATGCTTGCCTGACGGACAGTCCGTCGTTGGTTTTTTGTTTGGATGGTGGACTGTCGTCTTCGACGAAGAATCGGCAGACAGTAGTAGGAACGCAGAAAAGACAAAGCCCGCGTAACCATACGATTACGCGGGCTTCTTTTTTCTGGTCGGGGCGAGAGGATTTGAACCTCCGACCACCTGCACCCCATGCAGGTACGCTACCAGGCTGCGCTACGCCCCGAAGAAGAACGAGATTATATCAGAGCCATCAGTAATGGCTAGTAGTTTGCGGGTAATTTATTCGTGTCCTGCGATCTGCTTTAGCTGGGCCAGCAGGTGTTGGACTTCCACCAGTTCGCCGCGCAGTGTGTTGAGGTCGACCGACAGCACGGGCGCCTCCAGCGTGACATCGGACTTCGCTTCGACGGCCTCGGCCGGCGCGCTGGCACCTACTCCGTGGTGGCGTCCTTCGTCCAGGCGATTGCGGGCGCCGTTGATCGTGAAGCCCTGCTCGTAAAGCAGGTCGCGGATGCGTCGGATCAGCAGGACTTCGTGGTGCTGATAGTAGCGGCGATTGCCTCGGCGCTTCACCGGCTTGAGTTGCGTGAACTCCTGCTCCCAATAGCGCAGCACGTGTGGTTTGACGGCGCAAAGCTCGCTGACTTCACCAATCGTGAAGTAGCGTTTCGCGGGAATCGGCGGCAGCGCAAGGCGCTCGCTGGATTTGTCCGTCATGCGATGCAGAAGCTGATGTCAGCCCCATCGGGGCAAGACTCGGTTGGCGCGACGCGCGCGCGGCATTGCAGGATACAGATTGCTACCGCCTCGGGCAATCCAACCAATGTGGCAAATTGATACAGATTGGTGGCAGCCGCGACGACGGCGCTACCACTGACGCTTGCGCATTTGCGCAGCGCCAGTGTGCATGGCGTCGTCAGCCCGGAACGGCCAGGTCGGCGCGTTCCTCGACCAGGCTCTTGAGCTTCTGGCTGGCGTGGAACGTCACCACGCGGCGCGCGGTGATCGGAATGATCTCGCCCGTCTTGGGATTGCGGCCGGGGCGTTGCGCCTTGTCGCGCAACTGGAAGTTGCCGAAGCCCGAGAGCTTCACGCTGTCGCCCTGTTCCAGGGCTTCACGAATCACGTCGAAGAAGGCTTCGACCATATCCTTCGATTCGCGCTTGTTCAGGCCAACCTGGTCGAACAGCATCTCTGCGAGTTCGGCCTTGGTCAGCGTAGGCACCTCGGTAGCGCGGGCTTCCGGCGATGCATCGTCGAAGGAGGCAGCGTGCCGGTCGCTTGCCTCACCCAGGTCTGCAGCATTCATGGAAATCGCGTCTCGATCGTTCATCCTTGATCGCTCTCTTGAAACTGTCTGGCGATCCGCCCGGGGGCTGTGCCCGGGCGCTCCAACTGCGATAGTTGCTTAACCGCGCAGGCGGGCCGCGAAGCCTGCCGTCAGCGCATCGATCATGCAACGCACCGCACTGTCGACTGTCTCGTCCTGGAGGGTCGACCCAGTATCTTGCAAGGTTACCCGGAAGGCAAGACTTTTCTCATCGGCGCCAATTGACGCCGATGCCGCCTTGGGACGGAACTCGTCGAACAGCACCAGGCTCTGTACAAAGTGGCCCGAGCCGGCCTTGTCCAGCGCCGCGCGCATGGCATCGATCATGTCCTGCACGCGCACCTGCTGCTTGACCACTACAGCCAGATCGCGCACGGCCGCCGGGAACTTCGAGATCTCGGTGTAGACCGGCAGGCCCACGTCGCGCAGCGCATCGAGCTCCAGCTCGAACACCACGGGCGCGTTGGTCAGCTCATATTCCTGCAACCAGCGCGGGTGAATCTCACCCACCACGCCAACTTCCTTGCCGTCGACGATCACGCGCGCGGCACGCCCCGGGTGCAGCGCGGGATGCGCCACCGGCTCGAAGCGCGGCGTGCGCGGATGGAACAGCGCTTCCACATCACCCTTGATGTCGAAGAAATCCACCTGCCGCGTAGCCACGCCCCACTGCTCTTCAAAAGCAGGACCGTAGGCGATACCAGCGGCCATCATCGGCTGGCGGTAGCCCGCCACGGTCAGGCCGCCATCGGCAACGCTCGGGTCGCGGTGGAACACGCGGCCCACTTCGAACAGCCGCACGCGCGCGGCCTTGCGGTTGAGGTTGTAGCGCACCTTGTCGACCAGGCCGCCAATCAGCGTGGAACGCATCACGGCCAGCTGGCTCGCGATCGGGTTCAACAGGCGGATCGGGTTGTCGTTGGCGGCAAAGTCGCGCTCCCACTGCTCTTCCACGAACGCGAAGTTGATCACTTCGTTGAAGTCGCGTGCAGCCAGCGCGTGGCGCACCACGTGCTGCGAGCGCCGGCCTTCGTTGGTCGGGCGCATCTCGCTTTCGGCGATCGGCGGACGGGCCACGATACGTTCGAAACCGTAGATCCGCGCCACTTCCTCGATCAGGTCTTCTTCGATCTCGATATCGAAGCGGTAGCTCGGCGGCGTGACTTCGAACACTTCGCCTTCGGCACCTTGCGAACGCGTGAACGGCAGGTTCAGGCGCAGGAACACATCGGCGATTTCCGCCGAAGACAGTTCGATACCCAACACACGCTCGGCGCGTGCCACGCGCAGCTTCACGGGCGCACGCTGCGGCAGGTTGACGATCTGGTCGTCCACGGGACCAGCCTGGCCGCCGCAGATTTGCAGGATCAGCGCCGTGATGCGCTCGATGTGCTCGACGGTGGTGGCGTAGTCCACTCCACGCTCGAAACGATGCGCGGCATCGGTCGAGAAGTTGTAGCGGCGCGCGCGGCCCTGGATGGCATTCGGCCACCAGAACGCGGCTTCCAGATAGATGTTCGTCGTATCCAGCGTCACGGCGGTGCTGTCACCACCCATGATGCCGGCCAGGCTCTCGATTTCCTTGTCGTCGGCAATCACGCCGACCTGCTCGTCCACCTCGACGGTATTGCCGTTCAGCAGCTTGAGCTGTTCGCCCTTGCGGCCCCAGCGCACGTCCAGCCCGCCGTGGATCTTGTCCAGGTCGAACACGTGGGAAGGACGGCCCAGTTCGAGCATCACGAAGTTCGAGATATCGACCAATGCCGAGATACTGCGCTGACCCGAGCGTTCCAGACGCTGCACCATCCACGCCGGCGTGGCGGCATGGGCGTTGACGCCGCGGATGATACGGCCCGAGAAACGGCCGCACAGATCGGGCGCCGAAATCTTCACCGGCAGCTTGTCCTGGATCGTCACGGCAACCGGCGACATGTCCGGCAGCGTCAGCTCGGCGCCGGTCAGTGCCGACACTTCGCGGGCGACACCGTGGATCGACAGGCAGTCAGCCTTGTTCGGCGTCAGCTTGATCGTGAAGATCTGGTCGTCCAGGTCCAGATACTGGCGGATGTCCTGCCCAACCGGGGCGTCGTCCGGCAGCACCATCAGGCCGCCGTGGTCCTCCGACAGCTTCAGTTCGCGGGCCGAGCACAGCATGCCGTAGCTATCCACGCCACGCAGCTTGCCCACCTTGATTTCGAACGGCTTGCCACCGTCTTCGGCCGGCGGCAGCACTGCACCCACCAGCGCGCACGGCACCTTGATGCCGGGCTTCACGTTGGGCGCGCCGCAGACGATCTGCAGCGTCTCGCCGGTGCCGGCGTCCACCTGGCACACGTTCAGGCGGTCGGCGTTGGGATGGCGTTCGGTGGCCAGCACGCTGGCCACCACGATCTTGTTGAACGGCGGCGCAACCGGGCCCACCTCTTCCACTTCGAGCCCGGCCATGGTCAGGCTGTGCGACAGCGCGTCGGTGGAGATCTTTTCAGGGTTGGCGAACGTGCGAAGCCAGGATTCCGAGAATTGCATGGCGCTACTGATCCGGTAGGTATTCTGTGATGTCTGGGACGATATGCGTAAGGCGTACTACGGCGGTCAGGCGAACTGGCGCAGGAAGCGCACATCGCCTTCGAAGAACAGCCGCAGGTCGTTGATGCCATAGCGCAGCATCGTCAGGCGCTCCAGGCCGGAGCCGAACGCGAAGCCGATATAGCGCTCCGGGTCCAGGCCCATGTTGCGCAGCACGTTGGGGTGCACCTGACCCGAGCCGGAAATCTCCAGCCACTTGCCATTGCCGAACGCCATGTCGATTTCCGCCGACGGCTCGGTGAACGGGAAGTACGACGGGCGGAAGCGCACCTGGATATCGTCGCGCTCGAAGAACTTGCGCAGGAAATCGGTGTAGACCCCCTTCAGGTCGGCGAAGCTCACGTCCTCGCCAATCCACAACCCTTCCACCTGATTGAACATCGGCGAATGGGTGGCGTCGCTGTCCACGCGATAGGTGCGGCCAGGGCAGATAACCTTGATCGGCGGCATGGCCTTGCCAGCGTACTTCTGCACGTGCATGCGCGCGTAACGCACCTGCATCGGGCTGGTATGGGTACGCAGCAACAGAAGCTTGTCGTCGCTGTCGCGGCCGTCCACATAGAACGTGTCCTGCATCGAACGCGCCGGATGGTTGTCCGGGTTGTTCAGCGCGGTGAAGT
>DAIOET010000044.1:0-17426 GCA_036746135.1 Cupriavidus sp.
CGGCGCCGACCGCGCGGACCCGGTCCGCTTCCGCTTCATCGAGGCGCTGGCGCGGCGCGCATCCGGTTACGACGGCGAGGCAAGACGCCTGCTTGAGGCGCGCCTGGCCGGACTTGTCGCGGACTATGGCGAAGTACTGGCGCGTGCCACCAGCGAGACGCCGCCACCCGGGACTCCGCCGCAAACGGCCAGCGCCCTCGCCGACCTTGCCGCACTCAGGGAACACCTTGGCCGGCACGAGCATCCCGCCGTCGCCGGCCCCACGCCCCACGCGGCCCCTGCTCCCGCCACCCCCACGCCGCTCCGCGCCCAACCTGCCGAGCCAGCGTTGGCCGACTACTTCCGCGACACCTGGGCCCGCGTCAGCGTCGACCGGCAGTTGCGCCAGTCGCAAGCGGGCGTGCCGGAAAACGCTGGTCCGCTGAACACCAACCATCTGGTCCATCGCTCGCTGTCGCTGATGCGCGAGGTATCACCCGGCTACCTGGAGCACTTCCTGTCGTACGTGGACGCGCTGTCGTGGCTGGAAGGCATGCACGCCATCTCACTCGTGCCGGATCGCAAGACACGCGCCAAGCCCGCCAAGACGCGCAGCGGCACCACGTAAAAACGCCGGCGCGCGAAGCGTCGGCGCCGTGCATTCGACCGGCCGGATATTGGGCCAAGGTCCAATATCCGCCTTCGCTCGCGCGCGGGAACCTACATCACCCGGTGCGCAAAATGTCCTCGCTGCGCATCCGCCATCAGCCGGCTGAAGTCGTCCGTGCTCATATGCACGAGCGCTTCGCGGTCGCCGGCCTCGAAGTAGACGTCGTCATGCGTCAGCAGGCTTTCGTCGATCCAGGTCAACGTGCCATAGGCCATGCCGACTGGCGGCAGCGCCTGCATATCGCAATCTCGGAACACCTCGCGCACGCCCGCCGAATGGGCGAGCGACAGCTTGCGGCCAGTCTGCTCGCGTAGCTCCGCCAGTTTCAGGTGGTGGCTGGCGGGGATGACCGCGGTCAGGTAGCCGCGCTCGTCCTCCAGCAGGACGGTGTGGGCCAGCCGGTCTGCCGGAATGCTCGGCGCCCGCGCTGTCACCCCGGCGCCGGGCTGCGCCGGCCGGCGAACCGTTTCGAAGCGGCTCTCGTTCTTGCTCAGGCATCTGGCCAGCTTGGTAGCCATTGTCATGATTGCAACCTCCGCGCGCAGGGCGCCGCAGTTGTCTGAAGTACCGGAACTATAGGTCACGCACCGCACGGCAAATGGTCGGTGCTAACCCGAATCGCGATGACGTACGCGTCATAGCGTCGCCCTATCGCGCCGATTGCAAACCTCTCATGTTGTTGACATGGGGTGTCGCCTATATTTCTCGTGCGACAGGACCTGACTATGCAGGGCCGCGTGGAAGTGTTGACGCGTGAAGACTAGAACTACCGTTTGGTTCCCCCAAAGGAGAGAGCATGTCTAACGAAAAGTGTCCCTTCAACCATGCCGCCGGCGGCGGCACCACCAATGCGGACTGGTGGCCGAAACAGCTACGGCTAGACCTGCTCAGCCAGCATTCGGACAGATCCAATCCGCTGGAAAAAGGGTTCAATTACGCCGAGGCCTTCAAGAGCCTGGACTACGCCGCGCTGAAAAAAGATCTGGCCGACGTCATGACCGACTCGCAGGACTGGTGGCCTGCGGACTTTGGCCACTATGGCCCGCTGTTCATCCGCATGGCCTGGCACAGCGCCGGCACCTATCGCATCGGCGATGGCCGTGGAGGCGGCGGCCGGGGCCAGCAGCGTTTTGCGCCGCTCAACAGCTGGCCGGACAACGTCAGCCTGGACAAGGCGCGGCGGCTGCTATGGCCGGTCAAGCAGAAGTATGGCCAGAAGATTTCCTGGGCGGACCTGATGATCCTGGCCGGCAATGTTGCCCTGGAAACGATGGGCTTCAAGACGTTTGGATTTGGCGGCGGGCGCGAGGATACCTGGGAACCCGATCAGGACGTCTACTGGGGCAATGAAAAAACCTGGCTTGGCGGCGACGTCCGCTATGGCAAGGGTGCGGCGGGCAGGCAGGACGACGGCGGCGTGCTGTCGGCCGACGCGGAAAAGCACGGCGAGGAAGTCAGCCGCACCGACCCGGGCCGCAACCTGGAGAATCCGCTTGGTGCAGTGCAAATGGGCCTGATCTATGTGAATCCGGAAGGCCCGGACGGCAATCCCGACCCGCTGGCAGCGGCATATGACATCCGCGACACCTTCGGCCGGATGGCGATGGACGACGAGGAAACCGTCGCACTGATTGCCGGTGGTCACACCTTCGGCAAGACGCACGGCGCGGGCCCCGCCTCCAACGTCGGCCCCGAGCCGGAAGCGGCCGCGCTGGAGCTTCAGGGCCTGGGATGGCAGAACAAGTTCGGTAGCGGCAAGGGTGCGGACGCGATCACCAGTGGCCTGGAAGTGACATGGAGCAGCACGCCTACCCAATGGGGCCAGGGCTTCTGGGAAAACCTGTTCAACTTCGAGTACGAACTGACCAAGAGTCCGGCGGGCGCTAACCAGTGGGTGGCCAAGGACGCACCTGAAACCGTGCCGCACGCGTTCGATCCGTCCAAGAAGCTCAAGCCGACCATGCTGACCACGGATCTGTCGCTGCGCGTCGACCCGATCTACGAGAAGATCTCGCGGCGCTTCAAGGACAATCCGCAAGAGTTCGCCGATGCCTTCGCGCGGGCGTGGTTCAAGCTGACCCACCGTGACATGGGGCCGGTCGCACGCTATCTGGGACCGGAAGTGCCGTCCGAGGAACTGCTCTGGCAGGACCCGATCCCGCCGGTGGACCATCCGCTGATCGACGACAAGGACGTGGCTGCGCTCAAGCAGAAGGTGCTGGCATCGGGGCTGTCGATCGCCGAGCTTGTGAAGACCGCGTGGGCGTCGGCATCGACGTTCCGGGGCTCGGACAAGCGCGGTGGCGCCAACGGTGCGCGCATCCGCCTTGCACCGCAGAAGGACTGGGCCATCAACGAACCGGAACAGCTGAAGAAGACGCTGGAAACGCTGGAAGGCATCCAGAAAGCGTTCAACGACGCACAGTCGGGCGGCAAGAAGGTTTCGCTCGCCGACCTGATCGTGCTGGCGGGCGGCGCGGCTATCGAAAAGGCGGCGGAAAAAGCCGGCAAGAAGCTCACCGTGCCATTCTCGCCAGGCCGGATGGACGCTTCGCAGGATAAGACCGACGTGAAGTCGATGGATGCGATGGAGTCCACCGCCGACGCGTTCCGCAACTACGTCAATCCACGGGTACGGGTGCCGGCCGAGCACATGCTGATCGACAAGGCCCAGCTTCTGACCCTGACCGCGCCCGAGATGACGGCGCTGATTGGCGGCCTGCGCGTGCTCAACGTCCATCATGGCAAGGACGCGCACGGTGTGCTGACCGACCGTCCGGAAACGCTGACCAACGACTACTTCCGCAACCTGCTCGATATGCGCCTGGAATGGACGCCGCTGTCGCGCGATGTGTTCGAAGCCGCCGATCGCAAGACCGGTGCGGTCAAGTGGACTGGCTCACGCGTTGACCTGGTGTTCGGCTCGAATGCGCAACTGCGCGCCCTGGCCGAGGTGTACGCCAGCGAAGACGGCGCCGACAAGTTCTACCAGGACTTTGTCGCCGCCTGGGCCAGGGTGATGGATCTGGACCGCTTCGATCTGCGCAAGTGATGCAAGCCTGACTGCACAAGGCTGTGCCAACGGGCGCCGCGGTAAAACGCGGCGCCCTTTTTATTGCCCGCGCGAGCACGCGCGCAGCGCCTGCAGGCAGAACTCGGATACGACATTCGCCATCTGGTCGACGTCGAGCGGCTCCCGCGACAGCGCGGCCACGCGCTCATTGCTGGCGGTCAATGTCGCCAGCCCGTGGGCGGCGATCCAGACCGCAAAGGCCAGTTGCTCCTGTGACAGATGGGTCGGCGCCCTGTCCTCCAGACACGCGGTCACGGCCTCCCTCACGCGCGAAAACGAATCGCCGGCCGCCTGCATCAGTTCCGGATATTCGCCGCGTCGCTCGACGCCCGGCCCAAACATCAGATGAAAGCGCGCCGGATACGTGTGGGCAAACTCGGCATAGCCCACCAGCAAGCCGCGCAGGCGGTCTGCCGGCGTGGCGTTGGGCAGCCGCGCCGCCCGCTCGCTCTTGAAGTGCCTGAGTTCGCGGAATCCCTGCGCCGCAATGGCTGCCAGCAATCCATTACGGTCCTGGAAATGATGCGACGGCGCGCCCGGCGATACGCCCGCCAGCCGCGCGGCCGTGCGCATACTCATCGCGGCAACGCCTTCGGTGTCGAGCAGATGCAGGCCCCATGCAATCAGCGACGCGCGCAGATCGCCGTGATGCCACTGCCCTTCCGGCTTGGTCACGCCGGCGGCGGCGGGCTTGCGCGGACGCTGCCGCCGGGCTGTTGCTGTGGAATCCTGAGTCATGGCGAATGCCGTGGAAGCGGGGCCTCCATCCTACAACGCCGCCTGGCTGTCCAGCGGCACGTCGCTATCGGACGCCGCCGGCCGCCTGCGCAACGCGGCCTTTACCACGGCGTACTGCACGCAGAACAGCACGCCCTTGGAGACCAGCGGATAGACGGCGATGAACGCCGGCCAACTGGCTGGATGCCAGATCGCCACCACGGCGTTCAGCACGGCGGAGACCACCATCAGCACCGCCCAGGCATAGCCAAAAAAAGTCATCTCCGGCTGTACGCGCGGTGCGATTGCCGCCGGCACGTAACGGTTCATCCAGCCCCGGCGCAGCATGACGATGCCGATGATGGCAAACAGGATGCTCGGCTTGGCCATCACGAAGCGCGGGTCCGACGTCACCCATGTCGCAATCGACGACACCACGACCGACGCCAGGCTGATCCACTGCAGAACCGCCACACGGCGGCGCTGCACGATCTCCCGTCCCACCACGGCCAGCGCTACGATCAGGCCCGCCAGCGTGGCAATGCGGACATCCACGCTCAACGCCATCAGTACCGCAAAGACCAGCACGCCGAGCGTATCGAGGATGACTGGCCAGGCAACCCGCAGGAACCGGCTCATTGGAACACCTCCTGGACCCAGTTGCCGTGGAAGCCAAACGGCACGCGCAGCGGCAATTCCACCGTGGCGATCGGGCCTGCATCGATGTGGCGGGCGTCCAGCACCAGCAGTTCGCTGGTATTCGACGCGGCACGCCATGCCACGGCCAGCAGCCAGCCATCGCCCTCGGATGCCCCGCGCGGGGCGAACACGGGTTCCGACGTGACATCGCCCGGCGGCAGCCAGTAGGCGCGCGTGGCGCCCGCATCCTGATCGAGATGGACGATGCCGCTCAGCGTGCTTTGCTCCGGCTTCGCGTCGGGCCTTGAGGCGGCGAACCAGCCATGCCGATGCCTGTGGCCCGCAAAGCGGTCGTCGATGCGCGGAAACTCCCCGGCGATGTCACACAGCCGTTCGCTGGTGAACGTGTCGCGGCTGTCCGCCAGGTTGAAGGTCCAGCGGGCCAGGTAAGCCAGTTGCCGCGCCGGATTGCCGGGCGACCCGTCGGGCCGAGGAAACAGCGGCGCCTCGTCATAGGCCATGACGTCGGCATAGAGCATGTCGCCCTCTTCCCAGGCGTTTAGCACATGGAACACGTAGCACGGCGCACCCGTGAACCACCGCAGCGGGGCCGAAGGCGCGTCGCGCCGCATGATCCCGACCATCGACGGCCGGTTTGCCTCGAACGCATACGGTGGCAGGCCATGCTCCGCCCGCTGGCGGCTGCCGGTCAGCGGCAGGACCGGAAACATCAGATGCCGCGTGGTCATCATGAAGTCGTGGACCATGCTGCAGTACGGCGCCTCGAACCTTACGTAGCCGCGCAACTGCCCGTCGGGGCCGATCGTGCCGGCGGTCATGGCAGCGGTAAGCGGGCCTTCGGCGTTATAGCCGAAGAACACCATTTCGCCGGTGCGTGGATCGATTTTGGGATGCGCGGTGAACGGGCCTTGCTGGGCGCCAAATTCCGCGTAGCCATCTGTCTCCAGCGTGCCCGGCGACATACCGGTGGGGCGATGCGCTTCCTCCAGCGCCAGCAAACGCCGCGCGTGCCAGACGATATTCGTATTGGCCACGCCCCGGTCATCGCCAGCCCACTCCGGGGCGTCTTCCACCTTGCCGCCAAAGGTTCTGAACAGCGCGCGACCGGCCCGATCCTCGTCACGCCACTTCGGCGTGCGGACCCACCGGTTGCGATACGCGGCGGATCCATCGGCCAGGGTGATCGCATGCACCATGCCGTCGCCCCCGAACCAGTGGGTGGCCGGGGTCGGGAAATGCGGATTCGGGCCGTTGCGAAACAGCGTGCCGGTCAATGCCGCCGGCAGCTCGCCGCGCACCGTCAGGCCGCTTACCTCGATTTCCCGCTGCACCGGCGCGTAGTTGCCGTCTGACCAGATGCTGTCGGGCTTTTCTTGCGTCGGGCTTTGCTGCGCCTGCGTCTCTTGCACTCGCTCCACGTTGCCTCCCTTTAATCTAATCACTGTTCAGTTTGCGTATTCAAGGCGCCGCTCCAGCAGATGTCAAGGACAATCCGACAACCGGTCAGCCGGCTTCGGGATTTCACCAATCGGCGGCGATGGGCGCGGCGCACTGGCTTGCGAGCGCCGGACCGCTGGCGGCAGCCGCGTCGCCTATATTCGTAATTCGTCGGGATGACTGCCCACCCGGACGCATCAAGGAGGGACGACGATGCACCACGAGTCATCGCCGGACGGCGATCCGTCCGCCGCATTCGGCACGGCACTGCCTGACGCCGCCGCCGATGACGCTCCCGTAGAGGCGCATCCGCGCCACGCGCAGATGTTTCCGGTGCTGACCGAGGTACAGCTCGCGCGGGTTCTACGCCACGGCAGCCTGGTCCATTACGCGCGGGGCGACATGCTGTACCGGGCCGGCAGCCTGTGCCCCGGGGTGTTCGTGCTGCTGTCGGGCCAGGTCGAAATCACCGGCCGCGACGGCCTCGGGCATGCGCACAGGATTCACACCTATACAAAGCGCGGCGAGTTTACGTCCGACGTGACGCAACTATCGAACAAGCCGGCCGTGGTCGATGCCCGGGTCATCGAACCTGTGGAAGCGGTGCTGCTGCGGCCCGAGGAACTGAGTGCGCTGATGATCCGCGAGGCCGATATCGGCGAAATCATCATGCGGGCGCTGATCCTTCGCCGCGTGCTGGTTATCGAGCGCGGCCACGGCGTCGTGCTGTTGGGGCCGTCCGGCAATGCAAGGCTGGTGGCGCTGCAGAACTTCCTGCGCCGCAACGTTTTTCCAAGCGTGGTCATCGATGCCGAGCAGGATCCGGAAGCGATTGCGCTGCTCGAACGCCTGACACCGCAGCCGGACGACTTCCCCGTGGTGATCTGCCCCAGCGGCACGGTACTGCGCAACCCCGACGAACGGCAGCTGGCCTCGTGCCTGGGCCTGGTTCCCGACTTCGATCCTTCGTTTGTCTATGACGTGATCATCGTGGGCGCCGGCCCCGCCGGGCTGGCCGCGGGTGTCTACGCGGCGTCCGAGGGATTGTCGGTGGCGGTGCTCGACTGCCGCGCGCCGGGCGGCCAGGCCGGCACCAGCGCACGTATCGAAAACTTCTTCGGATTTCCCACGGGTATCTCGGGTCAGGCGCTGGTCAGCCGGGCGTTTGTGCAGGCGCAGAAGTTTGGCGCGCACTTCGGCATTCCGTGTGAGGTCAAGGCGCTGCAATGCGACGCCTCGCCGCTCGTGGTGGAACTGACCGACGATACCCGCATTCCCGCCCGCACCGTGGTCATCGCCACCGGCGCCGAATACCGGCGCCCCGCCGTGGACGATCTGGCCCGGTTCGAATCGTGCGGCGTCTACTACTGGGCCACGCCGATCGAGGCCAAGCTCTGCCGCAAAGGGCCGGTGCTGCTGGTAGGCGGCGGCAATTCGGCTGGTCAGGCGGCTGTGTTCCTGGCCTCGCATGTCGATCACGTGCACATGTTCGTGCGGGGCGCCAGCCTGGACCACAGCATGTCGCGCTATCTGATCGAACGCGTGCGGGCGCTGCCCAATGTCACGCTGCACACCGGCATGGAACTGTTGGCGCTGGAAGGTGGCGCCTGCCTGGAGCGCGTGCGTTATCGCGGCGCCGGGGGCATCGAGGGGACGATGACCGCGCAGCATCTGTTCGTATTTATTGGCGCCGATCCCAATACGTCATGGCTGGGTGCCTGCGGTGTGCTGCTCGACGACAAGGGCTTTGTCCTGACGGACGCCGATATTCCCGGCGCCGGCCCTGGCGCGCGGCCGCTGCAGACCAGCGTGGAAGGCGTGTTCGCCATCGGCGATGTACGTTCGGGATCGACCAAGCGCGTGGCGTCGGCGGTGGGCGAAGGCGCGGCCGTCGTGGCGCAGATCCACCGGCTGCTGGCCGCACGCTCGGCACAGCGGACGGCCGTTGCGTAACGCGCGGACTGGCTGCCGCAGCGAGGTCCGCCAGCTAGGCCGGTGCGTTCGCGTCCTGTGCGTCGGGCGAATTGATCACGACGGTCGGCACGCTCGACTGCGCCACGACCTTCGACACGACCGACCCGGTCAGCGCCGCCTTGAGCGGGCCTACGCCTTTGGCGCCCACTACCAGCAGGTCCGCGCCGTGCTCTGCTGCAAACCCGACGATGCCTTCAACGGCGTCACCGCGCAGCCAGTGATCGTGGATGTCGTCGGCACGGCCGGCCAGAATGCGGTGGGCCGCTTCGAAAGCCTCGCGCGCCTGCTCGCGGTTTTCCTGCTCGAATTCGACGGTGCCGAAACCGGTGCGCCCCAGCACGGGCGAGACATGCACCAGATGAACGACGCGCGGCGCGGCCAGCGCGCCGGTGGCCGCCACCCAGGTCGTGGCGGCATGGCTATGGGCGGACCCATCGATCGCCAGCACGATAATGGTCATCGGACGCTCCTTTCCGGGTTGGATCGATCCCCGCGAGCATACTGCAAGTTGCAGTTGGCGCCACCCGTGCGGTTGCCTACCATGACAGCACGCCCACGCCTGGATGCCGCCCATGCCTGCCGACTCCCCTCCGAAGTCCGGCTTAGCGCCGCAATTGCCCGCCCACCTCACATTGCGAAATGGCCAGCACGTGGTCCTGCGCAGAATCCGCGACGATGACACGGACGGCGTGCTCGAATCGTTTGCCCTGCTGTCCGAAGGATCACGCTACACGCGCTTCATGGCCTTCATGAAAGACCTGCCCGATAGGTTGCTCTATGACGTCGTGCATCCGGTGCCGGGCAAGGAATGCACGCTGGTAGCGGTGGCCGGTGACAGCGAAACGGGGCATCTCGTCGGCGGCTCTCGCTACGTCGCCATCCCGGGCAGGCCCAAAACCTGCGAGTTCGCCATCACCGTCATCGATAGCTGGCAGTCGACCGGACTGGGCCGGATCTTGCTGCAGACACTTGTCGATTTCGCGCGCCTGTCCGATTTCGACGCCATCGAGGGCTATGTGCTGTCGTCGAATGTCGGGATGCGAAGGCTGGCCCACCGGCTTGGATTTGCCGACACCGTGTGCCCGGACGACCCCACGCAGCATATCGTCCGGCTCGACCTGAAACGGCCGGACGACAAGACATCCGCCTAGATTATTCGGGCGATCTCCCGCGCGCGGGGCCAGGCTGCTTCAACCAGCGCCCGCCAGCACGGCCTTCTGCCCGGCAAGCCTCGCGCCCATCGCTTCGCCCAGTGCCTGCAGGCCGGACATCGGCCGCACCATCACTTCGAATTCCTCGATCTTGCCGGCCTCGTCGAAGCGCAGCATGTCGATACCCTTGAGCGCCTTGCCATCGACCTCCGCGCTGAACTCCAGCACGACGCTGCGGCCGTCGGTCGAGGCAAACACGCGGTGGTAAGTGAATTCCTTGAATACCGTGTTCACGGTCTTCAGCACGAGCTTGATGGCGGCGCGCCCCGGATAGGCGGTGTGCGCCACCGGTGAGCGAAACACGATCCGGTCGGAAAGCAGCGGATCCAGTTCCTCCATCGCATTGCGCGCCAGCAGCGCGTGCCAGGCCGCCAGCGTTTGCTGGGCAGCGGGGATCAGGCCTTGAACGTCCATGCAGGTCTCCTCGTGACGATGATTTTTAATATGCAACTGGTTGCATAGAATGCATCGTAGCGTGTCGACATCGAAATTGCCAGTGGGATGCCGCGCGGCCTGACCAATCATGCATTACCTGCATTCGGCAGCAAAAGTTGCGGCAAAAATGCTAGAAATACAAAATCAGACAAACTCCTACAGCGCGTGAATGTGCCTCACTCTAAGCTTCATCGCAGGACCTGACCCGTCCTGTTTAACCTCCCCCTGCAAACCCGCCTGACCCCCGTCAGGTGGGTTCTTTTTTTCTGGCCAGGGCTGTTTCAAACGGGCGATGGACGATGGGCGACGGGCCGTGGATGCGCCACGGCCACCGTGATGCCGATGGGAATGCCGCTTTTACCGCTTTAGCCGCGGTTACCGCGCTGCCGGCGCGCTGGCGCTGTCCAGCGCCTGAAGGATCGCGTACGCGGCCTTCACCCGGGCCGGAATCGGCAGGTTGCGGTTGGCCAGTATGACGATACCGATCCGCCGGCCGGGTACGTAGGCCACGTAGGCGCCAAAGCCATTGGTCGAGCCGGTCTTGTTGATCAGCACATCGGCCGGTGCCGGCTGGGGCGGATCGATCCGCTGCGCTGCCTTGGCGTCGAGCACCATGCTCGTGTCGTTTCCGGCCAGCAGGACGTCCAGCGTCACCGGCCAGTCATAGCGCTCCCATCCCAGACCCTGCGTCATCGTGCCGACGCGGAAGTAGCCGGTATGCGTCGCGGCCAGCGCCTGACGCAGCGCGGTGTCGGCCACCGCCTGGCCGTCGATATTCAACTCGACAAAGCGGATCATGTCCGCCGCCGTGGTTCTGATGCCATAGGCCTGTCCGTCGAACACGCCGGGCGTGGCACGCACCGGTTTGTCGTCCTTGTAGCCCCAGGCATAGTTGGCCATGCGCGCTCGCGGCACCTGTATCCAGGTCTGCCGCAGGCCAAGCTTCGGGATCAGTTGCTGCGTGATCGCGGATTCGAACGACGTATCCAGCGCCTGCGCCGCCGCGAGGCCGAACATGCCGATGCTCACGTTCGAATAGCGCCGGTGCGTTCCCGGCGCAAAATCCGGTTGCCACTGCCGCAGCCATTCCACCATCTGCGGCATGGTGTTGACCTCGTCCGGTACCTGCAGCGGCAGACCGCCGGCCGTGTAGGTGCCCAGTTCCAGCAAGCTGATGCGATCGAAGGCGCTGCCGGCCAGCGTCGGCAGGTATTTGACGGCCTTGTCGTCGAACGAGAGCGCGCCACGCGCCTGCGCATAAGCCGCCAACGTCGCGGTAAACGTCTTGCTGACGGACCCGATCTCGAAAATCGTGTCGTCGGTCACCAGTTGCCCGCTCTGCCGCGATGCCACGCCATAGTTGAACACCCGGTGCTTGCCTGCGGCGGTGACGGCCACGGCCATGCCCGGCACCTTGTATTCGGCCATCACGGGGCGGATGGCCGTATCGACGGCCTGCCGGATTGCATCCGGCCCGCTATCGGACGCGGCCAAGGCTGGGCCGGCACAGGCGGATACGATCAGGGCGACCAGGCCGAGGCGGCATGAAAGACGGGAGGCAGGGGCGAAACGCATGGGGATATCGGGGCTGGGCGGGGCAAGGAACGCATTGTATCCGCGACGCCTCGCCTTACAATGGCAGCCTCGTCGCCCCTGAAAGGTCATGCGTCATGCAGCCCGGTGCCTCGTTGAACCTGCTCGAAATCGTCGGTCTGCTGGTTGGCGGGCTGGCGCTGTTTCTGTATGGCCTGGAGTGCATGACCAGCGGACTCAAGGCGATTGCCGGCGCGCGGCTCCAGTCGATGCTTGGCACGCTGACCGCGAGCCGTCTGCGCGGCGTACTGGCGGGCGCGGGTCTCACCGCCCTGCTGAATTCCTCCACGATTACCACGGTCCTGCTGGTCGGCTTTGTATCGGCGGGGCTGATGACGCTGGCGCAGTCGATTCCAGTGATCATGGGCGCCAACATCGGCTCGACGCTGACGGCGCAGATCATCGCCTTCAATATCTCGGCGGTCACGCCATTCCTGCTGGCGCTGGGCTTTCTGCTGCATGCGTTTGCCCGGCGGGAACTGCTGCGCCAGCTCGGCGGCGTGTTGCTGGGCCTGGGCATGCTGTTCCTCGGTATCGAATTCATGGGCGATGCCACCCGCCCGTTGCGCAACTACGAGCCGTTTATCGCGGCCATGCAGGACATGCGCAATCCAGCGCTGGGCATCCTGATCGGCGCGATTTTCACGGCCATCGTGCAGAGTTCCGCCGCCACGCTGGCTATCGTGATTGCACTCGGCAGCCAGGGGTTGATTCCGCTGGAGTCCGGTATCGCGCTGATTCTGGGCGCCAACGTCGGAACCTGCGGCACGGCCCTGCTGGCATCGATTGGCAAGAATGCCGAAGCGACGCAGGTGGGCATTGTCCACCTGCTGTTCAATGTCCTGGGCGTCCTGTTCTTCGCCTTCATCATTCCGCAGTTCGCGGATCTTGTACGACTGGTGTCGCCCA
Organism: Cupriavidus sp.; assembly: GCA_036746135.1. GTDB lineage: Bacteria > Pseudomonadota > Gammaproteobacteria > Burkholderiales > Burkholderiaceae > Cupriavidus. Next base: position 12,659 of record DAIOET010000044.1, read on the forward strand.
GCGCGCCGGAACTGACCGGCGCCGCACGCCTGGCCGCCGAAACGCCGCGCCAGGCCGCCAATGCGCACACCATCTTCAGCATTGTCAGTACGGCGATTCTGATCTGGTTCACGGGGCCGATCGGCCGGCTCGCCGAGCGGATTGCGCCGCCGACCCGCAAGACACTGCACGACCCCGGCGTACCGCGCTATCTGGACGAAACATTGCTCGACATGCCCGCGCTGGGCATTGCGCGGGTGCAGCTGGAACTGTCCAGCCTGGGCCGCCAGGTGCAGGGACTGGTCGAGCGCGGCGCCGAAATCGCCATGCGCGGCACGGCGCAGGACGTTGTATCGATCGCCGGACAGGACCAGGCGGCGGAGTCTCTGAGCACGGCCATCATCGGCTACATCGGCCAGTTGTCCGACGGCAACGACGGCGAGGACGAAAGCCGGCAGATGGTGGATCTGACGCGGATTGCCGCCACGATGGATGCGATTCGGGAGGTGGCCACGACCAGCATGCTGGCCCTGAGCCAGCGCCGGCTGTCACAAAGCGCCGATATCGACCGTTTGCGCAATGCCGACGCCATGACCTTTGCAGGCGCGGTCATCGAACAGCTGAAGCAGGCGGTGAATACCGTGGCGCATCCCGATATCGACGCCGTGGCACGCATCGTGGCCGCCAAGCCGATGCTCGAAGGCATGGCCTCGACCGCGCGCGAGAGCATCATGGCCGGGCTGCAACTCAGCAGCCCCGAGGACGTGACGAACTTCCGGCTGGCCAACGACATGATCGAGCATCTGAACGAGATTGCACGCCTGTCCCGTGCGATCGCCAAGGCAACGGCCTTGTTACGGGACGTGCGTCTCGATGACACCGCGCCGGCCGTGCCGGGACCCTTGCAGGAGTCAACATGAAGCCTCGTATTTCCGTTGTGACCCTGGGCGTGGCGGACCTGGAACGGGCGGTCCGCTTCTATCGCGATGGGCTGGGTCTTGCCACGCAGGGCATCATCGGCAAGCAGTTCGAACACGGCGCGGTGGCCTTCTTCGACTTGCAGCCCGGCCTGAAACTGGCACTGTGGGCGCGCGACAACCTGGCCTGGGACACGGGCCTGCCCGCCAGCGCACCGTGCCCCACCGGTTTTTCGATGGGCCACAACGTGACCAGCAAGGCCGAGGTCGATCAGGTGATGGCGCAGGCCGCCAGTGCGGGCGGCACCATCGTCAAGCCGGCGCAAGACACGTTCTACGGCGGCTATGCCGGCTATTTTCAGGATCCCGAAGGTAATCTTTGGGAAGCGGTCTGGAATCCGCAGATCCTGCCGGCCGACTGAGCCGCCCTACGACGCCGTTGCGTCCGGCTCGGACTGCTGGCAAAAGCAGAGCCGGTTGCCGAACGGGTCCCTGACCTGGAGCTGCCGGCCCCAGCCCGCGTCTTCCACGCCGGGCTTCGCGTACCGGTATTCCCGTGCGGTCAGTTCCCGGTGCATGGCGTCGACATCGTCGATTGGCACGAAGATCGCGGAACCGGGCGTGGCGTCGCCGTAATGCTCGCTCAGATGCAGGGTCAGCCCCGAGCGCGACACCTGCGCATAGAGCGGGAAGTTCTCTCCGAAACGGTGCTCCCAATCGAGCGTGAAGCCCAGGAAGTCCAGATAGAACTCCTTTGCCTTGTCGACCGAGAAGATACGCAGGATGGGAATCGCTGGTGACAACTGCATGGCTCGCTTCCTGATTTGTTAGCGGACGGCCATTCTGCCAGCAGGTCAATCGTCGTTGTGTGAATTTTTATGCACTTTCATCACCCGTCCGTGCCAGCACGCTTGCCGGCCGTTTTACTTTGAATTATGGAATTCATATAATTATTGGAATCCAATAATTCATCCTAAACCTGCGATGAGCTATGTCTACAAGCGCCCCGTGCTCGCACGCCAGATGGCGAGGCAGCTCCTTCATCCGAGCGTGCTGGACGAAGGCTTGCGCTCCGGCCTGTTTCTGTCGGGGCTGCGCCGGATCGGCAAGACCACCTTCCTGCTGAACGACCTGATTCCCGCGCTGGAAGACCTGGGCGCCATCGTGATCTATGTGGATTTGTGGAGCGACACGCAGCGCAGCCCCGCTACGCTGATCCGCGACGCGGTCAGGAAGAAGCTGGAAGAACTGGAGTCACCTCCGGCCGCGGCCAAGCGCAAGCTCAAGCGGCTGGCCGGCGCGGACGTCGGTGCGTTCGGCTTCAAGTTCGGTTTCAAGCTCGATAGCCTGGGAGAACCGGGCGGCGCCACGCTGGCTCAGGCACTTGCCGAAGTGGTGGACCAAGGCCGCACCGACGTCGTGCTGATCGTCGACGAAGTGCAGCACGCCATCACATCTGAGGAAGGCAACCAGATGCTGCTGGCGCTAAAGGCCGCGCGCGATGCCATCAATCCTCGGCCCGATACGCTAGGCCACTTCCTGTTTGTCGGCACGGGATCTCATCGAGCGCTGGTGGGCGAGCTGACGGCCCGGCGCAACCAGGCGTTCACGGGGGCCACGTCAGTGGCCTATCCGGTGCTGGACCAGGAATACGTGGCGTACCTGCTGGAGCGGCTGGCGGCGGAGGGCTTCACGGCCCAGCCCTCGCTCGACGTCGCCGTAAAAGCGTTTCAGACGCTGGGAAATCGTCCCGAGGAAATGATCAAGGCGCTACGTCAACTGCACTATCACCTGCCGCCCGGCAGCAACCCCGACGAGCACCTGCCGGTCATCGCCAACACCCTGCGTTCGACGGCCGCCGATATCGAGCTGATGAAGCTGGAGCAGCTTGGCGGCCTGGCCACGGCCATCTTCGACCGCATTGCGCTGGCCGAAGGCGACGCGCGCGGGCTGTTTTCCGCCGAGGCGGCAGCGGCCTATTCCAGGGCCATCGGACGCGAGGTCAAGGTGGAGGAAGCGCAACCCGTGGTCAACGAGCTGATGGCCACCAACCTGATCATGCGCAAGGGCCACGGCCTGTACGGCATCACCGACCCGTTCGTGCAGGAAATGTGGCGCGAGCGCAAGGCGATCGAAGGCAAGCTCTGAGGCAAAACGCCGCACAAGAAAAAATTTCGAAAATCCTGTCACAACCGTGTTCGCCGGCTCGTCTTACAGGCAAACGGATGCGAATTGCCGCGTCCGGCCTCCTTAACCAGACGAAAAGGTGAACCGCATGACTGCAGCACGTTTCAACTTCTTCCCCCTTGCCCAGGCCAGCCAGAAGGCTCTGATTGCGCTGTCGCAATCGTGCAAGAACAGCTCGCTGGGCGAGCGCCTCGTCGAAATGGTCCAGCTGCGCGTGTCGCAGATCAACGGCTGCGGCCTCTGCATCGACATGCACTGGCGCGATCTGATCAAACAGGGCGTGGACCCGCGCCACCTGAACGCCATCGCCGGCTGGCGCGAAGCGCCGTTCTTCGATGCCCGCGAGCGCGCCGCGCTGGGCTGGGCCGAGGCCATGAACGCGCTGCCGCATCGTGACGATACCGACAAGGCCTATCCGGAACTGCGCGAGCATTTCTCCGAGGAAGAAATCGCGCAACTGTCGTATACCGTGGCCGCCATCCGCGCCTGGAACGTCATGAACCTGAGCCTGCGCAACCAGATTCCGCTGAATCCGCCGCCGGGGATGTAAGTTTTCTCGATGTTCTTCCGAGTGGTTTCCTGCCTCTCCCATTCATGAACGATGGAAGTAGACGGCCGGCGGCTCACGCCGGGATCGTCTCGGCTTGAACCGCTGGCGCTGTCCGCCGCCCCTCTCTCGCATCGCGGGAGAGGGGCGAAAACACGTGGCGCCTCGGAACGAATCAAACCGCAACCGCTGCCCGCTGCCGTGCCACTTCGGCTTGCGGCGCGCTGGCGCTGTCCGCGTGCAGCGTGAAATCGAAGCGGATTTGCGCGAACGGCTTGTTGACGCCCAGTGCCTGCATCGCGGCCGGGTCATCGACGCGCGTCACCGGCGGCACCAGCCCGTCGCGCGTGGCGAACGCAAAGTCATCCCACAGGTACGGATCGCCGTCGATATTGATCTGCGTGGTCAGCTTGCGATGCCCCGCCGCCGAAACAAAGAAATGGATATGCGCCGGGCGGGTGCCGTGACGGTCGAGCTGCTTCAGCAGGCGATCGGTCGTGCCATTGGGCGGCACGCTGTATCCCACCGGCATGATGCTCCGGAAACGATAGCGCCCTTCCCCATCGGTCACGATGCTGCGACGCAGGTTGAAAGCGCTCTGCGTAGGGTCGAAGTACGAGTAGTTGCCCAGCGAGTTGGCATGCCAGACTTCCACCACGGCATTGGCCAACGGCTTGCCGCCGGCGTCCCTGACCTGCCCTTCCATCACCAGCACCTCGCCTTCGTCGGTACCGTCATCGAGCCGTGCCTCGCCCTGCGCCACGGGTGCGCCAGCCACATACAGCGGACCCTCGATGGTGCGCGGCGTGCCGCCCGCGATACCGGCCCTGGCTTCGGCCTCGTCCATGCGCAGGTCCAGGAAATGGTCGAATCCAAGCCCCGGCGCGATCAGCCCCAGCTCGCCCGCGCGGCCAGCCTCGGCCAGGAAATTCAGGCCGGACCAGAACTCCTCGGGCTGCACGTCCAGGTCTTCGATCATGTGGAACAGGTCGCGCACCATCCGGTGCACGATGGCCGCAATGCGCGGGTTGGCGTTCTGGCCCGTGTTTTCTTCGATACGGTTGAGCACGGCGTCGATCTGGATCTTGTCCATCATTGTCTCCTTGGTGGGGTCTTTGTCTGACTACGTCGTTACAGC
>DAIOET010000044.1:17526-19723 GCA_036746135.1 Cupriavidus sp.
GCCGACAGGAATTTCTCGGTGAAGATGTCCTTCTCGAACAACCGCCCCTGCATCAGCTTGGCGATGCACGCTTCGATCATCGGCGGCGGTCCGCACAGGTAGGCGCGCCAGCCACGGAAGTCGTGACCGAAGTGGCTCGATGCCACGTCATGCACATAGCCGCGCTCGCCAGCCCATGCGCTGTCCTGCGGCTCGGCCGAGAGCACGGGCACATAGGTGAAGTTTTCGTGCCGGGCGGCCAGCGCCTCGAACGACTCGCGGTAGTACAGTTCGTCGGCGGTGCGCGCTCCTTGCACCAGTACGATCTGTCGCGTATCGCCGGAATCCAGCAGGTCCAGCACCATCGAGCGCGGGCTCGACAGTCCCGAGCCGCCCGCCATGAACACCAGCGGACGCGGATCGCTCTTGCGCACGAAAAAGCGCCCCAGCGGGCCGGATAGCTGTAGCCGCTCGCCGACCGCGAGCTTTTCGTGCACGTAGGTCGTGGCGCTACCGCCCGGCACCAGGCGGATATTCAGCTCGATCTCGTCCGATGACGGCGCCGAGGCAATCGAAAACGCGCGCGGGGCCGCTTCCTGCCCGATCCAGGCGTTGACGTACTGCCCCGGCTGGAAGCGCAGCGCATCGGCACCCTCGACGCGCAGGAACACACCCTTGATGGTGGGCGTCAGTGCCTCGATCCGGGTGACCTCGGCCGTGAAATCCATCAGCGGCAGGCACTCGTGATCGGGGTCCGGTTCGATGTCCGCCTCGATGGTCATGTCCGACAACAGCGTGGCGCAGCAGGCCAGGCACTTGGCCTCTTCACGCTCGAAATCCATCAGGGCGAACGGCGATGCTTCGCCGTGGTCAAGCTCGCCTTCGAGGCTCTGGACCTTGCAGGTGCCACAAAGGCCGTGGCCGCACGCGTGTGGCAGCCAGATGCCGGCACGCAGGCAGGCGTCGAGCACGGTCTGGCCTTCGGCAACGTCGATGGTCTGGCCGAGCGGTTCGATGGTCAGTTGATAGCTCATGACAACCTCCACTCAATTCAATTGCAGGAACCGGCAATACCGCCAAGTTCCGGGGTACGCAGCCGCAGCAGCGACTTGTGGCCCAACCCGTTGGCGACCAGGCTGGCCTGGGTGTCGGGCGTGAACGGCGTTTCGCCGCGCAGCCATTCGACCTTAGCCCAGTCGATGGATGCGCCCTCGGGATGCGCCCCCAGCAGCGGCACGATCACGTTGTCGACCAACGCGCCGAACGGCATGTCGGGCGGCAGCGGCAACGTGAATGGGCTGCAGAACAGGAGGTGTCGGTCCCAGCCGAAATACACGAGCTGGTTGCCATGAAAATTCTCCACGCGATCGCGGACTTCGCCCGTGTAGCCGGGCGCCAATGCGATGACTGGCATGATGTTGTCTCCTTGGTTGCGCTGTGCTTATTCGTGCCCGGTCCAGCGCTGCCAGTTCGCCCGGTCTGGCGAATCGGCATAGTCGCCGCGGTCTTCCGGCTTCAGGTGGTACCAGTCCAGCACCTCGGGCAACGTGGCGCCGCCGCAATTGCCCTGGAAGATCTGGTGCACGGGCAGCCACGACTGCACGTATTTCTCCGGCTCGCCCAGAAACACATCGCGGCAACCATCCGAGCAGAAGTGGTAGTGCTCGCCGTTGTGTTCGGCATGGCGGTAGCAGATCTGCGTCGGGTCGTCAGGCTCGGTGAAAGCCATCGGGATCTGGCAGATCTGGCACAGCATCGGCAAGCCAGGGTTGGTCCAGCGCTGGCCGGCCTCCTGCTGTTGCTTCCAGTAGTCGAAGCGCGGACGGTAGTGCTGATCGAAGCTGTCGGGATACTTCTGCGCCAGCCAGTCCATTTCGGCCGGCTCCGGCACCCAGGTGTGGAACGCCGCCGCGTGGTTGAAGTTGTAGAAGATCGACCATGCGATATGGGACAGGTGATCCTTCTCCTTTGCCGCCTGCTCGTGATACTTCGGCATGCGGACGCCATAGCGCGCCAGGTCCGTGAACAGCGCGCCGCCGTTCTGCTCGAAGTAGATCTCCCAGGCTTCCTTCCAGCTCATCACGCGCTTCGGGCACATGTAGTCCATCATCATTGCCACAAGCGTCAGCAGCCGGTAGCCGCGCCAGAACCACTTGTCGATCCACTTCTGGATGATGGGCAGGTTGGCCGGGTCCTGTTCGAGCATGAACTTGACCAC
>DAIOET010000045.1:0-19506 GCA_036746135.1 Cupriavidus sp.
GCTGAGCCGTCACAGCCGTTGCGCCAACGGTGGCGACATTCCCGTTGAAGACGACATCGCCCCCACCCGCCGTCCCCCGCGCGGCTACGGTGAACGCGCCGCCCGCCTGCACATCCTGGAAGCTCGCGCTGTTGCCTGCCTGGATCGACAGATCGTTCGACAGCAGTTTGCCGGTGAGCGCAACGTCCCCTCCCGCCTGGAGACCTGCGCTTTGGCCAAAAGCGAGCGCACCAGAACCGGTCAGGTTTGTGCCCCCCTGCAGATTTCCGTTTTGCTGGGCGATCAATACGCCCGCGACGTCTATACCGTGGGTGGACTGCAGATTTGCGTCAGTCGTGGCAAACAGGGACCCGCCAATGGACAGGTTGCCGCCCGTCTTGATCGACGTCGTGCCGCCACTGGCGAGTGCGCCACCAATCTGCGCGTCGCCAGTGGAGTTGAGCGCCACGTTGCCGTTGGCCGTGGTTTGTCCCGTGATCGAGATACCTTGCCCAGCCGTCGCCGAGAGATTGCCGACGCTATTGAGCGTACCTTGCGCCACCACATTGCCACCTGCTACAAAGGTGGTATCCGCTGCCGACAGTACAGTGGCTGAACCTTGGACATTGATATCGCGCCCGGCTTGCGCGGAAATCGAATTCGCTCCAAACTGGCCGTTGACGTTGACGTCGCGTGCGGCCGTGATCGTCGCATTGGCAGCAACCGTGGTCGGTCCAGTCACGGTGATGTCACCGGAGCCATCGTTGCCCGCTGCCGACAACGTGAGCGAATCACCGCTTTGCGACGAGCCGACTTGCAGGTTAGCGCCGGCCGAGAGCGCGGTATCGCCCTTGGATTCCGTACCGGCGACAGTAAGGTTGCGACCGGCTCTTGCGTTCAACTGGCCGCCCGATTGGATCGTGCCCGTCGAACTGATATCGCCGGTCGCACTGATGGTGTATCCGCCCACTCCTACGTGCGTACCGGTCTGTGCGACATTTCCGGCGGCCTGCACCGTGGCCTGTTGTTGCGCGGCCGTTCCTGCCAGCGAAACGTCGCCGTTGGAAGAAATAAGCAGGTCGCCAGCGTTGGCGGCGAGCTGCCCGTCCATGCGCACGCCCATGCCGGCTGCGGTGCCGATCACCTGGATTTGCCCGGCCGTCATGGCACCGAATGCCGTCGCATCAATGGCGTAGCCATTGTTGGCCCCGCCGTTGGTGCTGGAAATCGCCCCTGCAGTATTCGCCGTGCCGTTGGCGGTCGTCGAATAGGCGGGGCCCGTGGTCGATGTAGACGCGGGCGTCACCTGCTGCCGTCCGGCAATCACGTTGATCCGTGTGCCAGCAAACAGCGGCGCATTGACGCCAACCGTCTCGCCGATCAGGTCAATCGAGCCGACTGTTCCTTCAATGCCGGCTCCAGGTCCGTTGACCCCGGCATTGCCTTCGATCTGAACATGGCCGCCGGTCACGTTGTAGCCGATGGCCTGCGCGTTGACGAAGTCCGTCGCACTACCGCCAATCGCGGTCAGGAATTGCGGTTTCCCCGTTGTGAGGGTCACGCCTAGCGTATTGGTCACGCCAAGACCCTGCGTGGTGATCCCGTTCGGATTTGCTACGATGACCGTCGCGGGCGCCCCAAACACCTCAAGCGGTCCTTTGAGCGAGCTGGCATAGGCGGGGCCCGTCGAGGTGACCTCGTTGATGATGGTGCTGGCCACCCGGTTACCGAAGTTTGGGTTGGCATCCAGCTGCCCACCCGTGAGCGATGTGCCGCCCATCAGGCTGTTGTTCAGAATCAGCCCGATCGGGTCGATGTTGAAGCTCTGGTACTGGTTGAGCGAAATCCCGGCTCCGTTGGGGGCCGTGATGTTGACCACCGGCACGCCGCCCCCGGCATCCGTCGTCTGGGTGATGGTGGGTCGGAACGCAATCGGCGCCGTGGGGTCGACAATGGGTGCGGCCTGTGCTGCCTTCATGGCAAAGCGTAGACGCAAAGTGACCTTGGCCTGAAGCTCCTCCCACGCTTCATCGGTCCATGAGCGGTTGCCGGCATTCAGCACACCCGCCGCATTGCGGCTTTGCTCGAACGTTACGGAAAGCGGCGAGAGCCACATCAGCGCCGCGACCATCCCCAACAAGGCCCGCTTCCATACCGGCAGGCGGCGGGCGGCAGGCAACGCTGCCCCCACACCGGACAACATGGCTTCGGCGCGTGACACCTCACGCGCCACACCGGCGTGATCAAGTTGACGAAACAGGGTCCGCATACGCTTGTTCATGGCTTCTTGTCTGCGCTTCTTCTTGTGACGGGCCGCCGGCAACGGCCTGCTCCCGCGCGCCGCTCCCTCCCACGGCAGCAACCGGCAGGCTGCCGCCGTGGTCTTGTCTGGATTGCTGGAGGCTTACTGCTGGATACGCGCGCTCTTCATCAGGTCAACGACAACCTGCTGGGTAGCTTTCTGGACCTCGATCGTCTCGAGCTGCTTGCGCAGCGCGTCCTTGATCTGTTCGTACTGGGGAATCTGGGTCGGGCGTTTTGCATCCACGCGCAGCAGCCAGAAGGTCTCGCCCACTTGTACCGGCGCAGCAGACACGGCCCCCTCCGGGAGCTGGACCAAGGCCGCCGCCAGCGGCAAGGGCCAGTTCTGGGTCCGACCTTCCTGCAGCGGCAGCCTGAACGAGACCCAGTTGAGCAAGCCGCCTTGGGCGGCCGTGGGTCCCTGGCTGTTCTGCCGGGCCAGTTGCGCAAAGTCGCCGCCCTTCTTAAGCTGATCAAGGAGCTTCTGCGCCGTGTCCGCATCTTTCACGATGATCGCACTGGGCTTGTACTCGAACTCGCCGAGCGTCGCCACGACGGCGTCGAATTTCGCGCGCACATCGGCCTCTGATACCGGTGCAGGCTTGATCGCATCGCGCAGATAGTCCTGCGTCATGGCCAGGGCCTTGGCCTGCTCCATGGCCAGCCGAACATTGGGGCGGGTATCGTAGTGCCCCTTCTCCGCGGCCTGGCGGAACAACTCCCGGGCGATGAGCTGGTTCTTCACCGCATCGCGAATCTGTGGCGTGACGGGTGTGTTGACTGCCCTAAGCGCGACATCAAGCTGCTCCTGGGTAATGGGTGCCCCATTGACCCGCGCGACCACGCCGGCTGGCAGCGGGCCGGTGTCCGACGCTTGAGCGGCTGTCTTGCTCTTCGGCTCCGGCTGGGTCCTGGCAGCGGCACAAGCGTTGTGCGCTCCGAAGGCCAGGAGGCAGGACAGGAACAATGCCTCACTGCGCGGAAACAGCCGGTGGATATTGAAGGTGGTCATGTCGGTATTCCCCATTTCTTAGATCGACCAATTGAGCGTGGCCAGCAGGACGGTGGCCTTCTTGCCAAGCGAACACGGCTGGATCAGGGCCTGCCCCAGCAGGAGCTCCCCGGAAATCGCTTGCTGGCGGTACCTGCCCTGTGCCCGCACGCCAATACCGGTGCCAGCCAGCGTCGGCCATCCGCCCAGTGCGTTCAGGTGCGCCTTGCCGCCGTCAAGGAAGACATAGGGCTCGATGCGTGCGCCGTCCCATGCCGGCGCGTTCTGCCAGGCCAGTTCATTGCGCAGGTAGAAGCCGCTGTCACCCGCGATGCCGCCCTCCGTGAAGCCTCGCACCGAACTCATTCCGCCGAGATAGATCTGCTGGGTGCCAAACAGGGCGACGGGGCTGAACTGGCCGCGCAAGGTACCCCGGTAAGCCCAGGAGGTTTGCAGCAGCGTGCCGGCCGTCAACTGCACCGTGCCGGTCATGTCCACCTTGTTGAACTGGTTGTGGGCATCGCCCCGGCCTATCGTGGCATCGTCATGTACCGCGTCCAGCCAGGGCACGCCCCGCGAGAATCCGAAGTCATAGGTCGCCGTTGCCGGCTGCCCGTTGGCCGTGAAGCGAACAAAGCCATTGGCCGCCACCCGCAGCACGGAAAGGCTTTGCGGCGACAGCGCCAGGCCGGCAATGCTGCGCTCGGTGCGCGTCCTGGCGAAGGTCACATCGATACTCATCCTGCCCATGCGGGACCGGCTCAGGACGGAGTTCCAGCCCAGGATCTGACTGAACGTGCGGCCTTCGAGCAAGGCCACGTCGCCGATGACCTGCTGGTACTCCGATACCGAAGTGGTGTAGCTGAAGGTCTGGTAGCCGACCGGCACCGCGCCGGAAAGCACCAGGGCATTGCTGTCACGGGTCCCGACGAAGCTCAGACCGATCGATTCCTGCAGGCCGATGACGTTGTCGGCTTCCGCTCCCAGCCGGTAGCGCAGCTTGCCCGTCTGGGTGCTGCCGTAGTTGTCCATGCCGAGGTCGTAGAAGAAGCGGTCGCCATAGCGGTTGGCGACGGCAACCACCGACTCGCCAGGCGACTGGCCGGGCAGGATCTGCAGTTCCGCCTGGTTGCGGCGCAGGCGGTTGATCTGGTCGACGCCCTGCTCCAGGTCCGGTAGCCGCAGCACGTCTCCCACACGGGTACCGAAGGCCCACGCTGTCCCAGCGTCCGTCAGCACCCCTCCCCCGTCCGTTTCGAATGGGCGAGCGCCGTCCGGGATCGGGCGCAGTGGCTTGCCGTTCAGGGTGAAAGCACCCACCTTGCCTGCGACCACATTCACCTTCAGTACACCAGAGGCCAGGTTCTGCGGGCCGAGATAGGCCCGGGTCGTGATGTAGCCGTGCTCGATGAACGCTTCCGTCACTCTTCGCAGCAGCAGGTTGACCCGGTTGCGACCCAGGCGGCGGCCGAGGAACGGCGCGGCCACCGCCGCCAGTTCCCCTTGCGAAAGAACGGTGTCGCCGCCGAATTCGACCTCGCGGATGACGAACATGGGCTCCACGTCTGGCAACGACTCGATGTTCTCGCCTTTCGCTACCTCCGGCACAGGCGGCGGCGTGGGCACAGCGATCTCCGCCGGTGCCTGAGCCGCCTGCTGCTGTTGCTCGCGGGCCTTCTGATCCTGCAGGAGTCGCTGACCAGGATCCTGCTCCGGTCGCACGGCCGGAAGATTTACGGGTGGCAACGCCTGAGCCAAAGCTTCGAATGCGGTCAAGGCGGCAAGACTGGCCACGAAGCCATAGCGCGCAATCACAGCCCGAACCACGACACCAGTCCCAGATGGTTTCGCTGCGTGACCGGCGTGCGGTACGGACTGCGTATGGTCGTGACACCGTGGCTGGCGTTCACACCGCCCGGTGCCACGAACGAACCCCCTTCGATCTGGCCTTCACCGTCGATTTCGACCTGGCCACTGCCAGCGCGGTACAGGCCACCCGTGTCCGTGCGATAGATGGTCGCCCAGTTGTTGCCAAACCACGCCTTCAAGTCGTGATCCCGCACAAAGGCCGTGTACCCCGTGACACCCCGTGCGATGACCTGTGGCGCCGACAGGTACAAGCCACCGATCGCAAGCACCGTACCGCCGATATTCTGAATCTGCGAACCGGCCGCGAGCCTGATATCCCGGCCCGCCTCGATCATTCCGCCGAACGACTGCACGGTGCTTTCGGCGTGGTAGCGGCAAAGGAAAACGCATGAACGGCCGTATGAGACCTGCCCGGTGAACACCGCCTCATTGGTAAGCGTGTTGTTTGCCTGAATGCTGATCTCACCGCTGTTCGACAGTATCGAACCACCGTGATTGATGACGTTGTTTGCGGTTATGCGGATATTGCCGGCGTCTGCCGTAACGTACGACAGCCGCGCCGGGTCAGCGAGCGCGCCATAGTCGACCGTCATGCCGCTTTCGCGCTTGGAGAACACCAGCCATCTCGGACTGCTCCGCGCATAGCTGACCGGCGCGCCACCCATCACGCCTTCGGCGTGATCGATGATGTTGGCAAAGTCACCACCGGCGGTAATGGCAACGTTCTGGTTCGACAGGATCCGCGCGTTGCGATTTGTGATGCTGCCACCGGCACTGAGCGAAACGTCGCCCTCCTGGCCGAACAGGATGCTCAGCTGCCCGCCCGGTGTGGTCTGGTTGACGATATTGCCGCCGGCGGCCAGCGTCACGGCGCCCGCAGATTCCTTGTTCCCCTCGATGCTTGTCCTGCCCTGCACCAGGGTATTCACGCTGGTGATGTCACCCGCACTCTTGAGCAGGATGCCGCTGTTGGCCGACGCCAGTGTGCTGGTATCGGCCCCCATATGCTGCAGCGTGATGGACGCCCCCTCCATCACGACCGCATCGCTCGCCAGCACCCGGCTTTCCGCGAGCAGAATGTCGCCGCTTGCGGACACGGTGAAGCCACCGCCGTTAGCCCTGGCGTCGACATTGGAAAACGCGACTGCATCCTTGGCGTTGAGGCTGATGCCATTTGCTGCGGTAATCGTGGTATTCACCAACTGCACGCTGCCGTTGGAAGTCAGCGTGAAGTCACCATAAGTCGCATTGAGCGGTCCGGCGCTACGTACACCTGGCCCTTTGTCGGTCACAATCAGTTCGATCCGTCCACTGACAAGGCTGCCCGCCGACGTAATGTCGATGGCATAGCTCGTGGCCACGCGCGGCTGAGCTGGGGGTGTCAGTTGCAGCCAGTCGTGGCCATTGTCCGTCGGCGAAAGACCTGTGTTGATGACCGCATTGCTGTCGCCCGCCGACAGGCGCGTGATGGCGGTCCGCGATGTGTACATATTGGTAACGGGCCCCTGGATGCTGATGTTCTTGGCCAGCAGGTCAAGGCCGATCAGCGCGCCGGTCAATCCCTGTGGCCCCACCACAATCGTGCCTGCGGACGTGGCCAGATTGACATTACGCTGATAGGTACCGGGTGCGATCTGCACATCAGTAAAGCTGACCTGACCCGTTGACAGGGCCAAGTGGCCGGTATTGACGAACGAGCCGCCATCCACGGTGATCCCGTTCGGGTTGGCGATGACCACGTTCGCCCGCGGCCCGGTCACCGACAGTTCACCGGAAATCAGTGTGGGGTTCGTGCTCGTGACCTGATTGACGATCGTGCGCGCATTAATGCCCGTGTTATTGAGCGTGGCGCCAGCTGCACCGACGTTGAATTGCGTGTAGGTGTTATGAGAAACGCCCGAGGTCGCCGGGGCGATATTGACCGTCTGGCGCCCATTGACGGACATCACTACGCTTGTGGCAGTGGCGCCGTCCACAACGATCCCTGCACCAAAGCTGGAAGTGCTAAGAAGGATAAAGCCTAAAAAACCAAAGCAAAAGCTAGCAGGGCGTCTGCCTAGACGCCTGCGCCAGATACACTTGTTGTTGACCATTTCAGTCGCGCCCCAATTGAACAGGGCGCGCTCCTCGCGTTTCTTTTTTGGTGTTCGCGAATGGAACGGACACTCGCCACTGGGGCGACCTCGTGTCGTTGTTTACGACGAGGCAAGTGATTCTCCGCACCCTACTGAAGTAGGTAGGCAAAATCCTATGCACCGTTACTTTAACGATGCGCACATCTGAACATTCAGAATGGCGCAAGGCGAACGGTGGTCCTTGCTGGAGGGTGAAGCCGGAGGGCTTCGGCCAACGGTGCTGACGCCTGGCCGCGCAGAAGCGCGGCCGGCTGCGAGCCACTGCTCGCGCACCAGACTCCTGTACGCTGCGTGAACCTCGGACCAGGCACCTTGTCGCGATCTGCGGTTTTTCCTTACAGGTAACTGCGGGACTTCATGGCGACCTCGCACCGGGACACGAACATCCATGCCGGCGCGCCGCAACCGTACTTCCACGGCACTCGTACGGCAGTACGGTGCTTCCTCATTGGCAACGCCCAGACCAACATGGCCAAGTCTGTGTTGGACGCGGGCTGGAGCGCGTTCCGCACGATGCCCAATACAAATGCGATAGCGCCGGCTGTGGTTCGAGGAAGTCGATGAACGCTATACCACGCAAGCCTGTTCGTGCTGCACCTCGCGAACGGCCCACGAGCCAGATCGGCTCTCGGTGTACGAGAATGGACCTTTTCGGTGCCCAATGCGTCACACCATCACGATGTCAAGGCAGCGAAGGCCATGTCAAGCCGCTCTGAATGAGGCTTCGCCAGAAGCTGGGTCGAGCGTGCCCCCTCTGCAGAAGGAATCTCCGTCTAGGGCGGAGAGGATGTCAACAGACTCCAATCTGAGATTGAAAATTTGTTCCTTCGGAACATCCCTCCAGCGCTTCCAGCAATGACTTCTGCCCAAGCAGCAACTACTTCGCCTTCCTCTTTTTGCCCGACGCACGCGCAAGACATCGACGTCCGAGTCATGGCTTGGTAACACTTTGTCACAATAATCTATCCCTGTTTTCCCTATCTCGCCTGACTTGCGCACGTCGCAAGATCAGCTCGCACACGAATCATCGGGACATCGCAGGGGCTTATGAGCATCCGTCATCGCATCACGCTGTTGATCATGCTGGCGTTCTTCTCGCTAGCCGGTATTGGCGGCTACGCCGTTTATCAAACGCGCGGCAGCGCGGCACAGGTCAAGGAGGTCACGGAAGGCGTCGTGCCGAGCGCACTGGCATCCGCGGACGTTGTCGCGCTAGTCAAGGATGTGCAACTCGCGACGATGGCGCTGGTCTATGCGCCCGACGCGGCGCTGGTGGCGCAAAGCCAAACGGAGCTGGAGGACCGACAGGCGGTGCTCCGGGCGGCGCTGGTAAGTCAGGCCGAGCACGCACATACGCAGGCCCAGCGCGGCTTGGTGGAGCAGGCCAGGGAGAGCCTGCAGAACTATGCCGAGGCCATCAAAGAAACCGCACAGATGAAGGCGGCCGGCCATGACGAGCTCGCGCAGGCCTTCCTGTTTGCCAATGTGGCGCGTTACCGGGATGAGATGGAGAAAATCGTCCAGACCCTGCGCGTAGAAAAGAACCGCGAAAAGGATGAGGCCATTGCCGGGCTGAACGGACTGATGCGCACGACCACGACGGCTATTGGCGCGGTGAGCGGTATTGCGGTGGTTTTGCTGACGGGCGTCGGCATTGTGCTGTACCGCCAGATTGCGCGCCCGCTGACGCGCATGCAGGCCATGATGAGCGAGATTGCAGACAGCCAGGACTTTTCGCGCCGCCTGCCGCCGGGCAGCGGGGATGAGATTGGTCGCTCCATGGTCGCATTCAATCGAATGATTGAGAAGATCCAGGAGAACGCCGGCCTGCTACGCCAGAAGACCGCCGACATGCAGGCCATCCTGCAGAACATGCAGCAGGGCATCCTGACCGTAGTGCAGGGCGCGGTCGTGCACCCCGAGTATTCGAGGTTCCTCGAGCAAATCCTTGAAACCGGCGAGATCGAAGGCCGCAATGTCATGGATCTGATCTTCGCTCAGAGCGATATCACTGCCGAGGCGGCTTCGCAGGTGGACGCCGCCATCGATGCGTGCCTCGGGCAGGACCTGATGAATTTCGATTTCAACGAGCATCTGCTCGTGAAGGAAGTCACGCAGCGCATGCCGGACGGGCGCGTGAAGATACTGGACCTGAGCTGGTCCCCGATCACTGACAACCACGACAACATCGCGCGTCTGATGCTGTGCCTGCGCGATGTGACGCAGTTGCGCAAGCTTGCGGCAGAAGCCAATGAACAGAAGCAGGATCTCGAGATCATCGGTGAGATCCTGGCCGTGAACGAGGCATCGTTCAGCCGTTTCATGGAGAGTGCCGTCGGCTTTGCGTGCGAGAACGAGCGAATCCTGCGCCAGAACGTGGAGGCGGACATCGAATCCGTCAACGCGCTCTTCCGCAATATGCATACCGTAAAGGGCAACGCGCGCACCCACCAGTTCCGCCATATCGCCGAGGTTGCCCACGAGACCGAGCAGTCGTACGACGCGCTTCGCGGTGCCGCTGCCACCATCGGGTCTCGCTGGAACCGGGACAAGCTGCTCGACGAACTCAGGCGCGTGCAGACAGCGCTCGGCCGCTATGCTGCTATCAGTGAATTGCGCCTTGGGCGCGGAATGCATGGTGGTGCCGCCGCTGGCGCCATGCGGGCGGAGGACGAAGACACCATCCGTGCCACGCTCGCAGTCGTGGAACAGTCCGATCCGACCAGCCTGCACGAGCTGACAGCGATGCGGGAAGCCGTGCACCGGAACCTGAGTCGCCTTGGCACGGTAGGCATCGACGACGCGCTGTCTGGCGTGCTGAATTCCCTGCCTTCGCTCGCTACCGAGCTTGGCAAGGTTGCACCCGCGGTGCAGGTCAGCGGTGGCGGCCGTCGCGTGGCGACCAAGACCGGTGCGATGCTGGCCGACATCTTCACACACTTACTGCGCAATGCGCTCGACCATGGGATCGAGCAGCCCGATGTGCGGCGCTTGGAAGGCAAGTTGGTGGCGGGCCGAATCACCATCGACGTCGGTTCGGACGCGCGGGGCTTGCGTATCGTACTGGCCGATGACGGCCGCGGCCTTGGCCTTGGCCGCATCCGCAGTATGGCCATGGCGCGCGGCTGGCTCGAGGCGGAGCAGGTATGCAGAGATGCGGAGCTTGCGCAGTTCATCTTCCGCCCCGGTTTCTCCACGGCACAGACCGTGACGGCGGTTTCCGGGCGTGGCGTTGGCATGGATGCGGTGCTGGCCTTCCTGCAGCAAGCGGGCGGCAGCGTCAGCCTCCGCTTTACCGACGACAACGAGGGCGCGATGTTCCGCGCCTTCGAGACCATTTTGCATCTGCCGCTTGGCGGCATCGCGGCCGGACGACCGGATAAGGGCGGTGCGCACGCGCCGCAGCCGGTCGAAGTGTGATTAATCAACGCATCAACGCAATGAGCAAACTGTCTTTGATGGAAGGATTTGCCGGCCGTGTCGGCACGTGGGCCACGCGATGGCGGACAAGGCACGGTGTCCCGCACCCTACCGGCATCACCGAGGCACAGTCGGCCGAGCCACCGTCCTGGCACGACGATGGCGAGCGCGAGCGGCGAGAGATCGCAGAGCGGCGCGTAGCGCAGCTCGAACAAGAGTTGCAGCAGGCTAGGCACGCACTGACCGAGCAGACGCGGCAGGCCTGCGATGCGACCGAGGCATTGCACCGCGCGCAGGACGCAGCGCGCAACGGCCTCGCGCAGGCCAGTCGGATCGTCGCCGAAACCAGCCGCTTGCGCGGGCTGGCCACGACCTTCGAGCGATGGCATGAGCAAATGATCGCGCTGATGGCACAGAACCGCGAAATGCATACAAAGAACGCGGAGCTGGCGTCCATCGTGCGCCACGTAGTCATTGTCTCGCTGAACGCCTCGATCGAGGCCGCGCATGCGGGCGAGTTCGGCCGCGGCTTTGCCATCGTCGCTGGTGAAGTCAGGTCTCTCGCGGCCCGCTCGGAAGCACTGGCGCGCAGCTTCGGAGAATGCCTGCACAAGAACGACCTGTCCACGGCGGCGACGTTCCAGGATATCCAGGCCGGCGGCAAGATGATCACCGCATCGCTAAGTCAGGTCGATTCGCTGGCGGGCCAGCTGGTTTCCATGTCGGGCAGGGCCGGGTCGTGATCAGCGCAAAGGCAAGCGATAGTTTCGACCGTATCCTGCAGCACGCCCTGCGCAACCGCCTGGTAATGGATGCCGGCGACACCTGCAGCATAGCGCGCGCCAGTGCGGAAACAATGGGGACCGACGCGGACATCATCACGTTCACGATCTCGGGCCTCGCGTTCCGGCTGCTGCTTCTGCTGCACCTGCCGGCGGGCGCACAGACGCGCGAGTACTTCGTGCGCGAGGCTGCCAGCGTGACGCCGCTGGAGGGCTTCCTGGAAATCGGCAACCTGTGCTGCGGTGCGATCAGCCACGCGCTGTCGGCGCATTTCCCGGACCTTGGCATGTCGACGCCCTATGTGCTTGCCGCGCATTGCCTGCCGCATGTGCATGCGCTGGGACCGGAATTGCTGGCGACCTATGCGGTGGTGATCAACGATGTGGTGCAGGTGGGCGTGACGCTGGCCGTGTGTGCGGACGGCCCGCTGGACTTCCAGGCGGAAATCGCGGCGCAGGCCGAAAGTTGCGGCGAGCTGGAATTGTTTTGATACGGGAAAAGACGAGGCAAAAAATGGGGAAAATTCTTGTAGTAGACGACTCGAGCACGGTGCGGGACGAGGTTGCCGGATTCCTGCGGCGCAACGGCCTCGATGTCGAGACCGCGGTGGATGGCAAGGACGGTCTTTCGAAGCTTCGGGGCCGTCAGGACATCCGCCTAGTAGTCAGCGACATCAACATGCCCGAGATGGATGGCCTGACCATGGTGGAAAAGATTCGTGGCGAACTGAAAAACACCGGCGTCAACATCATCATGCTGACCACTGAAAGCAGCCCAGCCATGAAGGAGCGTGGCAAGGCGGCAGGCGTGCGCGGCTGGATCGTCAAGCCGTTCAAAGGCGACGCGGTCCTCGAGACGTTCCGCAAGCTTGCTGCTTGAGGCGGCAAGCCGCACCCGAATGTGCGAAGCAGGCGGCCTTGGCGAGCCCAGCGCCGCAATGTCACAACGCCCATGCTCCGAGCGGCCGCCGCTATCGGCGATTGATAGAAGTTGCGTTCTCGGTGAGAGCAATTCCCTACCGAACCTTCTTGATCGGCAGTAGCTGGCAGAGTTGGATGCCCGCCGTTCGCGACAGCCACGCCAAGTGCGGCTGCCGCTTCGCCGATGGGTAGAAGTTGTGTTCCCGGTTTGTTCATAACCGGGTATAGGCGCGTTTTTTAAACGCGCCTGATTAGATTCATGCAGGCTATCCGCATACAGCTGCATACCCCGATTATCTAACTTTTGTCAGAATCACGGAGACTCTGGCCGCCACACTGAAGTCCGAAGCCTGCTCCGGACTTTGCGTCACCGATGAGACTGCAAAACCGAATTTCTGCATTGAGCGCAGAAGCGTGAATTCATCCAGCGATGGTTGACACCTATAGGTCAGGCTATCAATAGAGTTTCCAGCGCGCAGCAATTGTGTTGACGTGCAGAAGATTTGCGCCCCTTTGGGAAGCTGAAGAAGTCGCTCTTCGGCGGCCCTCCGCTCCCTCATCACTGCCTCCATCGCCGGTCGCCTTGCCTCGGCCGCCTTCTTGTTGTCAGCTATCTGTTGCGCGAGTCTCTCCTGGCTGCGAATGTTGTAGGCAATGGAGGAGGCCTTCGATATCTGTTTCGCCTCATCATTCGCGATAAATTCGATTGATTGCACATCTCGATGGGTCTTCAAATATTCGACCATATCCGGGGAGGTATTGATGTCTTCCAGGGGCTCCTCTTTCGCATCTACGAGCAGATGTCGAAACTGGACGCTTACGATTGGCTCGATCGTCCGGCTGGATACTGGGTTCCCGGCGTATTTCATGACGAGGTTGAAGCGCTCTACCGGCAACTCCTCGCCCTCTGACGATAGAGCAACCGCAGTCTTGCAAACTGCATCGGCACATCGAAGAGAGACGAAGGCTTCCTTCTCGAAGTATCTGGACTCAGGGCTACCAAAAAACCCCTTCTTTGGAAAAGTCACGTAATAGCCCGGCTCGAAGTTCGCCAAACCGACTAATCGCTGCTTCTCGGCATACACGCTGTAGGCCTTTTCGACAATTGCTGCGTCGGACTGCCTGATTATACGAACGACGAAATCGTCATCCTTAGGCCATACGTATCCTCGGGCCCCTGCAGCGACGCTTGTGGCCAGAAGAATAACGCCAACTAGGGCGAGAGACTTGATTGGATGTTTCATTGTTGCCGCCAACGTGAGGGAGCCGTACGGGATATGTAAGTTTTCACTCACTTTCTCACGTGTGTATTCTATTGGAAGGTAAGCCTGTCGACGTTGGGCAGATCACCGAGTTCAGGCTGCCCCTCGAGTCGGACTACCTTGGAGTTGGTGGCGGCTTCAATAGAGCGGACAGTGTCGACAATTGTCTTATTAACCCACTGGTCTGCAGTTCCAGTAAGAGCCCCGGCGGCATCTCGAATCAAGCCATTGATCCCGCCGCTTTTCTTCTGAAATACAGCGTACATATCGACTTGGTAACCTTTTTTGTAACGGTATAGACAGGTGTAGAGGTTGAGGTTCTCAAAACCTGTAATGTGCCGATTGGCTTTGGATGTCCAAATCGCACCGTCGCATTTTGCGACACGCGGTGTAGTCGTGCCTGCACTGTTAGCCAGATTCAGAATATTGCTGATACCCGTGCCCTTGAACGCGTCAGCCACGTCAACGATGTCAAAACGCCCTGGCTCGTCGGATACCTTTCTCCCCATTTGTAATGGGCGATTTTGTATGACTGAGTTCGTGTTACGAGCTAACCCATCTGCTGACGCCTTAATTATGGTCTCTGGTGCGACCGATGTTTTGACATCAAATATATGGTAGATCTCAACAGTTTCATGTCGATCAGCCAGCTGTTCATTCAAGGCGCCGCAACCTGACAGCGTAGAGGACGCAATTACAGCTGCCAAAGAGATTATTTTTCTCACTGCATTTGACCCCAAAGTTTTTTTATCGTGTACCGAGAAGAGGAGCGCCTAGTTCTGTGGTTGTTTAGTGGCGGCTTTGCATGCACCAAAGCAAACTTCACTCCGCTCCTACGTTGTACTGCTCAAGTGATAGACATACTGAAAGGAAGAGCCGCTGATGTAGAGGGCCACCATGTGGTTGGCTCGTGGATCGTTGCCCGTCGGGTCTAGTCCGAAGACGCCTTGAATCGGAACCACGCCGGATGTCGTTGTCAGGGTGCCGCTGTACTCGGCGATGCCCGAGGAAGCGTCAAAGCCAGTACTGGCTGCTCTCAAGGTGCCTTGAGGAAGAACGCCTGACATGTCGCCTGCGGCATCGATGGTGAGGCTTACGTTGGACTGCCAGGCCCAAGCCGTGGGGCTACCGGGCACGCGAACGACCACGCCATAGGAACCCGCGTAGCCGCCGGCGGTAGCGGGAAGTCTGGGCATGCCGGCTAAACAAGTGAGGCAATAAGGCCCGGAGATACTTAAGGTCGTGGGGATGGACGACCCATTACTCAGTACTCCGGCCTTAGACGTACTACCTGTCTCGTTCAACGTTATGAAGGTACGCGCGGAACTATAAAGGCCTGTGCCCACATACGCGTCTATTGGAATCGAAGCTGGTGACCCCTCACTGACAACTGGAACCCCGGAGGCCATGTCGAAGTACTGCACATTGGACAGCGTGGCATTGAACCAACCTGGCGTCGTCGCCTGCGCAGTTGCGTCCAACTGGGCGCTGTAGCGCCCGGAAAGCAGACTTTTGTTGTCGCATGTACCGTAGACATTGGCGCGGGGCGTTACTGCAAGATATGACACGGCTCCCCCGCAAGTGAACCAGCCTGATAACACAACAGGCCTTGCGTTGTCGCTTGCACTCGTACTACCCGCATCACCACCATCACCGCCGCCACATGCGGCCAGGGCGGCTGCAAGCGTGCAGAGAGGCAATGTAAAAGCGCCACGAATGGCCTTCCTCATAAGTATTTCCTTACTTTCATCTTCAAATTGACAGTCGCGGCAGTGGCCGCTCGCATAGGGAACAGCAGCGGAACGAAATCAAAAACTCCAAGCTCGCGCCGATATATTCACAATATACTGTGCATTGTAAGGTCGACCAATGCATTTGCACAATATATTGTGTAGATAGCAAGCCACACAGTCTCCAAACTTGCCCCACTGCATTGCACTGGGGGCTGGATGGACCGGATTACCGCCTTCGGGCGTGTTGTTCGCAAGGCGAGGATTGCAAAGGGGCTTTCGCAAGAGCAACTCGCTGAGCGAGCGAACCTGCACCGCAACTTTGTTTCGCTGGTCGAGCGCGGTCTGAGCAAAATCGCCCTGGACTCTTTATTTTCGTTGGCTGACGCCCTGGAAATGCGCACCTCCGAGCTTATTCGCCTCACAGAGGAAGAGGCGCATAAAAAGCCCAATGTCTCCCGTTGACGGCAATTCTGGATTGCGCAAGCCGGTCGTGGTCCTAGCTGAAGGCGAAACCAAAGGGCTTCGACCAACGGTGCTGACGCCTGGCCGCGTAGAGACGCGACCGGCTGCGAACCATCGCTCGGGCACCACCTTTACGCTGTTTGAACTCGCGTCAAGCAACCTGTCGCGATCTACCTAACGTCGACCACCTGGCGGTGACCGAGACCGACCTGTACGGCAACATGCTCCGAACCGCCGGTTTCCACTGCTGCGCGAGAATGCCACCTCGGGACAGCGCGAGGCAGTGCTGTCTGACGCTCTGAACCAGGTCGTTCGTCTGGCCAAGGACGCCAAAAAGCCGCTGGTGGCCGAGGACCTGGACTTGCTCTATGCCAAATCCGACAACAGCTCGCGGCCAAGTGCCACCGGGCCGGGGTCGAACTGAATTTGATTCATGCAGCCTACACGTCGACCATCGGGGCAGTGAAGTACACCGCGCGACGGGGCTGGAGCGTGCATGCTGCTGCAGCGGGCCTGATTGGCCGCCGCGGGCAGAAGTTGTCTGAACGCTTGCCGCGCGCCGGCACGGATGTCCGTGTCCCGATGCGGGCGCGCCATGGAGTCGTGCGCTAACCTGTAAGGAAAGACCGTAGATCGTGACAAGGTGCCAGGGGAGAGCCAACGCCAAAGAGTTGCGACGACTATTTCCAAATCTCGCCATATATTAGGTAACTCCCTACATGAATAGGGATTCAAATAATTTATAACGAGACAATTCTTACAAAAGAAACAGCCATTCACGAATATAAAACGATCACGATGAGAGGGATACTATGATCCCCAGCATTATTCTTCGTTCTTTTCTGTTGGACTGCTTCCACGTCGCTCCGCGGGGGTGTTGAGCGACGTGGATTTTTTTTGCGGGGTGTCAAGCGAGCAATCGCTAAGAATTCATACCAACCGCGAGGCGGCGCCGGTGCAATCCACTGGGTTCCGAGTGTCAAAGAAGCCGTCACATCAGCGGCGACCTACGCGATGGCCCATCTGGAGCCGAGTTCTGCCGCATATCGCCATGTCGCACAGTTGGCTTAGCCGAAGCTCGTCCCTGCTGCTCCTGTATTAGATGCTGATGCCTATCGGGAGATCCAGCGACATGTAATTGTGCACGGATACCTGCGAGGCGCCATCTACGGAACCTTGGGGCCTGCGACGCGGGCCGCCATTGCTCGGGACAAGCGAGACAAACGACTGCTTCAGAGTATGTTTTCGCCGCAGGAGCTGTTGGCATATATGAAGCAACGCTAGACGCCTTCTATGACCTGCGTCGACTCGCCGGAGTTTCCCGGGATGTGAGGCAGGGAGTCGCTCCCCAGAAGAATCTACCGCCGCGCCGGAACATTTGAAGACTCAACGTTGGCCGGCTCTCTGGCTTCTCGGCAAAAATCTTTATAAATTTCCCCAGAAAATGCTGAATGTTAAACTGCAGAGAGTTGATGAACTTTCGTCCGAAGAGCGAACGGCGATTAGAGCAATCAGTCTGTTGCAGCCACCTGTCCCCAACGGGCACTTGTACCTCTACAGAGCTGACGTGATGGCTTGTGTTGAGCACCATAGAATGCGAAATAAATTGCGTAGTTACTTGTCGGATCGCGTACGCCAACTAAAGGAGTCAAACAATGCGACCATCCTTTCAATTCTATTAATCGTGGCCGTTGAAATTGGTTCGTTGGCCATTACCCTATCCCCCAAGATACATTTTAGCAATTACAAGCAAGCACGGGACCTGCTATCTCTAATCCTCGATATTGCCGGCAATATGAGCGTGGCTTTCGGCGCGCTCTGGACAGCCTCAGGAGCTATAATTTCCAGGCACGAAAGGAAGAAGCTTTTTGCTGAGGATGCAGACATTAGGATGACAGTCGATTTTCTTAAATCAACAATGATGACAGCATCGAACCGAGCATCGCAAGGCGTCGTTCTACTGGTGCTAGGCTCCGCGATGGTGCTGGCTAAGGTATGGTTTTGGCGCGAGCATCAGCCGGAAAGTTGCTTAACGATGCCAACGATGTCCACTATCCAAAAAACGATTACCAAATAAAAAAGCACGCCTCTTTGTTCAGTTTCTGGGAAAGAGGCAGATTCTTTTGAAGCCTCTTTAGATTCGTTATTTGTCGACTGATTGAATTTATTCTGTTTCATTATAATTCCCCTTCAAGAGATTTAATTTTACGCCTAATTTCTCACGCGCCCTTTGTATAGGGGATTGTTTTATATGAAAACAGAATTTAACAATGGGCATCCACCGAGGGGTCCAACCAGCTCAACCTACGCCGACATTCGAAACATGCGCTGACCTTGGCTGCTGTTCCTGCCCGCGTTTTTGCGTTTCTCAAAGACGTTGGCGGATATCCAGCACCCGAGCATGCTCTAGCGTTTTTCGTATCGTTCACAGCACTGTTGTTCGCGACAGGCTTTAGCAGCATGCAGCTTCGAAAGCACGCTCTCGAAGCTGAAGATGGATTGACATCGTAGTACCTTATTAAGGTCGCCGGGAGCTATCCAGCGGCCTTTTTTCTAGTACCACCATTTGTGTAGACATCGATTTTAAATGCGCGCTCTCCGCCCCGTACGCAGGATATAACTCGCTGCGTCGCGCTCCCGTGACACACCGAACAGGGCCACTCTCTTACATGGAGAACCATCTTCCCGTGGGCCTCAGCTGCCATTAAGCGGGCTTTGGCGCAGGCGGAACCCGAGCTATTTATCGCGCAAGAGCAGTTGCCCTCAGCTTATAGCGATAGGGTTTAGTCGCCTCTTCCTGATTTTCTTGCGGGGTATGTAGCTGTATGCGGATAGGCCGCACAAATCTGATCCTGCGCGTTTAAAAAACGTGCCTATACCGGTTATGAACAAACCGGGAAATCAACTTCTATCAATCGGCGAGGCGGCAGCAGCGCTTGGCGTGGCTGTCGCCACTTTGCGGCGCTGGCATCGCCAGGGCCGCCTGCTGCCTGCACTCCGCACATTGGGCGGCCACCGGCGCTACGCATCGGAGGTGGTCCTGAGCCCATCGGGTGCGCAAACACCCGCAGCCGGCAAGACCGTCTGCTACGCCCGCGTCTCGTCTCATGACCAGAGTGCGCAGCTTCAGACCCAGGCCGCTCGTCTTGAACGACATTGCCTCGAGGCTGGATTCGCCAATGTAGAGGTTGTTACGGACCTGGGCAGCGGCCTGAACTATCGGAAGAAAGGCCTGCAGCGCGTCCTTCTGGAGATACTTCGTGGGCGCGTGAGCCGCCTCGTCGTCGTGACTAAGGACCGGCTGCTGCGCTTTGGTAGTGAGTTGCTGTTCCAGATTTTCCAGTTCTTCGGTGTCGAGGTCGTGGTGCTCGATGCGACTGCGGATGTTTCCCGTGAGCAGCAGCTCACCGAGGACCTGGTCGAGATTCTCACCGTCTTCTCGTCGCGCCTCTATGGCTCGCGTAGCCGGAAGAACCTCAGGGCACTGGCGGGTTGATGCAGGCGACCACCCAGACCCGCCTGCACCTGAGCGAAGAAGCGCAGGCTATCCTCCAGCGCTACGGCGAGCTCTATGGCATGCTCAAGCGCAAGCTGTGCGCCCGCGTGGCCGCCGGCGGTGGCAAGGCGATGGCGTACAAGACCGAATTCTGT
>DAIOET010000046.1:0-19375 GCA_036746135.1 Cupriavidus sp.
CAGCAAACACCCTCAACCTCCGCCACGCCGCCGATGCCTCGCGCATCGATGCCGCAGTGCGCGCGCGCGTTGATGGCCTGCTGTCGGGCCGCGCCCTGCGCGCTTTCTCGCTACTGCTAAGCCTACCGACCGGTTGCCGGGCCTAGTGCCTAGTGGCAGTTCGGCAGCCTTTCGCCACCCTTTTTCCGTTTTTCTTTCGACACGAAGCGCTCGTATCACGTGCCGCTTCCCGATGCTTCCTTAGCGAGGAAGGAGATTCCCATGCCCATGTTGCGCACCCCGTCCGTCAAGTACCGTCCCGCCACCATCGTCGACATTCCCGATCGCACCTGGCCCTCGCGCCAGATCACGCGCGCGCCGCGCTGGATGAGCACCGATCTGCGCGATGGCAACCAGGCGCTGATCGAGCCAATGAACAGTGATCGCAAGCTGCGCTTCTTCGAACAGCTGGTGAAGGTTGGACTCAAGGAGATCGAGGTCGCATTTCCATCGGCATCGCAGACCGATTTCGATTTCGTGCGCATGCTGATCGAGGAAGACCGCATCCCCGACGACGTCACGATCGTCGTGCTGACCCAGGCCCGCGAAGACCTGATTCGCCGCACGGTGGAATCCGTACGCGGCGCCAAACGCGCCACCGTGCATCTGTACAACCCCATCGCACCGGCCTGGCGCCGCATCGTGTTCAATGCCTCGCGTGAAGAGATCCAGGAAGTGGCCGTCGCTGGCACGCGCCTGATCCGCGAGCTGACCGATGCCATGCCGGACACCGCCTGGTCCTACGAATACTCGCCCGAAACCTTCAGCCTGGCCGAGCTGGACTTTTCGCTGGAGGTTTCCAATGCCGTGTCCGCCGTCTGGCAGCCCGATGCCAATCGGCCAATGATCCTGAATCTGCCGACAACGGTGGAATGCAGCACGCCGAATATCTTTGCCGATCAGGTCGAATGGATGCACCGGAATCTGGCCCGCCGCGAACACATCGTACTGTCGGTGCATCCCCATAACGACCGTGGCACGGCAGTGGCCGCCGCGGAACTGGCTGTCATGGCGGGCGCGGATCGTGTGGAAGGCTGCCTGTTCGGCAACGGCGAGCGCACCGGCAACGTCGACCTCGTGACGCTGGCCTTGAATCTCTACACGCAAGGCGTGGACCCCGAACTCGATTTTTCCGATATCGACGAAGTGCGCCAGTGCGTGGAGCACTGCAACCAGCTGCCCGTGCATCCGCGCCATCCGTACGTGGGCGATCTCGTGTTCACGGCCTTCTCGGGGTCGCATCAGGACGCGATCCGCAAGGGCTTTGCTCAGCAGAAGCCGGACGCCATCTGGGAAGTGCCCTACCTTCCGATCGATCCGGCGGACCTTGGCCGCAGCTACGACGCGGTGATCCGCGTGAACAGCCAGTCCGGCAAGGGCGGCATGGCATACCTGCTGGAGCAGGTGCATGGCATCTACATGCCGCGCCGTCTGCAGATCGAATTCAGTCGTGCCGTGCAGGTGATGACCGATGAAACCGGACTCGAAGCCAGCGCCGAAGACCTCTACGCGCTGTTCCGCCGCGAATACCTCGATGGCGACGCGCCGCTGCGCTATGTCTCGCACCGCATGGTGTCGACCACCGACAACGCCGTTGAGATCGAAATGGAAGTCATGCGCGACGGCCATCCGGTACGGGTGCGCGGCGCGGGCAATGGTCCGATCGACGCCACGGTCGATGCGTTTTCACGCGGGCTGGGTATTGCCGTGCGCGTGATGGACTACCACGAGCACGCCATGACCACCGGCGCGGATGCCAACGCAGCCTGCTATGTGGAAGTACGTGTCGGTGACTCGCCCACGGGCTTTGGCGCGGGCGTGGATGCCAGCATCGTCACGGCGTCTCTGAAGGCCATGATCTCCGGCGTCAACCGCCATCTGCAGGCGCGTGGCGGCGATGAAGCCGAGGTGGCCAGGGCCGCCTGAGAAAGCCAAGGCCCGGCGGCATCCGCTGTCTGAAAAACCGGTGTGCCCTGCCCCCACAGGGCACACCTGAAAAGACGTCCTGGCGGACGCCCACGACATGCGCGGTGCACAAACCACGTGCGCACAGCGTACGGGCGCCGCCACGGTCGCGCCACGAATAAATC
The DNA here is from genome assembly GCA_036746135.1 of Cupriavidus sp. Classification (GTDB taxonomy): domain Bacteria; phylum Pseudomonadota; class Gammaproteobacteria; order Burkholderiales; family Burkholderiaceae; genus Cupriavidus. The sequence continues at coordinate 2,130 of DAIOET010000046.1, forward strand.
CGCATGTCCATAGAAGCATCACCATGCGCGACATGGTTTATGCGGTGGCTCGGCAAACCATCTGTCGCGCATTGGCGACGGCGTCGCACGCAAATTGTGTCGGCTGCGCTTCACTTGTCTTGCATCAAGGTTTGAGGGTCTGGCTCGGGACACACTGGTCGCACTTTTTCGATGTTTTGTGCATGACCAACATGACCACTTCAACCACTCCCCGCCTTAAATCCCTCACTTCCTCGATCTGCATGGCGCTCGCCGCCGCCACGATTGGCACGCTTTCCGCCCCGGCAATGGCTGCCGACGAGGCCCAGAGCAACTGGATGATCCGCCTGCGTGGCACGTATCTCGATATGTCCAACAAGTCCGATCCGATTGGCGGCGTTGGCGCATCGGATCGCATCCATGTCAACAACAAATGGATTCCGGAAATCGATATCACGTACTTCATCGTGCCGCATATCGCGGCCGAGCTGGTACTGACCTATCCGCAGAAGCAGGACGTCAGCCTTGACGGCAACAAGATCGGCACGTTCAAGCACCTGCCTCCAAGCCTGCTGCTGCAATACCACTTCCTGCCGAATGGCACGTTCCGTCCGTACGTGGGTGCCGGTATCAATGCGACGCGCGTCTATGGTGTGAACCTGGCCGGCGGCACGCTGGGCCTGGACAACTGGAGCGTCGGTCCTGCCCTGCAGATCGGCATGGACTACAAGCTCAACAAGAACTGGTTCCTGAACATCGACGCCAAGAAGGTCTGGATTTCGAGCAACGTGTATGCGAACGGCGTCAAGGTATCCACGGTCAACCTCGACCCCTGGCTGTTCAGCGCTGGCGTCGGCTATCGCTTCTGATTTACCGGAATCACGACACTTTCCACTTTGTCTCCTCGACGGAAGGCCGCCTGATCCGGACGCCCTTCCCGCCTCACTGCGCGCGGCAATCCCGCGCGCTTTTTTATTTCTGTGTCGTTGCCAGTGAGGCGTGAAGTGGGTCCCCGCAACGGGGACTTCAGCGGAATGCCGGTTCGTCGAAGCTGCGCAGCTTGCGCGAGTGCAGTTGCTCGACGCCGTTTTCGCGCAGGATGCGGATCGCTTCGAGGCCGATCGTCATATGCTGGCTCACGCGCTGGCGGTAGAACGCATTGGCCATCCCGCGCAACTTCAGCTCGCCGTGCAGCGGTTTGTCGGATACGCAGAGCAGCGTGCCATAGGGCACGCGCAAGCGGAATCCGTTGGCCGCCACGGCTGCGCTTTCCATATCGATCGCAATCGCGCGCGACTGGTTGAAGCGCGCATACAACGACTTGGACTTCAGCTCCCAGTTGCGGTCGTCGGTCGACACCACCGTGCCGGTACGCATGCGCGTCTTCATCTCGGTGCCGGACAAACCCGTCACGCGCGCCACGGCTTCCTGCAGCGCCACCTGGATCTCCGCGATCGGCGGCACGGGCACCCACGGCGGCAAATCGTGGTCGAGCACGTGGTCGTCGCGCACATAGGCGTGCGCCAGCACGTAGTCGCCAAGCTGTTGCGAACGCCGCAAGCCGCCGCAATGGCCCACCATCAGCCAGCAGTGCGGCCGCAGCACGGCAAGATGGTCGGTCATCGTCTTGGCGTTGGACGGGCCTACGCCAATATTCACCAGCGTCACGCCAAGGCCGTCTTCGCGCACCAGGTGATAGGCGGGCATCTGCGGCAGCGCCCTGGGACGCGCCGCGTCGTCCGGCTCCACGCCGCCAAGCTCCTGCACGATGTCTCCGGGTTCGACAAACCGCACGTACCCGTCGCCACCATCGCCCGACATGAGGTTGCGCCCCAACGTCACGAACTCGTCGACGTATCGCTGATAGTTCGTGAACAACACAAAGCGCTGGAAATACTGGGGTGCCGTGCCCGTGTAGTGGTAAAGCCGCTGCAGCGCCAGGTCCACCCGTTCGGCGGAGAACAGCGACAGTGGCCATGCTTCGCCGGGCGTTGGCTCGTAGGTGCCATTGGCGATGGAATCATCGATGCGGCTCAGCTCCGGCAGCACGAACGATGCTTCGAGTTCGCGGGCCTGCGTATAGCTGATATCGGTGGTCGATGCCTCGATCACGAACGGCAGCGGAATCGGCCGCCGCGACAGACCCACCACCACCGGCACGCGGTGGTAGCGCATCAGGCGTTCGATCTGGTCACGGTAGTAGTCGCACAGCAGGTCCGGCCGCGTCACCGTGGTGCCGTAGACACCAGGGTACGCAACCGTGCCCCATGACGGGCGGCTGTCGGTGACCATCGTTTCGAGATTGACCGAAATGCCGAGATACGGATAGCACGCGTGCGCGGCCGATGGCAGGGGCTTGCCCTTGGCAAACGCGTCGAAGCGCGCGCGCACCGCCGCCACGGAGCTGTCGTAGATCTCACGAATGCGCGCCAGCGCGCTATCGGCATCGCTGAACTCGGCCAGCTGATCGGCCGGGTGTGCGGAAGAGAAGATCGGGGCGTTCATGACAGGCATCATACCGCCAGCTTCAGCGCTGTGACAGGCCATTGCACGTCCGATGCATGACCGTGACGCGCCCGCCCGCTGCGTGCGGGCGCTCGCACTTTCCGGACAAAGTCGTTTGACGCCGCAGCATCGGCTTCGCTACACTCTGCGCCGAAATGCGCGACAAATCAGCGCGACACATCGCGCGACTCGCGGCGCCACCGCAGGGCGCCCCCCACTTCTGGAGGGGGCAGCATGCAGGCGCCCCGGAATCACGCAGGAGGAATTGTCGATGGAAATCCGTAATCCGTTGCCCGCGGAAATCGAGGCCGCCAGGCTACTACTGGCTGCCAACGGCTGGGAACAACGGGTCGGCAATCCAGAGCGCTTTGCGCAGCTGATCGCCAACTCGCAACGCGTTGCCGTGGCGGTTGAGAACGGTGAAGTCATCGGCTTTGCGCGCGCCCTCTGCGACGATATCTCCAACGGCTACATCTCGATGGTGGCCGTCGCGCCCCAGCATCGGCGCCGTGGCATTGGCCGCGCACTGCTTCGCCACGTCATGGGCAACGATCCGGACATCACCTGGGTTCTGCGCGCGGCACGCTCTTCCGAAGCCGCCTTTTTCGGCCAGTTGGGCTTCACGCCATCGATGGTGGCGATGGAGTGGCGCCGGCGCTAGGCCGGGCCGGTCACTGCGCCATCGCGCGCCTGAATTCCTCGGCAGTCCCCATCTGGCGGAACAGCTTGCCACCGGGCGCAAACCGGTCGGCCGTGGATAACCCGCCCACCACCACCGGATCGAACCCCGCATCGCGCACCAGCCCGGCTGCCACGGACAATGCCTCGGCATCGTTGCCAGCCAGCGGCACCGCCATCAACGGCCCCTTGCGGTGACTCTCGCGCGCGAACTCGCCCGCCCCCGTGAAATTGAACACCCGGACGACGCGCGCACCCTTCAGGTACTTTTCCGTCGTCGCGCCAATGCCATTGGCCTTGACCTCGTCGACGATTGCGCCGTCGCGCGGTGCGATGGCATTGGTCGCGTCGAGCACGATCTTGCCCTGCCAGCGGTTCTGCTCGCCCACTTCGGGCACCGCGCCATAGGGCACGGCAAGCAATATCACATCGGCAAACGCCAGCGCCTGCGCGACCGTGCCCGCCTGCGCCAGTGAGCCGAGCGATTCGACCATCGACTTCAGTTCTCCGGGATGACGCGAAGCGAACATCACCGGATGCCCGGCCTTGACCAGAAGGCTGCCAACCGCGCCGCCCAGCCGGCCCGAGCCGACCACGCCAATCTTCGACTTCGGCTTGTCGTGCGTTGGCTGGGCCACGACGTGACCGGCCGGCACGGCCAACAGCACGCCCCAGCCACCGGCAATCAGGACCCTCCGCCGCCCGTGCGACATCCCTCGATATCCGTGCGCCATCTCCTGTCTCCGCTTTGGTCCCGCTCCGATCACTCTAGATGAAAAATCCCGCGATGCCGAAACGCCAGGCTGTCACAGGAACGTCACGCCCCATCCCTAGACTGGCGCGCGGCCACGTGCCGCAGACGACGCATGCCGGCCACAACAACGAACAACGATAACGGGGAAGAAACATGGAAAGCAGGTTGAGCAAGCCTGGGCAATGGATGCAGCGCGGCGCCGGCAAGGCAGCCATGCTGCTGCTGGCCACGGCGGCGCTGGCCGCATGCGGCGGCGGCGATGACGGCACCACCGCAAACACCGGCAACAATTCCGGCGCCACACCGGCCGAGGTCAAGCCGCTGGCCGGCGGATCGCTCTACGTGGGCGCCGTGAGCTTTGGCGATACGGTTTCGGTCCAGCTCGACCAGCCTGCCGCAGGCCAGCTCACGCTGCGCTTTCTCGACTCCCGCTTCGGCCTGGCCGGCGCGCTGGTCGGCCAGTACACGGTCGATGGCGGTACCTATCGCGTATCGAATCTGACCGCCTCCGGCGCCGACGTGCCAACCGCTCTGGCCAATGCCGCCGCCTCGATCACGTTCAGCTTCACGCTGGACGATGGCCTGCTGTCCGGCGCGCTGGGCCAGGTGCCCAACGTCAAGGCCGGCAACGGCAGCCTGCTGCAAGGCTATATTTCGGCCGCCAACAAGGGCGCCCAACTGAAGGACGTCGCCGGTACCTATAGCTATCTGCGCCAGGTGGGCGACACCGCCACCGCTGGCCAGCTTGCCATCCAGGCCGACGGCTCGGTGCGTGTGTGCGCCGGCCAGGGCTACAGCGCCAACTGCGCGGGCGGACAAACCGGCCAGCTCAGTGCCGATGCCGACCAGTCGCGCTATCCGGGCGCGTTCGCACTGACGATCGCCGGAAGCAAGGTCGGCCGCGTGTTCGTCGGCAAGCAACAGGGCGGCACCGCGCTGTTCGTCGACGAAACGGGCGCCAGCGCCACCGCCGCTACCGGCAACTGGGTGGTGCGCGCCGCCACGTCGCTGGCCACCAACGCCATCGACGGAGACTGGGTCTGCGCCGAGCCGGAACTCGACGCTGCCAACGCCGTGACCGGCCGCACCCGTCGCAACATCATTTCGGTAAGCGGCAACGTGCTGGCCGCCGACAACATCCCGATGGACGTGGCCCTGGTCTACAACGGCTTTACCACCGGCGCCGCCTTCGGCCTGATCTCGGGTACGTGGCAGGAACCGATCGCCAACCAGATGCAGAACGCCTCGCTGGCCTGGCTGCCGGTCAGCGCCAAACTGGCTTATCAGCTGCGGCAGGTGCCGGGTACGCAGCGCGTACTGCCGGCCGTCTGCACGCCGCTGCCGGCCCCGACGCCGATCAGCACGTACCTGCAGGCCGCCGCCCAGCAGAACATCCTGGTCACGATGGCCGATCTGCGTCCGACGCAGCCCGCCATCGGCCGCGACCAGATCTACTACAAGCTGGGCCGCTACGCCGCGGAGCCGGCCAAGAACTTCGACGACGCCTGCGAGAACAACGGTCAGAACAAGACCGCCAAGGACGGCATCAAGACCGATTCGCGCATCGACAACCTGGCCTCGTTCACCTGCACGAAGCTGGTCGGCGAAAAGCCCGAGGACATGAAGACGCTGGTGGTCGGCCCGTACGGCGAGCCGTACCTGACCGACGGCCATCACGCCTTCACCACGGTCTGGGAAGCACCGACCGGTGGCCCGCAAGCCAAAATGTGGATCCGCGTGCAGGACAACCTGTCGAACCTGAACCGCGCCCAGTTCTTCCGCACGATGCGCGCGCGCAAGCTGGTCTGGCTCAAGGACGGTGACAACCGGCCGGTCTACCCGGCCGACCTGCCGCGCAAGCTGGGCCTGTCGAACGGTCTCGGCAACGATCCATATCGCTCGCTGGTCTATTTCACGCGCGACATCGGCTACAGCCAGCCCACCGGCGCTACCGAGTTCACCGAGTTCTACTGGGGCGAATGGCTGCGCAAGATCGTGGACCTGAAGCAGGTGAACCTGAACGACAACGCGAGCTATCTGGCCGCCGTGCGCAAGGCTGCCGAAGCGATGGTGGCGCTGTCGCCGGATGCCATCATCAGTGGCGACAAGACCGCCGCCACGCTGGGCCGTCTGGGTACCTTCAATGAAACGGAGTTCACGGCGCTGTCGCAACCGGTCGGCTCGTCCAAGCCGGGCAAGCTGCCGTATGCGGTGGATTATCGGCTGAAGCTGAAGCCGTAAAGACGGGCGGGCCGGAAGGCTCGCCACGTCCTGGACTGGCCTCCAGTAGGCCGAAGGCAAACACCCCGGTCCCTGGAAACAGGGCCGGGGTGTTCTTGTTTTGAGGGGCAGGCCAGCGTCGATGCTGGCCTGCTCGCCCACCCTTGAAGGGCGCCGAGCGTACCCGTTTCTGCGGGCGTGGCAGTGTGGATGTCCGCACGGAAAAACCCACACCGCTTGCCTTTTTCACACCCTCCCGCACACGGCCGGGAGGGGAAAGCGGCAACGCTTATTCAGGCTGGATGTTCGCTGCCTTGATGATGCGGCCCCACTTGTCCGACTCCTGCGTCTGGAACTTGGCCAGTTCCGCCGGCGTGCTCGTGAACACGTCGGTGCCGGTGGACTTGTAGAAGGTAGAAGCCGTGTCGCTCTTGGCGGCCTTGACCAGCATCTGGTTCAGCTTCGTCACCACGGCCGGCGGCGTGCCGGCCGGAGCGTAGGCCGCGAACCAGTAGCTCATCTCGTAGCCCTTCACGCCCGCTTCGTCGATGGTCGGCACATCTGGCGCCAGCGGCGAGCGCGCCTTGCCCGACACGCCCAGCGCACGCAGCTTGCCCGACTTCACCTGCGGCAGGCCGGTCGCCGTGTCGGTGATCATCATCTGGATCTGGTTGCCGAGCAGGTCGGTGATCGCCAGCGGATTGCTCTTGTACGGCACATGCAGCAGCTGAACGTGCGCCATCTGCTGGAACAGTTCCCCGGCGATGCGCGACGACGAACTGCCGCTGCCGAAGCTGAGCTTGCCGGGTTCCTTCTTGGCCAGGGCGATGAACTCGCCCACGGTCTTGGCCGGCAGCTGCGGATTGACCACCATGATCTGACCGCCACGGCCCAGCGCGGACAGCGGCGCGTAGTCCTTCACCGGGTCATACGGCAGCTTCTTGAACAGGTGCTCGTTGGCCGCATGCGTGGTGTTGGTGGTGATCAGCACCGTGTAGCCGTCCGGAGCGGCCTTGGCCACGTCGGAAGCGGCGATGAAGCCGTTGGCACCCGGCTTGTTGTCGACCACCACGGTGGCCTTGCTGTCCACCGTCATGGCCTGTCCGATGGCCCGGGCAAGCTGGTCCGTGGCGCTGCCGGCCGCGAACGGCACGACAAAGCGGATCGGCTTGTCGGGGAACTCCGCCCATGCGCTGCCTGCGGGCAAGGCCAGGCACGCGAACGTGGCGAGAGCGGCAGCAACGGCCAACGGCCTGCGAATTCCGTACATCTGTGTCTCCTCGAATCGTTTTGACATATGGGACGGCTCGGCAATCAAGCGGCGCCGCCGGCGAGCCGCGGCGGCAGGGGGATCGGCAAACCCAGCAGCAGGAAGGCCAGTGCCTTGCCGTGGGTATCGAGATTCAATGCATCGTTGACGCCACCGTCGAGCACGCCATCGATCACGAAGTTCATGGCCTGGATCGATGGCACGACGTAGCGCTTCACGGCCGAGGGCTGACGCGCCGCAAACAGCGCGCGCACGGCGTCCTCGGTAACGTGCGCGACCAGATGGTCGAAATCGCGCGCGTCGTAGGCGATCACGCTGATGTTGGAGCGGTCGCCCTTGTCACCGGTGCGGCCGTGGGCAAACTGATAGAGCGGCGCAACGTCGGTAGCGGTCATGGTGGACTCCGGTCAGGCGTCGACAAACGAATGGCTGGTCGCCACGGCTTCGCGCGGCACCAGGCATGAGGTGGCATTCAGTCGCGTGCGCATGGCCGTGCGCACGCCACCGCCGCCTGCAGGGCCGCAGGTATAGAGCGCATTCACCTCGCGCAACAGCGCCTGGGCCACGGCCTTGTCCTCATGAGCCAGCGCGGCACGCATGCGCACATCGCGTGCCTCGGCTTCGGCGAGCTGCGGCGCGGCGATCATCGTTCCGGCATCGTCGCCGAACACGCTCAGCACACCGATCAGGTCGAAGCGGATCGGCACGTCGAAGCCCAGCCCCTGCATCCGCTTGCGCACGATGTCGGCGGCCAGGCGCGCACGGGCGGCTGCATTGGGACCCGCGTACGAAATCTCGCCTTCGGCAAACCATCCACCCTGATGGAACAGGTTGGCCTTGAGTTGCGCGGGACGCGCGTGGCCCCGGATGTTGCGAACGGCCACGCGATCCGGCCCGGTCTGCTCGACGCTGACCGCGCCAATATCGGCAATCACGTCGGGCGTCAGGTAGGCACAAGGGTCGTGGACTTCGTAGAGCAGCTGTTCCTTCACGGTGCGCAGGTCGACGCAACCGCCGGTATTGGCCGCCTTGAAGATTTCGATGCCCCCGTCGGCGTCGATCTGCGCGATCGGAAATCCCACGGCGTGCACGTCGGGCACGTCCTTCATCCCAGGGTCCGCAAAATAGCCGCCGCTGACCTGGGCGCCGCATTCCAGCAGATGGCCGGCCATCGTGGCCGCGGCCAGGCGATCCCAGTCGTCCCAGGCCCAGCCGAAGTGAGCCATGACGGGGCCCACGGCGAGCGCGGGGTCGGCCACGCGGCCGCACACCACCACCTGCGCGCCATCGCGCATTGCATCGGCAATGCCCTGCGCGCCGATATACGCATTGGCGCAGACAAAACGCGCCTCGGGGAATGCGTCGCCAACGATACCGCGCAGCAACGCCCGCCCCGCATCGTGAGACAGGTCATCGCCCTCCACCACTGCCACGCGCGGCACCGGCAGGCCCAGTTCGGCGGCCAGCGCAATGATGCGGCGCGCGGCGGCGCGCGGGTTGGCCGCGCCGAAGTTGCCGATGATCGGAATGCCGTTGGCCAGGCACAGGCCCAGCACGGGGGTCAGCAGGTGGTCGAGCAGCGGCTCGTAGCCGTGTTCGGGATTGTCGCGGCGCGCCAGTTGCGCCAGTGCCAGCGTACGTTCGGCCAGCGTTTCGAATATCAGCGCGGCGGGGCCGCCGGCGGCGATCAGCGTACGCACCACGGGCAAGGCGGCGTCGGTACGGTCACCGGAGAATCCGGCACCGGACCCGATCAGCAGGGGAGCAGTCATGGGCGTTGGCAACTTCGGCAGGTGAAATGGCAGCGATTCCATTCTAGAGCCCGGCTCGGCCACCCAAAAAGCGGATTATTTGGATTAATCTATCGGCTTCATGGATGAATCGCCCCCGCTCCCGCCATGTTGTCGAACCTCTCGGTGAAGCATCTGCGCGCCTTCGTGGCGCTGGCCACGCAGCGCAATTTCACACGCGCGGCCCAGGCCTGTCATCTGTCGCAATCGGCGTTCAGCACGCTGATCCAGACACTGGAAGACCAGGCGGGCAGCCGACTGTTCGAGCGCACCACGCGGCATGTGGACCTGAGCGCCGACGGCCGCCGTTTCGAGGAAGTGGCGCGCCGCCTGCTGGCGGACTTCGAGACCGCGTTCGAAGACCTGCGCGACCACGCCGAACGCCGCAAGGGCCGCGTTGCCATCGCGGCGCTGCCGTCACTGGCCGGTGGAGACCTGCCACCGCTGCTGGCGGATTTTCATCGACGCTATCCGGGCATTTCGCTGGAACTGTACGACCAGCTGGCCGACGGTTGCATCGACATGGTGCGGCGCGGCCAGGCCGACTTCGCGCTGGCGCCCGCCCCGGCACAGGATGCCGACCTGCGCGTGGAATCGCTCGTGCACGACACCTTTCACCTGGTTTGCCCGGCCGATCATCCGCTGGCCGCCAAGCGCCGCATCGCGCCGCAAGCGCTGGCCGGGCTGCCGTTCATCCAGTTGTCGCGGACCAGCAGCGTGCGCCAGCATCTGGACGCGGCCATGCATCCGCTGAAGCTGCACGGGGTGATGGAAGTGGAACACCTGGCCACGGTGGCGGCGCTGGTGGAAGCGGGTCTCGGGGTGTCGGTGGTGCCGGCGCTGGCGCTGTTCCAGTTCCGCCGCGAGGGGCTGGCCGTGCGGCCGATGCAGATGCCCGCCCTGGTACGCGAGATCTGCCTGGTCCGGCTGAAGGACCGCGGCGATTCCGCGGCTTCCGCGGCCATGATCGAATGCCTGCGCGCGCACTATGGCACCGGCAAGCGATAGTGAATCAGGCGCGGCGCTCAGAAGTGGCCAAGATAGCCGCCATCGACGGCCAGCACCTGGCCGGTAATGTAGGACGCCGCGGGCGACGCCAGAAAAACCACGGCGCCAGCCACCTCGGAAGGCTGGCCCCAGCGGCCCAGCGACGTACGATTGCGCAGCCATTCGGCAACCGTCGCATCCGCCACCATGCCCTGATTCGGTTCGGTGGCGAAATAACCCGGCGCAATGGCGTTGACGGTGATGCCTTGTCGGCCGAGATCGGCGGCCATCGCGCGCGTCAGCGCATCGAGACCGCCTTTGGTGGCCGGGTAGAGTACGTCGTTGGCCCGCGCCACCTGGCCGGCAATCGACGTCACATTGACGATGCGCCCGTACTGCCCCTGCTGCATCAGCCGCGCGGCGTGGCGGCATAGCGCATAGGGCGCCACCAGATTGGTCTCAAGCATCGCGCGCAGGTCGCCTGCGTCCAGCTGCGCCATGCCGTTTCGATTGCGAGCACCGGCGTTGTTGACGAGGATGTCGAGCCGGCCGTGCCGTGCGGCAATGGTGTCGAATGCTTGGCCGACGGCGGCTTCGTCGGTGATGTCGAGCGGCAGCGCCTCTGCACTGCCGCCGCGCGCCTGCAATTGCGCCACGGCATCGGCCACGCGCTCGGTACTGCGCGCGCAGACCAGCACGTGCGCGCCAGCGGCGGCCAATGCGTCGGCCATCGCCAGGCCAAGGCCCTGCGCGCCGCCCGTGACCAGGGCCACGCGGTCAACAAGGGAAAATGGGTGAGCTGCGGGTGAAGTCGCCATGCCGGCAACTATACCGCAGCACACTGGCCATATTGCGGCCGCGCCGCTTAGCGGATCAGCTTGCCGGTCGACGAAACGATCGACATCTCGACGAACGAAGAACCTGTGTGGCGAGTCGGGCTGTAGCTGATCAGGATGCCGCCAAGGTCGTAGTCGCGCAGGCCTTCCAGCGCGGTAATCAGCTTCTCGCGCGTGGGTTCGGCGCCGGCGCGGCGCAATCCTTCCACCAGCACCTTGGCCGACATGAAGCCTTCCATGCCCGCGTTGCTGGGTTCCTGCTTCTGCGCCTTGGCCAGACTGCGGTACTCGCTGGCAATGCTCATCTGGCTCGAATTCATGCCCGGCACCACCTGCGTGATGATCAGGCCCTTGCCATCGTCGCCAAGCTCCTTGATGAACGAATCCGCCGCGTTGTTCGACAGCGTGACGAACTGCGCCTGACTGCCCGCCTTCTTCATCTCGCGGATGATCTTCGCAGCTTCGGAGCCCGAACCGATCACCATCACGGCCTGCGGATTGGCCTTGTTCACACTGGCCACGCCCTGGCTGATATCGCCCATCGGACGATTGAACGAAGCGGCGCCGGACGGTTGCACGCCGCGCGCCTGCAGCGCGGTGGTGAAGCCTTCGAACACATCCTGGCCAAAGCCGTCGTTGGCATAGAAGATGGCGATGCGGCTCATGCCCGATGTGGCCAGGTGGTTGATCGCACGCGCCACCTCATCCTGGTACTTGGCGCGGACGTTGAACACATAACGGTTCACCGGCCGATGCAGCGTAATGGCACCGGTCAGCGGCGCAACCAGCGGTATTTTCTCGGCGCCGATGATCGGGAGAATGCTTTCGTTCTGCGGCGTGCCGCGCACCATGAACAGCGCGAACACCTTGTCCTCGCCGATCAGCTTGCGCACGTTGTCCGGCGTGCGCTTGGCGTCGAATCCATCGTCGTAGGTCAGCAGTTCGATGCGGCGGCCCGCCACGCCGCCATTGGCGTTGACGTGGTTCAGGTACACCTGGGCACCGGCGATCTGTTCCTTCACGGAACCCGCCACGGGGCCGCTGACACCGGCCGACTGGCCGATACGGATGGCCGATTTGGTGATGCCGGGTTCAGCGTGCACCGCCGTAGGCGTGACAAACCCGAGCGCGGCGGCAAGCATGCCGCACGCGAAGTATCGTGCGTTCTTCATTGTGACCCCTCCAGAAGCGCTGGCTTTAATAGTGTTTTGCAGCTGCCCGCCGCACAGACGCGCGCATTCCAAAGATGCGCCGCGGGCGGCTCACGCAAAGTACCTCATCGGAGGTAATTGTTCAAATCGGGGAACAATCCGAGGGGGGAACTGTTGCTGCGGCAGCACACCATGACCTGGTTGGTCCGGTGACGGCCGGGTGTGGCCGCAGCGTGGCGCATGGGGGAACATGCGCCTGAGGCGCGTCACGTAGGGCGCGCTAAGGAAAATCATCCGCAGGCCATTGGACAACCTCGCCCGGCCTGCATTGGCCCGCGGCGATCAGGGAAACGCGGGCACCGCGGGATCCAGCCCTGCAAAGTGGGCTTCCGGATGGGCCTTCTGCAGCATGGTCTCGACTTCTTCCACGCGGCCACGCGGCACATCCACCATCAGCAACAACTGCCCGGATTCGATGTCCTTCTCGAACGCGCGCAGGCGGCTGTTAGGCGCCGAACTGCCGATCATGCTGGATGCCCACGCACCGAACACCGCGCCCAGGACGGCCAGCACGCCAACCAGGCCCCATTGCGGGGTATCGCTGACGATCGGGAACATGGCTACCACCACGCCCGCGACAATGCCGACGCCGCCACCCACCATCAGGCCCATTTCCGCTGCGTGCACGATGTCCGAAGTCTGGAACAGGTTCGCCTCGTGCAATCCGGTCATGTCCGCACCGTCGCGCCCCACGAAGTGAATGTGGCGGTTTTCGATACGGGCCAGCAGCAGGTCGTCCATCGTTCGGCGGGCGCTTGCCAGGTCCGGTAACAACCAGAAGATCCGTTTGCGCATGACTTGCCTCCTCTGTCAGGCCGCCCCGGTACATGGGTTATCCGTCTGGGACGGTTTCGTTTGTTCTACTCTCTCCGACAGCACAGTGCAAGGCACCGAACGGATGACCGCGAGGTGAACTGCGTCGAAAGAATTTCGCGCATCACCTCGCACTGCATCATGGCGTCAGAATGTGATCGGCAGGCGCACCGTGACCGTCAGGTCGGGCGTGTCGCGCGTCAGCCCGGCACCTACCGAAAGGTTGAGCGTGTAGCGGTTGTTGAAGCGATACGAGTAGCCCACCAGCAGCGTGCCCTGCGTGATCCGTACCGAACCCGGAATGGTCTGCCCGTTCTGCTTGGTCGGCCAGATGATGCTCTGGTCGTAGCCGATACTGAACGACGCATGTTCGTTCAGCGACAGGCCCATGCCGAAGTTGAACTGGAAGATATCGCCCGGGGCGATCTTGCCGAGGTTCTCCGTCTGGCCATTGAGCACGGTGCGGCTGACGTTGTCGCGCGCAAAGTTGTGCAGATAGCTGAAGGTGCCGAAGAATACCGCGGGGTCGGTCGGCAGCAGCCACGTGACACCTGGCTGGATGGCCTGGAAGCCCGTGCCGGTTGGCATGCCCAGCGGCAGGCCGGTACCGGTGGTGTTGCTCACGCAGCGTGTAATGCAGTCCGTCACCACTTCGAACGGATCGCGGCCCGTGTTCGACTTGTAGCGCAGCCAGCCGATGAAGAACGGCATCTTCTCGTTGCCGTAGTTGAGCTGGTAGCGCAGCGTCGCTTCCACATCGCCCAGCCCGCTGCCGCTGGAACTGAAAACGTTGTCGACTGCCGTGCCGGTAAAGACTTCGCGGCTGACGGTATCGCTGCTCGAATGCACGTACGGAATCTTGGCTTCGATTTCCAGCCGCTTGGTGAGGCCGTAGCGGAACGCCAACGCGCCGATGTAGGTCGACGTCTTGACTTGCCGCACATCGACCAGACCGATCAGGATGGCCGGAATCACCGTATAGCCCACCAGCGCCACACGGTCGCTGGACGAATAGCCGTACTGGAAGCTCGGTTCCACGATGATCTTGCCGGCCGGCGTCAGCACACCAGGCTGGTCGAAGATAGGTGCGATTTCCGGCGGGCGCGTGTCGCGCTCTGGCGGCTTGCCCACCGGCTCCTCGACCCCGGAGGCCGACTCGCCGGGCTGCGCGGCCTGCCCCTGCGGTGGTGCATCGGGTGGCGCGGCCTCGGGTGCCTGCTGGGCCTGCACGCCCTGCTGCGCCGTGTTGTTGATCTGCGTGGCGCTAGCCGCGGCGCCGGCGGCGGCGGCATTGGTCGCCATGTTGCCGCCCGTCACACCGGTACCCTGGCCGCCGCGCTTGCGCGCCAGCGTTTCGCTGTCCACGGTACTGCGCAGTTCGCGGATCGTGGCCTGTTGCTCGGCCAGCGCGCGTTTCATTTCTTCAAGCTGCCGGGCCTGATCCGCCAGCTCCTTCTGCAGCGACTCCAGCCGCGCGGCGGCAGGCGGCCCCGCATCTGGCGGTGTCTGCGCCTGCGCCATGCCACCTAAAAGCAGCATCGAGCATCCGGCATAGCCGATGCCCTGCAGCGAACGCTTCTTCATGACGTCTTCCTCCCCCGGGACGGCGGGCGTACTGCAGGGCCCGCACCTGTTCGATCATGACTACACGCTTGTTACCTCATTGCCGCAGACCTTTGGATAACGCTGTTCAACGCGGTGTTTGCCATTTGATTGCGGAACGCCGCCAGGGTGTTCACGCTTGCGTTGAGCGTCATCAGGCTCTGAATGTTTTGGTTGTTGAGATTATTCTGAATCACAGTACCGGGCATGTTCGATACCGCACCTATGTTTGCGGTGTTTCCTGCACCGTTCTGAATGACTGTGAGCAACCCGTTGGTCACGACCGTACCCGCGGCATTGGCCACGCCCGCGGCACCCGCTGCCATCGTCGATGCGCCTGTCGCGCCCGCGGCTGCCGTACTGCTGGCCGCACCAGCGGCGCCTTGCGCCGTCGCGGCCGCTCCAGCGGCGGCGGCGGTAGCCGATTGCCCGGCTTGCCCCGCGGCACCCTGCGCCGCGGCAGCGGCGGCCTGGGCAGCGGCCACGGCCGCTGCCGCCGCGTTGTTGGCCGCGGTGACCGCAACGGTCACCTGACCCAATGCCTGTGCGAGTTGCGTTGCCTGGGAGGCGGTGATGGCGCTGATATCGGGAATCGTGATGCTCGTCGATACCGCCAGCGCGCCATTGACGAACACGGCGCGGTCGATGCCGAAGCCAACCTGCAGGCCGCCCGCTTCGAAACCGCCACGCGACTCATCAAGCCGCGCCTGCGCGACCGGCTTCCACTTGGCCATTTGCTTGCGTGCTTCGGCCACCGGCGCATCGGGATCACGCTTGGCCAGTGTCATGGCCACGGCGAGCGGATCCTCGTTGGGGTGATGCCGGGCCACGCTGGCCTTGCTCACCGGAACCACTCGCGCAGGCGCTTCGGCGACGGGTTCGACTGCAACGGATTCAGAAACGGATTCGGTGGATGCGGTGACACGCGCCTCCAGCGTCGGCACGGACGGCGGTGCCTGCGCGCTCTCCACCAGCGCCGGCAGTTCCGTGGCGGCCGGCAGCGCTGCCATGTCGATGGCCGTCGGAATCGCTACACCGGCGCTTTCGGCGGCTTCTGTATTTTCGCTGGCCAGTGCCTCGGTGCTGGCGTGTGCCGTACCGGCGCACGCCAGTCCCGCGCCCAGCAGCACGGCAGCGGTCGCATGACCGGCCGTGCGTCTGGGCGGGGGTGAAATGCTTGTCTGGGCCATGATGTTCCTCAACTCAGAAATCAGAGGCGCCATGCTTGGGCATGACGGTGAAGAACAGACTGTCTCGCGGTACTCCTATCGAGTAAGGGCCCGTCGGCGCGACTCGCCAGTCCGAAGCCAGATTGAACCGCGCCTGGTCGGTACGGTTGTGGATCACGAACAGCAGGCTGCTGTCCCAGATCCGCTCAAAGTGTTCGCGCTCCAGTGCGCGGGTGCCGCGTGCGGGGTCGCCAATCAGGACACGGTTGCCCTTGACGCCCTTCACCACGACGAAATGGTGGTAGCCGTTCTCCACGATCAGGACGATCGCCGGAATCTGCGCTTCCTCAAGCTTCGACAACGGCAACTCATAGCCGTCGGCCTGGAAGCCACGCGACTCCAGGAACCGCTTCATGTCCAGCAGCGAGAAACCTTCGGCGCGAATCTTGGCCTGGTCGCCGTTGACGTACATGTTGGCGAAGACCGTCTGCTCCGACGTCGGGAAGTTGTACTGGAACGTCAGTAACGTGGCCACGGCCGCGGACCCGCAGCTGAAGTCGTACTGCTGGCGGATCGTGGTCCGAAAGCGTGCCTCGCGCAGGCTTGTGACCGGCACGTAGTAGGAGTTGCCCTGGTCTCCGGGAACGCGAATCGTGTCGGCCTGGGCGGCCGCGATGCCGCCCAGCGCCGCCGCCATGAGGACGGCCTTACACAGCAGGCTGCGCATGATCATTTGAACTGGACGTTGAGAATGGTCGCGTTCTGGATCAGTACGTTATTGCCCGAGTTCTGTATCACGGTCGGCAAGCCCGCAGCGTTCGAGAACGATCCTTCCGACACGATGTTGCTGCCGGAGAACGTGTTGACGGCCGCGTTGTCGCCAACGGTGCCATGCAAGCGCATGTCGTTGACCACCACTTCCGCGCCACCGCGCACGTCATCGAGCTTCTCGCTCGCCACAGCCTTTGCGGCCGTGCCGAATACATTCAGTCTGGACCCCGTGTCCGGCGTTGCCGCCACACTGGCCACCGCGCCCGCCACTGCCGTGGCCGCGCCTGTTTCACTGCTTGCAACCGCGACCGCCGTGGCGGATGCCTCGGCGATTGGCGGCCCTGCATTGGCCTGCATGAATGGCCAGACCATTAAGGCTGTCGACAGTGTCACGACAACCGCGCGATGCGATCGCATGGTGCGTCTCCCCTTGTGCTCCGAGGCATACCCCCCATCCGGGCCACTTGCTTCGGACCTGCAGGCCTTGGACATGGCAACGCGCACGGCCCAACCGCACCGTTCGCGCTGCCCTGCCTCATTCAACCCTGGCGGTGGTGTTCCGCTCCGTGCGGAACGGAACATACCGCGTGCCAGGATGCTTACTTGCCAACTTGCATGTTGGCCTGCACATTGACGCTTTGTTGCACCAGCGATGCCATGC
>DAIOET010000047.1:0-19040 GCA_036746135.1 Cupriavidus sp.
AGATAGAGCAGCATGATCACGCCGAACTCGGCGGCCACGCCGGCCAGCGCAATGAAGCCCACCACGCCTGCGACGGACAGGTTGTATCCAAGCCCGTAAAGCAGCCAGAAGCCGCCGATCAACGCCAGCGGCAGCGTGCCCATGATCAGCAGCGCTTCATCGAGCCGGCCGAACACCAGATACAGCAGCACGAAGATGATCAGCAAGGTGAACGGCACCACCACTTTCAGCTTTGCGCTCGCGCGTTCCAGGTATTCGAACTGCCCGGACCAGCTCAGGGAATAGCCCGCCGGCATCGGCACCGCCTTGGCCACGGCGGCCTGCATGTCATGCACCGCCGAACGCAGGTCGCGGCCGCGAATATCCACGTAGATCCATCCCGATAGCCGCGCGTTCTCGCTGCGCAGCATCGGCGGACCCTGTACCACCTGGACGCGCGCGACGTCGGACAGCACGATCTGCTGGCCTCGGTCCGTCACGATGGGCAAGCTGCGCAGTTGATCCACGGAATCGCGATAGTCGCGCGGATACCGCAGGTTGATCGGAAAGCGCGCCAGTCCGTCGACCACTTCACCGATGTTGTCGCCGCCGATCGCCGAGGATACGACGCTCTGTATGTCGGCGACATTGAGGCCGTAGCGGCTGGCGGCCGCCCGGTTGATGTCGATGTCGACATAGCGCCCGCCCGTCAGACGTTCCGCCAGTGCCGACGTGACACCGGGAACCGTCTTCACAGCCGCCTCGATGCGTGCGGCAAGGCCGTCGATCTCCTTCAGGTCGGTGCCGGCTACCTTGATACCCACGGGACTCTTGATGCCGGTCGCCAGCATGTCGATGCGATTGCGGATGGGCGGCACCCAGATGTTCGACAGCCCCGGCACTTTCACCACGCGGTCGAGTTCTTCCACGAGTTTGTCCGGTGTCATGCCGGGGCGCCATTGGTCGCGCGGTTTGAACCGGATCGTGGTCTCGAACATTTCGAGCGGTGCCGGGTCCGTGGCCGAGTCGGCACGGCCGGCCTTGCCGTGCACCGTTTCCACTTCCGGTATCGATTTGATCAGGCGGTCGGTCTGCTGCAGCAATTGCGCTGCCTTGCCGGCCGATAGTCCCGGAAGCGCGGACGGCATGTAGAGCAGGTCACCTTCATCGAGCGGCGGCATGAATTCGCCACCGATGCGCATGACCGGCCAGGCCGTGGCCAGCAGCACGATGACCGCCAGCGCGACGGTCGCTTTCGGCCATGCCAGCACCTTGGCGAGCAAGGGCTGGTACGCGCGAATCAGCCATCGGTTCAGCGGGTTGGCTTGTTCGGCAGGGATGCGGCCACGTATCAGGTAGCCCATCAGCACTGGTACCAGCGTGATCGATAGTCCGGCAGCGGCTGCCATCGAATAGGTCTTGGTGAATGCCAGCGGCGCGAACAGGCGGCCCTCCTGCGCCTCCAGAGTGAACACCGGTACGAAGGACAGCGTGATGATCAGCAGCGAGAAGAACAGTGCCGGGCCGACTTCCGCCGCCGAAGCGCCGATCACGCGCCAGCGTTCGGCGCCATCCAGCGGCTCGTCGGGATGCGCGGCATGCCAGTGCTCCAGATGCTTGTGCGCGTTCTCGATCATGACGACGGCGGCATCGACCATTGCGCCCACCGCGATCGCAATGCCGCCGAGCGACATGATGTTGGCATTGACGCCCTGATACCGCATGACCAGAAACGCGCCCAGCACGCCAAGCGGCAGCGACACGATGGCGACCAGCGCCGATCGAATGTGGAAGAGGAAAGCCAGGCATACCAGCGCGACGACGATGAACTCTTCGACGAGCTTGTGAGACAGATTTTCCACCGCACGATGTATCAGCGCGGAGCGGTCGTAGGTGGTCACGATCTCGACGCCGGCCGGCAGACTCTTCTTCAGCGCCTCCAGCTTCGCCTTGACGGCATCGATGGTTTCCAGCGCGTTCTTGCCCGAACGCATGACGATCACGCCGCCGGCCACTTCCCCCTCTCCGTCGAGATCCGAGATGCCGCGCCGCATCTCCGGCCCGAGCTGGATCGTGGCAACGTCGCCGAGCCGCACGGGAATCCCCGCGCTGCTGGCGTCGATCGGGATCTGCCGGAAATCGTCGAGCGTCTTCAGGTAGCCAGACGCCCTGACCATGTATTCGGCTTCTCCCAGTTCCAGCAACGAGCCGCCGGCCTCCTGGTTGGCGCCACGGATCGCGGCAATCACTTTCGATTGCGGGATGTTGTACGCGCGCAGCCGATCGGGCATCAGCACGACCTGATATTGCCGGACCATGCCGCCGAGCGAGGCAACCTCGGCGACATTCGGCAGGGACTTCAGTTCGAAGCGCAGGAACCAGTCCTGCAGCGTGCGCAACTGGGAAAGGTCGTGCTGGCCGGTGCGATCGACGAGCGCGTACTCGTAGATCCAGCCCACACCGGTGGCATCGGGACCAAGCGCCGGCCTGGCCGCGGCCGGCAGGCGCGACTGCACCTGGTTCAGATATTCCAGCACGCGCGAGCGCGCCCAGTATGGGTCGGTCCCGTCCTCGAACAGGACATAGACAAACGAATCTCCAAAGAATGAAAACCCGCGTACCGTCTTGGCACCCGGCACGGAAAGCATCGTGGTGGTCAGCGGGTACGTGACCTGGTTTTCCACGATCTGGGGCGCCTGGCCCGGAAACGGCGTGCGGATGATGACCTGGGTATCCGACAGATCCGGCAGGGCGTCGAGCGGCGTGGTGCGCACCGCCCACAGCCCCCAGGCAGCGAGCATGGCGGTGGCCAGCAGCACCAGAAAGCGTTGCCGTATCGACGCAAGGATGATGCGCGCAATCATCGCTGACCTCCCGTTGCATCCACGGGCTGCACGGCGGTCAGCATGGCGGCGCCGTCCTGATCCAGGTGGAAGCGGAAGCGAACGCGATCGCCGGGCTTCACGCCCTTGAGCATGGCCGGGTCGTGCGCGGGAAAGTCCATCGTCATGGCGCCCCACTGGGCCGATGGCACCGGCCCATGCGAGATCGTGAGCCCATTCGCGTTGACTGACTCCACGCGACCGACGGCTTCGTGTTCCTGCACGGCGGCGGCGGGCGCCGAGGCTGCCGTGGGTGCGGACAGCCGATCCGTCGTGCCGCGCAGGCTGGCTTCCGAGTCGATCAGGAACTGACCGGATGTCACCACCCGTTGTCCCGCGCGCAGGCCGGAGATGACCTCGGTCATGCCGTCGGATTCGCGGCCGATTTGAATCTCCGTGGCGACGTACCCTTGCTGACCGGCATCGACCATGACGGTGTTGCGCTGACCGCTGCGGATCACCGCCTCGGCCGGAATCTGCAATACGTCCTGCTGGCCGCCGCTCTGGAATCGCACGCTGGCGAACATGCCGGGCACGAGCCGACGCTGCTTGTTTGGCAACACGATGCGGACCTTGATGGTGCGCGTGGCGGCATTGACATCGGGCAGGATGGCATCGACCTTGCCGGTCAACGGTTCGGACGCGGCGGTGGCGGACACGGTGACAGCTTGTCCGGGGGCGATGTGACGCGCCTGGGCTTCGGGCACTTCGGCGATCACCCAGACCTGTCCCAGATCGGCGAGCCGGAACATCGTCATACCCGGCGTGACGGTCATGCCCTCGCGCACGGCGAGTTCGGTCACCACGCCGTCCAGCGGGCTGGCAATGCTCTGCGCCGTCTGTAATTTGCCACCACGGGCAACGGCATCGGCCTGCGCCGATGTCATTCCGGATTGCAGCATGCGCGCTTTTGCCGCATCGGCCAGATTGCCCTGGACACCGGCCGGCAAGCGCGCGACCGCGAGGTATTCCTCTTGCGCCGCCACCCAGTCAGGCGCGTACAGCGTGACCAGGGTCTGGCCCTGCCGCACCGGATCGAGTGTGGCGCGCACGCTCACGTGCTGTACGAATGCCGTTGTGCGAGCCTGGATCACGCGCACGCTGCGTTCGTCGATGGTGACATTGCCCGGTGCTTCCAGCACTGCGCCGAGCGGCGCCGCCTTGACTTCCACCGTACGGATGCCAAGGTTCTGACGCACGCGACTGTCGATGTTGACGCCGGTGGCATCGCCGCTGGCATTCCCGTCGGCATAGACCGGTACGAGCTGCATATCCATGAAGGGCGATTTGCCGGGTTTGTCGAAGCGCTGGCCGGGCACCATTGGGTCGTGCCAGTAGAGGATCTTCCGGCCGCCTTGCGCATCGCCGGCGTTCGCGGGCACGTTGTCACCGGGCATCGCGGGCATGCCCTGCGAGACGCCCAGACGGTAGCCGCCGTAGCCGGCCGCGCCGACCAGGACCAGACACGCCGCGGAAATTTTCAGTGGCAGGTTCATTGCAAATCCTTGTTGGCCGATGCGGTCTGCGCGGTGGGCAATGGTGTGAGGAAGGTCAGCTCGGCCCATAGCCGGGTTGTGCGTTGCTCCAGGGTCAGGCGCTCCAGCGCGGTGTCGATGGCGCGATGGTTGGCCTCGGCAACCGCCTGCAGCGAGCCGGTGTTCGCGCGATATGCGGTCAGGGCGGCGTCCGCCTGCGCCGTGGCAAGCGGCAGCGTGGCGTCGTCGTAGCGCTTGAGGCGTTCAAGGTTGCGATTGAGCTCCGCCAGCCGGGCGTTGACCAGCGCATTGGTATTGCGCCGGACGGTCTCCGCTTTGGCGCGCGCCGCTTCGGCCTGCGCCAGCCGTGCGGCGACTTCCCGGTCCTGCCGGTTGGCGCGGTCCCAGGGCAGCGGAAAGCTCACGTTGACCGAGGCCATGTTGGAGTAGGACGCGCCGCGCTGGCTGTACATCAGTTCGACGGAGATGTCGGGCTTGCGGGTTTCGTCGGCGACGCGCACCTCGGATTCCGCGACGGCGACGTCGCGCTGGGCGGCGGCTACCTCGGGCACGCCGTCAAAGCGCGTCTGGACGATCTGCGCCACGCGATCGGGCAGTGTCAGCGGCGGACGCGCGCCCAGCGGGCGTTTGGCATCGTCCCCGATCCAGCGAGCGAGATCGACGGTGGCGGTATCGAGCGCCGTGCGGTTTTCGCTCTCGCGGTCGCGCAGTTTCTGGACTTCGAGTTGTGCGGTCAGCACATCGGCGCGCGTCGCGCGGCCGCTGCGATAGGCGGCGTTGGCGGCTTCCAGCGCCAGGTCCAGCGGATGCAGGTGATGACCCAGCAGTTCGGCGGCCTTCTCCGCGTACCAGCGATCGATCCATGCGGAAACGGCGCTGCGCTGCACGTTGGTCACGCCGACCATGCGTTGCGCGTCGGCGGCGGCGGCTTCGGCCTCGAAGCGCGCCGTGCGAGCGCGGCGCTTGTCGGATCGTGTGAACTCCTGCATGACGCTGATCGAGCGCATCGTCATCGAATCACGACTCAGCGACCCCTTGTCGGGGCCATCGGCAGGAACGTTGTTCAAGCCGACTTTCAGGATGGGATCTGGCAACTGGCCAGCGGCAACCGCCTGCTGCACGGCGGCCTCGATCGCGCCGCGCGAGTCTTCGGCATCGCGCGCATGGGCCGTGGCCAGCGCCGCGGTTTCTTCAAGGGAAAGGTTGGCTGGCGGTGGCGCGGCGAGCGACACCGACATGCCGAGCGCGGACGCGCAAAGCGCCAGCCTCAGGCGAAGCGGGAATGACATAAAGCCTCCGGAAACAACGACCACCGCTTCCGGGAAATCGGAAGCGAACAGGATGTGGCGTGGTTTCGGAGGCTAGGTGCGGAAACAGCAGTGAAGAATGGCGTGCGGTGGAGGTGGCGCACGCGGCTGGGCCAGCGCGCGCTCGGTGACCATCGGCGCGGCATCCAGCAGGGGTGGCTCGACGATGACGCTGATCAGCACCGGGACGTACGCGGGAATCTGCGGGGTCGGGTGATCGGCGTGCTTGGTGTCGGCCTGGCAGTGATTCATGCACAGCGCGTTCTGACCGTCGTTCTTTGTCGCGTCGTGTTCGGCCATGTCGGCGCAGGACACCATTTCTTCCTGCGCGGCCTGTCCTGCCGGATCGCTCGCGCCCAGGGTACAGGCGTAAGCGGCCGTTGCCAGTTGCACTGACAGGAAGACCACCAGGAGGAGTCCGGCAAACCAGGAGTGCCGGCACGCGAATCGACGCACGATAGACGAGAGGTTCAAAACAGCGCCCAGCATAGCGGCTTTTGTGATGAATGCAATATGCCGGACGAACGATGGACCTTTCCACCGTGGGAAGGTCAAGCACTCCCCTCGCCGGGGTGGTGTCGTACGCACGGGTCGTCACTGGAGCGTCACATTGGGCGCTTACATTTTCATTCGAACATGAAATGTGAGCGAATGAGCTTAGATGAGCCTGACCCCGCGGCAACGAGAAATCTTCGGCTGGCTGAATGACGCCGGCTACCTGAGCACCGAGCAACTGGCCAGCCGCTTCGGCGTCAGCAGTCAGACGATACGGCGCGACATCAACGAGCTGAGCGTGCAGGGGCTGGCGCGGCGGATGCATGGCGGCCTGAGCCTGCCGGCCAGCCAGCACAACCTGAGCTATCTGCAACGCAGTACCGCGCATGTCGAACGCAAGCGCCGCATTGCCGACGCCGCAATCGGCATGCTGGAGGCCGATGCCACGGTATTCCTCGGCTATGGCACCACCGTGGCGGAATTCGCGCGCGCGCTGCCGGCGGACCTGCCACTGCGCGTGGTGACCAACAACCTGGGCGCGGTGCACGCGCTGGCCGACAAGCCGAGGATCGAAACATGGGTGGCGGGCGGACGCCTGCGCCCGGGCGATCTCGATGTGATGGGAAGTGCCACGCTGGATTTCGTGCGCCGGTTTCGCGCGCACCTGGCCGTGTGCAGTGCGGCCGGCATCGATGAGGACGGCACGTTCTACGAGTTTCAGCCCGAGGAGGCCGAAGTGAGCAAGGTCCTGCTGTCGCACAGTCATTCGCGCGTGTTGCTGGCCGACAGCAGCAAATGCCTGCGCAACGCGCCGTGCCGTGTGGCCGGCCTGGATCAGATCGACCACCTGTTCACCGATACCGAGGCAGCCGATGCGCTGCCGGCATTGCCCGCGCTGTGCGAGCGCGCGGGTGTTGCGCTGCATCTGTGCTGACCCCTGGAGACTTTCCTTGTCCTATCTGCGACTCGAACGGCTGCAGCAGCGCTTTGGCGACCACGCGGTGCTGCGCGGCATCGACCTCGACATCGAGCGCGGCGAATTCATCGCACTGCTCGGCGCTTCGGGCTGCGGCAAGACCACGCTGCTGCGCCTGATTGCCGGGCTGGACCTGCCCAGCGCCGGCAGCATCCACCTCGACGGGCGCGACGTGACCGCGCTGGAGCCCGCGCAGCGCATGCTGAGCATGGTGTTCCAGTCCTACGCGCTGTTTCCGCATCTGAGCGTGGCGGAGAACATTGTGTTTGGCCTGCGCGCGCGCAAGGTGCCGCGCGATGAGCAATCGCGCCGGCTACAGCATGCCGCCGGATTGCTGGGGCTGGATGCGTTGCTGGCACGCAAGCCGGCCGCGTTGTCGGGCGGCCAGCGGCAGCGCGTGGCGCTGGCGCGGGCCATCGTGTCGCAGCATCCGCTGTGCCTGATGGATGAACCGTTGTCGAATCTCGATGCGCAACTGCGCGCCGAGATGCGCGCGGAACTGCGCAAGCTGCAGCAGCAGCTTGGCCTGACGGTGGTCTACGTCACGCATGACCAGGTCGAGGCGATGAGCATGGCCGACCGCATCGTGCTGATGCATCAGGGCCGGATCGCGCAGACCGGCACGCCGACCGAACTGTACGAACAGCCGGCGACACCGGTGGTGGCGCGCTTTATCGGCCAGCCGCCGATGAACCTGATCCGGATGCCCGGTGTCGATGGCTGGCTTGGCGTGCGTCCCGAGCATATCGAACTCGGTGACGGCCAGGCCGCGGTGGTCGTCCGCTCCGAATACCACGGCGCGGACACGCTGATCGAAGTGCGGCTCCATGAGCAGCCGATGCTGGTGCGTCGCCCCGGCCGCGTGGCCCTGACGCCGGGCGCCAGCCTGATGCTGCAATGGCCGCCCGCCCGCGAGCATCGCTTTGCCATCGACGAAGTTCCAGATTTCCTCACCACCTAGTCCCGATCTTTTCAAGGAGCGTTCATGTCGTTCAAGACCCGATGCCTGGCCGTCGCGCTGGGTACCCTTAGCTGCTTCGCGTCGCTGGCCGCTGCTGCCGCGACGACGCAGGTCACCATGTACTACCCCGTTTCCGTGGGCGGCCCGCTGACGCAGGTGGTGGACAAGCTGGTTGGCGAATTCGAGCAGGCCAACCCGGACGTCAAGGTCAATGCGATCTACGCGGGCAACTATGACGACGCCCGCACCAAGGCACTGGCGGCATTGAAGGCCGGCACGCCGGTGCAGACGTCGGTGCTGTTCTCGATCGACCTGCACGAACTGAAGGACCTGGGCGTGATCCGCCCGTTCGACGACTTTGCCACCTCGGCCGAGGACAAGGCGTGGCTGCAGAGCTTCTATCCGGGCCTGATGGATAACGGCCGCGCCGATGGCAAGACCTGGGGCATTCCGTTTCAGCGTTCGACCATCGTGATGTTCTACAACAAGGATGCATTCCGCCAGGCCGGACTCAATCCGGACAAGCCGCCGCGTTCGTGGACCGAGATGCGCGAGGCCGCGGCAAAGCTGGTCAAGCGCGACGGCGGCAATACCAGCCGCTGGGGCGTGATGATCCCGTCCACCGGCTATGCCTACTGGATGTTCGGCGCGCTGACGAAGCAGAACGGCCAGACGCTGATGAACCCGGCGGGCACGCACACCACGTTCGACCAGCCCAAGGCCGTGCAGGCGCTGGAATACTGGACGTCGCTGTCGAAGGACGGCCTGAGCCCGAAGGGTCTGATCGAATGGGGCACGCTGCGCCAGAACTTCGTCGAGGGCAAGACCGCGATGATGTGGCATTCCACTGGCAACCTGACGGCGGTGCTGAAGGAAGCGAAGTTTGACGTTGGCGTGGCACCGCTGCCCGGCAATACCGAGCCGGGATCGCCCACCGGCGGCGGCAACTTCTACCTGTTCAAGAGCGGTAGCGATGCCGAGCAGCGCGCCGCGTTCCGTCTGGTCAAGTTCCTGACGGCGCCGGAGCGCTCGGCGCAGTGGAGCGTGGCCACCGGCTATATGGGCGTGAGTCCGGCCAGCTACGAAACGCCGACGCTGAAGGACTACGCCGCCAAGGTGCCGCAATCGCTGGTCGCGCGTGACCAGCTTTCGGTGGCAACCGCCGAGCTGTCCACGCACCAGGCCGGCCGCGTGCGCAAGCTGCTGGAGGATGCGCTGCAGTCGGCCATCGCCGGCCAGCAGGAGCCGAAGGCCGCGCTCACCGGCGCGCAGGCCCAGGCCGATCGCGTGCTGAAGCCCTATCAGCGTTGATGACGACGGGGCCACTTGTAGCTCCAGTGGCTCCGCTGCATTCATCCGGCCGTTGCCGTTCGTCTTCGGCAGCGGCCGGGCACAGACACCATGAACGCCAGAACTTTCAACTCCGGCCAGACTGCGCAAGCCTGGCTGATGCTGCTGCCGGCGCTGGTACTGCTGGCCGCATTCACCTATTGGCCCATCGCGGGCAGCCTGTGGCATAGCCTTCATGTGCAGGCGCCCGGTATTCCGCCGGCGTTTGCGGGCATCGACAACTTCACGGCGTTGATGGACGACCCCGTGTTCCGCCAGGCCGTGCGCAACAATCTCTGGTACGCACTGGTGACGGTGCCGGTCTCGGTGGCGCTGGCGCTGGCGATGGCGTTGTGGGTCAACCAGCGTTACGCCGGCCGGGGGCTGCTGCGGCTGGCCTTCTTCACGCCGACCGTGCTGCCGATGGTGGCTGCGGCAAACGTCTGGCTGTTCTTCTACGCGCCCGATATCGGGTTGTTGAATCGTCTGCTTGCGGGGGTGGGTATTGCCGGCCGCAACTGGCTGGGCGACGTCGACACGGTGCTGCCGGCACTGATGGCGGTCACGATCTGGAAAGAGGCAGGCTTCTTCATGATCTTCTACCTGGCCGCGCTTCAGTCCTTTTCGCCCGAGCAGCTCGATGCCGCGCGGCTTGAGGCGCCGTCACCGTGGTACCGGCTGCGCCATGTCGTGCTGCCGCTGCTGGCGCCGACCACGCTGTTCGTGGTGGTCAATGCGCTGATCAATGCGTTCAAGCTGGTCGACCACCTGTTCGTGCTGACGCGCGGCGGGCCGAACAATGCCAGTTCGCTGCTGCTGTACTACCTCTACGAAATCGCGTTCAAGTTCCAGGACACCAACTACGCCGCCGCGCTGACCATCGTGCTGCTGGTGTTGCTGGCGCTGTGCTCGGCGGTTCAGTTCTGGTTGTCACGCAATCGCATTCACTACCGATGACACGCTTTCGCACCGCCTTGCTGCCCGTTGCCGGCGTTACGGCCGGCCTGCTGTGGATTTCGCCGCTGCTGCTGCTGTGCTGGGGGGCGTTCCATCCCGGCGGTGACGCCATGCGACTGAGTCTGCAGACGTCGTGGGGTCTGGATAATTTTCCGCAGGCCTGGAGCGTGGCGCCGTTTGCCCGATACCTGGTCAACACGATGTGCATCGTCACGCTGCTGCTGGTGCTGCAGCTTACCGTGTGCACGCTGGCCGGATACGCGCTGGCGCGAATGCGGTTCGCGGGACGTGGCGTGGTCTTCGGGCTGGTGCTGCTGCAGCTGATGGTGATGCCGGAGGTGCTGATCACCGAGAACTATCTTTCCATCGCGCGTCTGGGGCAGGTCGACACCTATCTGGGGGTGGCACTGCCTTACATCGCCAGTGCGTTCGGCATCTTTCTGCTGCGCCAGACGTTCATGACGGTGCCACAGGAGCTTGAGGATGCCGCGCGGATCGAGGGAGTGGGGCGGCTTGGCATCCTGCTGAAAGTTTATGTGCCGCTCGCCCGGCCGACGTACCTGGCGTACGCGCTGGTGTCGATCAGCTATCACTGGAACAACTTCCTGTGGCCGCTCGTGGCTACGCAGACCGAAGCGAGCCGCCCCGTCACGGTTGGCATGGCGCTGTTCGCCGCGCCGGAGACCGGCGTCGACTGGGGCGTGCTGTCGGCCGGCACGCTGTTGTGCGTGGGGCCGCTGGTGCTGGCCTTCCTGCTGTTTCAACGGCAGTTCATGCAGTCGTTCATGCAGGCTGGCGTGAAGTGACGTCCGGAGTGAGCGAAGGACTGCGATTCAGCCGTGCCAGAGATGCCGGGCGAACGCAAAACTGAGCTTGCCGTGAAGCCAGAATTCACGAGAGACGCCGAGCGCAATCAGCCAGGACGCCGCGACGATGACCATGTCGCAACGCCCGCTCTTCCACCAGTTGAGCGAGTGGCGGCCCGCGATCCACGGCACGCCGAGCGGGTTCGGCCAGTCGGCCAGCAGGTGCATGACGCCGCCGCAGGCAAAGCCGAATGCGGGCGCCGCCAGCGCATGGCTGCCCAGCGCCTGGTATGACCACAGCAGGGCGCCGATCCACGCGATACCCCAGTGCGTCCAGGAACGATGGGCAATCCATAGGCGCCGCGACCTCGACCACCAGGCCAGTTCCATCCAGTCCGGCGCGGTGCTGCCGAGCAGCGCCGCCACGAAGCCGGCGGCGCTTTCCCAGCCCCACCCGCCACCTCCGCTTTTGAAGATAACCGTGGCGGCGATGACGGCCGCCGCCCATCCGGTGGCGTGGTGTGCTTTCCGTGAGGCCATGCTGGGACTGCGTGTGATTGCGGGATTCAGAGGGGCCGCAATCTTGGCAGATAAGCCCGTGAAACGCCAGAGCCGGCGCTGCGGCGCTGACGTTTTGTTTCAATGATTGCGCCAGCGCTGGACCATCACCTGCTGGATCTTGCCCTTGAAGAAGTAGCGGCGGTCGGTCGCGCCTTGCGGATCGGCGCCGATCACGATCGGGCTCGTGTTGAGACCCACGCCGCCAGCGACCGACACCGACGGCACACCTTCGACGTTGTTGACCCACAGCCGCACCGCGCCGTTGCCATCGTAGGCGCCGACGATGAAGTACGAGTTGGTGCCGTTGAACGATGCGAGCGGTGCGGTGGCGTACTGGTACGCGCCATTGACGTAGACGCCAAAGCGCAATGTGGCGCCCGCCTGTTCCAGCGCGAAGCCGCCCGAATCGCTCTTGGCCAGGATCGCTGCCGTAGACCCCGAGGTCAGGTCGTCGAAATTGACCACCGCGCTGACCAGGTAGCCGCCATTGCTGTCGTTGTCGGCCTGCCAGGTCGTGACCGACTGCGCGCCGCTGAACACCATGCTGCCACCGACGCGGTCTTCGTCCGAGGATACCGACAACACTTCGAGCGCCGGCGTGGAGGTACCCTGCGCGACGTTATAGCGGGTTGCGCCGGTGCGCTGATACGTCAACGGCCAGGCGCTCTGCTCGGCCGTGTTCATGTAGAGCAGCGCGGTCGGCTCGGCAATCAGCGACCGGGCGGAACTGGCCAGCGCGGTTGCGCCACGGTCGTAGTCGCTGGTGATGAAGTCCACGTCTTCGCGCAACGCCGAAAGATACGCCTCACCCATGCTGGCCGGCGTGGTGTAGACGCCCACACCCAGACCCAGCAGCTTGGCCTGCATCAGCGCACCGTAGAGATTGGCCATCCGGTATTCGAGTTCCACGCCGTGAAAGCCCAGGCTCTTGGTGGCGCGGATGTTATTGCGGATGTCGCTCTCGATCAGCGTATGAAAGCGAACGTAGTCACGGATACCCGCAAACTCGGATTGCGCCAGCAGCGCCTTGGCACGCACCAGATGCTGCTGTCGGCCGTCCATGAACGCGCGCAGCATCACCGGGCGTCCGGACTTTGCATAGCCCCAGTCGCGTACCGCGCGGAGTACACCGAGCATCAGCGTGTCGCTGGCCGCCGCGGTCGTGTACTTTTCCTTGATCTCCAGGAACAGCAGCCGGTCGCTTTGCTGCAGGCTGGTATTGGCCAGTGCGTCGACCAGCGTGCCCACGGCGCTTTCGCTGTCGGCGTGTTCCACGTAGACCTGTCCGTCGGCATGCAGCGTCAGGTCGAATTCGATCAGGTCGTAACCGCGCGACAGCGCCATGCCTACCTGCGTGCTGGTGGCGGCGGTCGTGCTGCCATAGCAGTTATGGCAGGACAGCGCGACGGTATTGCCCAGCGGCGATACAGGCAAGGCGCGGCTGACGCCGTTCCAGTAGGTGCCGGCCTGCGCAGCCACGGGCGCCGCGCACAGCATCAGCCACAGCCACGCGCGAATGAAACGTCGATACAACTGGATGGTTGGAAGCATTCAGGATCTCGTCGTGTTGGAGGAATGGAAACACGAGCCTGAAATCGCGCTGAAAACCGCCGACCAGGCCCGGTATCACGGGCCTGGCGAATCTTCGAAGGTGCACGGGCCATGTGACGTCCGCGATTGTCGGCGGTGGTCCGTGGCAGCGGTGTGACGGCGATATGAAACTACGTTGCGCTCATTCGCGCATCTTCATAAGTGGATTAGAGGGCGCTTATTGGTTGCGCGCCAGCATCATTGCCCCGTGGCGCCCACGCTTCCCACATCGACCGGCGCAAACCGGTTGAACACGTAGTCCCGATCTTTGACCACGGCGTGGCACGCAAAGCAGGCCTGCGCGTTGCCGGCGGGTTTGCCGCTGTCGAACTCCGCATAGCCCCAGCCACCGGTGGAGGCGTACTTCACGGAATCCTTGACCATGAATTGCACGCCGTTCTTGGGATGCCCGGCAACGTGCGATTGCGGCTTGCCGAACGCCTTGCCGCTTTCGGCCAGTGGCGAATAACTCCATGCCAGCCGGGCCAGGATGGTGCCGTCGGGCAGGGGATACTTGCCGGATTGCAGCGCGCGGATGGCCTCGTCGTTGCCGAGGATGGCGCGGATATCGTCGTTCCGGCCTTCCTCGCGCGCCACCGTGACCAGTTTCCAGTCGCGGAACCCCGGCGGAATCGCGACGCCGTTCGGGGCGACCCCTTCGGGTGTGGCAGGCGTGGCGGGCGCGCCGTATGCGACAGGCGCGCCAGCACCGGCCAGCATGGCGGCGGCCAACCACAGCTTCGGCATGAGTCGATTCATGACATTCCTCCCGTCGCGCCTGGCGCGTGTTGTGATGAAGCAAGCATGGCGACGCGGCGCGGATCGCCGTTTTGTGCCGCGTGCAGCCGTTTAGTGTTCGCCGGGTCACGGGCCTTGCTTTGGCGCCACCGGAGCCTATGCTGAATCACACCCATGCCCTGGGGTGCCACCACGACGAATTGGCTTCATGGCATCGACTACGCCCACCCCCACACCCGACACGCTCGCCGCGCCGGCCCCGCACTGGCTGCGCTGGCTGCCCGGACTGGCGATGCTGAAGACCTACCAGGCCGCCTGGTTGCCCCGGGATCTGGCGGCCGGCCTGGTGCTGACGACGATGCTCGTGCCGGTCGGCATTGCGTATGCCGAGGCGTCGGGCGTGCCCGGCATCTACGGCCTGTATGCGACGATCGTCCCGCTGCTGGCCTATGCACTGTTCGGCCCGAGCCGGATTCTGGTGCTGGGGCCGGACTCCGCGCTGGCCGCCCCGATCCTGGCGATCGTGCTGAGCGTGTCTGGCGGAGACCCCGCGCGCGCCATCGCCACGGCCAGCCTGATGGCTATCGTGTCGGGACTGTTCTGTATCGTGCTGGGCCTGCTGCGGCTGGGTTTCATTACCGAGCTGCTGTCCAAGCCGATCCGCTACGGCTACATGAACGGCATTGCGCTCACCGTGCTGGTGAGCCAGCTGCCCAAGCTGTTCGCGATCTCGATAGACGATGCGGGGCCGTTGCGCGAGCTATGGCAACTCGCCCAGCGGATCATTGAGGGCAAGACCAACTGGTACAGCTTTGCCGTGGGCGCGGCCAGCCTGGTGGTGATCCTGGGCCTCAAGCGCTTCGAGCGTGTGCCGGGCATCCTGATCGCCGTCATCCTGGCCACGCTGGCCGTCGGCGTGTTCCAGCTCGATGCGCGGGGCGTGAAGGTGCTGGGCGAGATTCCGCAGGGCCTGCCTGCGTTTGCCATCCCCTGGCTCAGCGACGTGGATCTGGTCAAGATCGTGCTGGGCGGCTGTGCCGTGGCGATGATTGCATTTGCCGATACCAGCGTGCTGTCCCGCACCTATGCCGCGCGCACGCATACGCGCGTGGATCCGAACCAGGAAATGGTCGGCCTTGGCGCGGCCAATCTCGCGGCCGGTTTCTTCCAGGGCTTTCCGATCAGCAGCAGCGCATCGCGCACGCCGGTGGCCGAAGCCGCGGGCGCGCGCTCGCAGCTGACCGGCGTGGTCGGCGCCATTGCCGTGGCGATCCTGCTGCTGGTGGCGCCCAACCTGCTGCGCTCCCTGCCGAACAGCGCGCTGGCGGCGGTGGTGATTGCAGCGGCCATCGGCCTGTTCGAGTTCAAGGACCTGCAGCGCATCTACCGCATCCAGCAATGGGAGTTCTGGCTGTCGATGCTGTGCTTTGCGGCGGTGGCCGTGTTCGGTGCGATTCCGGGCATCTGCCTGGCCGTGGTTATCGCCATCATCGAATTCCTGTGGGACGGCTGGCGCCCGCACTTCGCGGTGCTGGGTCGCGTGCCGAACCTGCGCGGCTTTCATGACCTGAAGCGTTACCCGCATGCCGCGCTGATTGACGGCCTGGTGTTGTTCCGCTGGGATGCGCCGCTGTTCTTTGCCAATGCCGAGCTGTTCCAGCAGCGGTTGATGGAAGCCGTGGAGGCTTCGCCAACGCCGGTGCGGCGCGTGGTGGTGGCGGCCGAGCCGGTGACCAGTGTCGATGTCACGTCCGCCGATATGCTGCGCGAACTGAGCCAGAAGCTGGCGGAAGACGGCGTTGCGCTGCATTTCGCGGAAATGAAAGACCCGGTCCGCGACAAGCTCAAGCGCTTCGAACTGACCGAGGTGTTCAGCGACAATCGCTTCCATCCCACGGTAGGCAGTGCCGTGGATGACTACCTGGAGAGCACGGGCATCGGCAAGCCCGAGGAGTAGTCCCCCATTGATGCGAGCGGTGCATCAATTCGAAGCAACTTTGCAATTCACAGCTTGCGCGGTTGCCGCGATGATGCTCCTCCTGGCGAGACAAGACGCAATGGAGGAGACAATGGCAGCCCGCCCACGCATCACGGTCCTTGGCGACTACGAACGCGCGCTTGCGCGGCTGGCCGACTGGCAGGCCATCCAGGCGCAGGCCGACGTCGGCTTTCATCACGAACCGCTACGCGGCGACGCGCTGGCCGCCGTGTTGCGCAATACCGAAGTGCTGGTGCTCGTGCGCGACCGCACGCCGCTGGACGCCGCCACGCTGGCCATCGCCAGTCAGCTCCGGTTCGTGATCTATACCGGCACGCGCAACACCACGCTCGATACCGAGGCGCTCAAGGCGCGCGGCATTCCGGTGGCCAACACGCATTGGGGGCCTTCCAAGGAGAGCACCTGCGAGATGACCTGGGCGCTGATTCTGGCGGCCGTGCGGCAGCTTGAATCGCAGATGGCGACGATGCGCGCGGGCAACTGGCGTTCGACGGAAAGCCTGGCACTGCCGGGCGTGCTCCACGGGCAGCGCCTGGGCCTGGTGGGCCTGGGTGAAATCGGCAAGCGCGTGGCCCGCGTGGGCAAAGCATTCGGCATGGAGGTGGTGACCTGGAGCCCGCACATGACGCCCGAACGCGCCGCCGCCGAAGGTGCAACGGCCGTCACGCTTGAGGAACTGCTGCAAACATCGCGCGTGGTCAGCCTGCACCTGGTGCCGACCGATCAGACGCGCAAGCTCATCAACGCCGAGCGGATGGCCACGATGCGTCCCGATGCGATCCTGGTCAATACATCGCGCGCCGCGCTGGTCGACATGGATGCGCTGCCCACGGCGCTCGATCAGGGCCGTCCGGCACTGGCCGCGCTCGATGTCTTCGACACGGAACCGGTGCCGGCCGATCACGCATTGCGCAAGCGGCGCGACGTCGTGGTGACGCCGCACATGGGCTTCGTGTGCGAGCCGGTGTTTGCCACGTTTGCGCAAGGGGTGACCGAGGCGTTGACCGCCTGGCTGGCCGGGCAGCAATGACCTGAAAAATCCCGCCGATGGCCTGGTCGATCAGGCGCCGGCCGCCGTCGTCGCGCCGAAGCGCCACGACAGCCGCTGCGCCGCCTGTTTCACGACCTGGGCGATGTCGCTGTCCAGCGCGCTGTCGAAGCTGCCGCTGCTGCCCATGACGGCGATGACGACGGCCAACGCGCCGGTGTGATCGAATACGGGCGCGGCCAGTGTATCGATGCCGGGCACGGGCCGGCTGACGGCGTTGTCGATGCCGGCTTCACGAATCCCGCGCCAGCGTGGCATGCAGTCGGCCAGCAGGCCGGCGTCGACTTCCACGCCCGCCATGCGGATCGCGTCCTGTGCCAGTGCTTGCCTGAGTACATCGTCGGGCAGGTGCGCCGCGAAGGTCCGCCCGATCGCCGTATTGACCATCGACAGCACCGTGCCCACGCGCAGGCTCACGTGCTGCGGGCGGGACGCTTCCTCAAGCCGGATCACGGTTGGGCCCAGCGGGCCGAACACCGCCATTGCCACCGATAGCCCCGTGGCGTGCGCCAGCGCGATCACCTCCGGCTCGGCCTCGCGCGTGGGGGACAAGCGCTGCAGCGCCAGCAGCCCCAGCTCCAGCGCCAGAACCCCCGCTTCGAAATCACCGTTGGCGTTGCGTGTCAGCAGGCCGATCTTCTGCAGGCTGACCAGATGCGGAAAAGCCTTGGCCGGCGCCATGCCGGCGGCACGCGCCAGCTCGCCGAGCGATAGCGGACGTCCCGCATCGGCCAGCGCGCCAAGCAACTGGCCGGTGTTGTCGAGCGACTGAATGCCGCGCTGGGGTTTGCTGTCTTCGGTTTCGGTCATGCCGGCTCCATCGCGCGCGCGATGTTATCGATCGTGCCGCGCATGGCGCGCGCCACCGGGCCTTGCCAGTCGACGTCGATCGCACCGGTCGATCCGATGGCCGTCAGCACCAGCCACAGCGTGCCATCGGCGCCTCTCAGCGGCATGGCAAGGCTGCTGACGGCGGGGCTGGGCGAATCGATGCTGAGTTCCATGCCGCGTTGACGAACCGTCTCCAGATGCGCGGTGAAAGCGGGC
The DNA here is from genome assembly GCA_036746135.1 of Cupriavidus sp. GTDB lineage: Bacteria > Pseudomonadota > Gammaproteobacteria > Burkholderiales > Burkholderiaceae > Cupriavidus. Next base: position 18,172 of record DAIOET010000047.1, read on the forward strand.
AGGGTATCGGCCGATGCGCTGGTCTGCTGTTGTTGCCAGATTGGCTGCCAGTGCGCGTCGGGCTGGAACGCGCAATAGGTGCGGCCCGTGGCCGTGGTCGCCAGCGCCATCACCGTTCCCACATGCAGGTTCACATGAAGCGGCGTGCCGGCGGGCGCGTAATGGACGATGGTCGGACCCTGCGGCGTAGGCAGGCTGATTGCCACATTGCAGCCGATGGCCGATGCCAGCGCCTGCACATGCGGCACCGCGGCGCGATAGGCCGGCGCGTGATCCAGATGGAGCATGCCCAGCCGCAGCGCCAGCGGGCCGGGCTCGTAGCTGCCGTCGAGATGGTCGCGCTTGATCAGCCCGAGCCGCGTCAGGCTCACCAGATAGGTATGCGCCTGCGCCGGTGCAAGCTGGGCCGCGGCGGCCAGCTCGGCCAGCGACAGCGGCCGGCGCGCTCCGGCCAGCGCCTGCAGCAGGCGGCCGCCCACCTCCACGCTCTGGATGCCGCGTTGCGTCTTGCCTGCCGGTTCGCCTGGGGGTCGTGCCATTGCCACGGTCGTGGTTTGAAAAGAGTCCAATGGTAAGCGATACGCCGGCTTCGGGCGCCCTGTGAGGCGCTTGCCCGCCGTCGCGATCGCTGGGGTTTTCCCGAAGGAACCCACGTAGCCACGGGACTTTGCGGGTAATTTAGCAAATAGCAATCGTATTTGCCATTGACTAAAAATGGGCGTCTTCCTAAGATTCATTCACGCCGATCCCCACCAGATCGCCCCCCCGATCCCTACCTATCAAGACGACAACGAGGCAGACATGGCAAAAGCATTCGCATCCCAGGCCGACCTGGAAGCCAAGCAGATCACCTTCACCCAGCTTTCCGA
>DAIOET010000048.1:0-18924 GCA_036746135.1 Cupriavidus sp.
GAAAAAGCGGCGCCTGCGCTCGCCTGCAGGAATTTGCGGCGAGAGTTCATGTTGTGAGGTACGAGGGAGAGTTGGGCGGTGCGTACGATCCGGGACCGATCACGGCGCGCAGCGCTTTTCGGCCGGCTGGGACGGGTTGGACGGATTGGCGGGGTTGGACGGCGCCGAAGCGGAGTCGTCGTTGCCGCCACAGGCGGACAGTGCCGCGGCCGTCAGGCAGACGGCGAGCAGCACCCTGGTCAGGCGCATGGATTGCATTGGGGAGTCCTCGACTGGAGGGGTAATTCGAAAGATGTGCTTCCGGAGGCCCAGCAAGGCTAAGGACTGAAAGTGACAGACCAGTGACGAAATGTGCGTCATTGGCAACAAGTTGTAAAAAGACGAGATGTCACGGAAATGACAAAGGGGCGCCATGAAGGCGCCCCTGAAAGGTGCTACGCGTGCGGGCCGGACGGTGATCCGGCGCCGGCTGGAGCCGGCTTAGTCGGCGGTGATGTTGCCGGTCTGGATGACCTTCTTCCAGCGCGCGAACTCCGTGGCCTGGAACGCAGTGAACTGCTCAGGCGTATTGGCGACGATCTCGAATCCGACTTCGAGCAGCTTGGGCTTGTTGGCCGGGTCGTTCATCGCGGCAACCACCGCGCTGTGCAGCTTGGCCTTGATGTCGGCGGGCAGGCCCTTTGGCGCGGCAATGGCCTGCCACGAATAGACCGTCACGCCCTTGTAGCCGAGTTCTTCCATCGTCGGCACATCGGGCAGGATCGGCGAGCGCTTGGTACTGGTGATGGCCAGCGCGCGCAGCTTGCCGGCCTTGATATGCGGCACGGCGGTGTTGATGTTCATGAACGTGGCGTCCACCTGGCTGCCCAGCAGGTCATTCAATGCGGGGGCGCCACCCTTGTACGGCACGTGCAGGCCGGTGGTGTTGGTCTGCTGCCAGAACAGCTCGGCGGTCAGGTGGTCGCTGGTGCCATTGCCGGCGGACGCAAACGTCATCTTGTTCGGATTGGCCTTTTCATAGGCAATCACGTCCTGCAGGGACTTGTGCGGCGAATTGGCCGGCACGGCCAGGATGTTCGGCGCCTGCACGGCCACGCTGATGTAGTCGAAATCCTTGGTCGGGTCATAGCCGGCGTTCTTTGTCAGATGCGGGCCGATGACAAAAGGCCCGAGCGACGATACGAACAGCGTGTAGCCGTCGGCCGGCGCACGCTTGGCAGCCGCCGCGCCAATCATGCCCGCGGCGCCGGGGCGGTTGTCCACCACGAAGCTGCCGCCAAAGGTCTGCTGGAACTTCGCGCTCAGGATGCGCCCGATGACGTCGGTGGAGCCTCCGGGCGGGAAGGGCACGATCATCGTGACCGGTTTTTCGGGCCACGCCGCATGTGCGGCGGCCATCGTGGCGCCAAGCAGAAGCGATACCAAGGCTTTCTTCATCATCGATGTCTCCTTTTATATGGGTTGTTGCGGTGATGTTGTCTGATGACTGCGGGCTTTGATCAATTCGTGCCGAACTCGGCCTGCTCGCGCGTCCAGGCGCGTGCCTGCTCGCTGATGGTCAGTCCCAGGCCAGGGCGGGTCGGCACAATGATCCGGCCACGGGCGATCTCCAGCCGCTCGTTGAACAGTGGCTCAAGCCAGTCGAAATGCTCGACCCACGGCTCACGCGGATAAGCGGCGGCCAGGTGTACGTGCAGCTCCATCGCAAAGTGGGGCGCGATCATCAGGCCGGCATGTTCGGCCAGTGCGCAAACTTTCAGGAACGGCGTGATACCGCCCACGCGCGGGGCGTCGGGCATCAGATAGTCGGCGGCGCGATGACGGATCAGGTCCCAGTGCTCGGCGGCGCTGGTCAACATCTCGCCGGTGGCGATCGGCGTGTCGAACTGCTGCGCCAGCGCGGCGTGGCCTTCGTGGTCATAAGCATCGAGCGGTTCCTCGATCCAGACCAGATTGAACGATTCGAAGGTGCGGCACATGCGCTGCGCGGTGGGGCGATCCCACTGCTGGTTTGCATCGACCATGATCGGTACGGCATCGCCGAGTTTCTCGCGCACGGCGGATACACGCTGGATGTCGATCTTGCCGTCCGGCTGGCCGACCTTGAGCTTGATGCCGCCAATGCCGCGCTCCACGGAGGCCGCGGCGTTGACCAGCAGCTGGTCGAGCGGCGTATGCAGAAAGCCGCCGGACGTGTTGTAGCAGCGCACCGAATCACGATGGGACCCCAGCAGCTTGGCCAGCGACAGGCCGGCGCGCTTGGCTTTCAGATCCCACAGGGCCACGTCGAAAGCACCGATCGCCTGCGTCGACAGGCCGCTGCGGCCCACGGATGCGCCGGCCCAGCACAGCTTGTCCCACAGCTTGCCGATATCGCTCGGGTCTTCGCCCAGCAGGGTGGGGGCGATCTCCTTCGCATGGGCAAACTGGCCCGGACCTCCGGCGCGCTTGGAGTAGCTGAAGCCGAGCCCTTCGTGGCCATTGGCCGTGCGGATCTCGGCAAACAGGATGGCAACTTCGGTCATCGGCTTCTGGCGGCCGGTCAGCACCTTGGCATCGCTGATCGGCGTGGCCAGGGGCAGATAGCAGGACGACAGGCGGATGGCGGTAATGGCGTCAGAGGCGGGCGAGGCAGTCATGGGCGGTGCATCCTGAAAAGCATCAAAGACTTCGGACATCGTATGACATCGTTGTCAAAAAACGGCCGGAATTCGGCCGATCTGCGTTGCTATAATGCGGGCCGTCGCCATTTTTCACGCAAATCTGGCGCGTAATGGCAACGAAAACTCGTATCCGGGCATGCTGGGCTACTGACGCCCAGACAGCGGGTGAAGGGAATGCTAACGTTGTCATTCTGGCCGGTCAACCGCTGCGGCGGCACTTGGCCTAGTCGTTTACCCGCAGCACAACCTATTTATCCGAGCAGGCATGTCCGATTCAACCGGCAGCAAGTCCGTGACGCTGCACGATGTGGCACGCGAAGCCGGCGTGTCGCTGATCACCGCGTCGCGCGCATTGAGCAATCCGGGGCTGGTTTCCGCCAAGACCATCGCCCGCGTGCAGCAGGCGGTGGAAGTGACCGGGTATATCCCGAATCTGCTGGCCGGCGGGCTCAAGTCGCGCCGCAGCCTGACCGTGGCGGCGCTGGTGCCCAATATCGCGGTGGCGCAGTTCATCCCGACAGTGAAGGCGCTGACCGATGCGCTGGACGCCGCCGGATACCAATTGATCCTCGGGCAGACCGGTTACGACCACGCGCGCGAAGAGGCGCTGCTCGGCACGATGATCAGCCGCCGGCCCGACGGCATCGTGGTGACGGGGCTGGTGCATGCGCAGGCGTCGCGGGACCGGTTGCGCCGCTCGGGCATCCCCGTCGTCGAGACCTGGGACCTCAGCGACCGCCCCGTCGACATGGCCGTGGGCTTCTCGCATCTGAAGGTTGGCAGCGCGGTGGCGGGATACTTCCTGGCCAAGGGATGGCGGCGCTTTGGCATTGCCAGCGGCGACGACCAGCGCGCCGCCGTGCGCCGCGAAGGGTTCATCTCGACACTGGGGCACGATGTGCCCACCGCGCGGGTACCGGCACCAAGCAGCCTCGGACTCGGGCGTCAGGCCCTGAGCGATCTGCTAGCGCAGGACCCGGCCATCGAGGCGATCTTCTGCAGCTCCGACCAGCTTGCGCAAGGCGTGATGGAAGAGGCCAGGGCGCGCGGCCTGCGTGTGCCGGAAGACATCGCCATCTGCGGCTTCGGCGACGCGGACTTTGCCGCGTACATGGCACCCTCGCTGACCACGGTGCAGGTCGACGGGGCCAACATCGGCACGCTTGCGGCGGGCCTGCTGCTGCAACGCTGCCGGGGCGAGACGGTGCAGGAGCCGGTTGTCGATGTGGGATTCAGGATTGTGGAGCGGGGGTCGACCTGACCTCAACGCGCGCCGGCCACGGTCTGGATGACCTTGCCCAACCGCCGCGCCGCCTCCACGATCTCGCGGTCCTCGAATCCACCAAAACCGAGCACCAGGCCGGTTGGCCGACGGTCGCCCGCATACGTTGGCGACACCGCCCGTACCGCCACGCCGGCATCGCCCGCGCGTTTGACCACTTCCCGGTCGTCGATGCCGGGCGCCAGCCACAGCAGCAGGTGCATGCCCTGGTCCGATGGCTGCAGCCACGCCAGGGCGGCGGGAATCTCCCGTTCGATCGTCTTGATCACGAACGCGCGCCGCTCGGCATGCACGCCACGCACCCGGCGGATATGGCGATCGAGATAGCCCTCCGCGATGAACGCCGCCAGCACATGCTGGTCCGCCGTGGGCGGATGGCGATCCATCAGCACGCGCGCGCCGATGAAGGCGTCGACCAGTGCATCGGGTACCACCGCGTAGCCCAGACGCAATGACGGGTACAGGATCTTGCTGAACGTGCCCAAGTAGATCACGCGCTCGGGCGCCAGTCCTTGCAGCGACGGAAACGGATGGCCCGCGTAGCGCAATTCGCTGTCGTAGTCGTCTTCGATGATCCATGCCTGCCGCGCATCGGCCCAGGCCAGCAGTGCCTTGCGGCGGGCCATGCTCATCGGCATGCCCAGCGGATATTGATGAGACGGCGTGACAAAGGCGGCGCGGGCATCGCGCGCCAGGGCAATGCCGGCCTCCACATCGATGCCTTCGTCATCCACCGGCACACGCACGATGCGCTCGCGCGGCCCGACGCTCTCCAGGATCGCCGTAATGCCGCGGTAGGCGGGATTTTCGACCCACACGGCATCGGCCGGATCGAGCAGCACCTGGCAGGACAGGAACAGGCCCTGTTGCGTGCCCGTGGTGATCACCACCTGGCCGGCATCGCAAAGTACCGAGCGGGAGCGGCGCAGGTAGTCGGCAATTGCCTCGCGCAGCGGCAGCGCGCCTTGCGGTTCGCCATAGCCGGCCGGCGCCGCGCTGCCGCCGGCGCGCAGCCGGTTGCCCAGTTTGCGCCAGTCCTCGTTGGGCGCGGCCGCGCCCGCGGGCACCGATACGGCAAACGGTACTTGCGGCAACGCGGTGAATTCGCGGGCGATGGCTGCATATCGCTGTGCCGTAGCGGGCAGCTCGACGCTGCCGCGCACGCGCCGGCGCGTAGCGGGGGCTGGCGCCAGCGCCGCGACACGCGTGCCGGCGCCATGCTGCGCGGCGAATACGCCCTCGGCAACCAGTTGCTCAAACGCTTCGACCACGGTGCCGCGCGACACCCGCAACGTTTCGGCGAGCGCACGTGTGGAGGGCAATGATTCGCCGGGCTTCAGGTCGCCACGCGCCACGGCATCACGCAGCGCCTGCACCAGTTGCCGGCTCAGCGGCCCCGCATCCCGATCCAGCGCGCCTAGAAACGGGATATCGGGCACCTTTGCGGTTCTTGACATGGCGGGGGGAGGCTCGAAAGTGGTCTGGTGGAATCGGTGCAAACTGGCCCTACACTCTACTCCAGTTTGCCACCACAATACGGCCTCAACGTCCCCAGAAAACACACGGAGCAGCCATGTACGTTCCCGCCCATTTCGAACTCGCCGGCGCGCAGGCCATGCACGCGCTGATCGCGGCACATCCGTTCGGCACGCTGGTCACGCATGGACGCGGCGGTCTGGATGCCAACCACGTGCCATTCGAACTGGAGGCCGGGCAGGGTGAGCATGGCATCCTGAAAGCACATGTGGCGCGCGCGAACCCGGTCTGGCAGGAAGTGGCCAACGGTGACGAAGTGATGGTGATCTTTCGTGCGGGCGACGCGTATATCTCGCCAAACTGGTATCCCAGCAAGCACGAGGCCCACAAGCAGGTGCCGACGTGGAACTATCAGGTCGTGCACGCCCACGGCAGGATCACCGTCCATGACGACGAACGGTATGTGCGCAGCGTGGTGGCGCGGCTGACCCGCACGCATGAAGCGGCACAGCCGCGGCCGTGGAAGATGGGCGACGCGCCGCCAGACTTTCTCGATACGATGCTCAAGTCCATCGTCGGCCTGGAAATCGAGATTACCCGGCTGCAGGGCAAGGTCAAGCTGGGCCAGCACAAGGACGTGCGCGATATCCGCGGCCCCGGCGAGGCGCTGATGGCGCAGGGCAATACGAAGATCGGGCAGGCAATGCTCGATATCGCGGCGGCCAAGGAGCGCGGCTGAAGCTGCGCCGGCTGCCTCAGGTCCGTGTCACGTACCGCACGCAGTCCAGGAATTCCTGCGCCAGCGCCGGTACGGGGTGTTGCTGGTTGTGCAGCACGTAGCTCTCGAAATGGATGGCTGGCTCGAACGGCAGCACCTTCACCCCCGGCAACTTGAGGCTACGCACGACCTGCGGATTTACCACGCTGACACCGAGACCCATTTCCACCATCGTGCAGATCGTGGCCGCGTAAGGGGTTTCCAGCGTCAGCACGCGCCGGTCTGGCACAAACGCGGCATCGACGATGGCGCGCGTGCCATCGCCGCGCGTCAGCGAGATGAACCGTTCGCCGTCCAGGTCTTCCGCGCGGATGCGCCGCTTCTTTGCAAGCCGATGCCCGACGGGCACGATGCACACGCCTGACTCCCGCCGCAGCGGATCGCTCCGAATGCCGGCCATTTCCACCAGGTAGGAAACCAGCCCGAAATCGCAGAAGCGCGCGGCCGTCCATTTGGCAACAGTCGGCGAGTCGCTCGTGTGCACCGCGATTGGCACGTCCGGGTGCCGCTCGCGGAAGCGCGCAATCGCCGAGGACATCACCGTCATGGCGATCGACGGCACCGTGCCCACGCGCAACGTACCCACACCAACCTCGCGGATCGAGCGAGCCGATGCCTGCAGGCTGTCCAGCCCCACAAACGCGCGTTCCACGTCTCGAAACAGCGCTTCGGCCTCCACGGTCGGCGTCAGCCGCCCGGCAATGCGCGTGAACAGCCTGAAGCCGCTTTCCTTCTCAAGCTGCGAAATCACCCGGCTGATATTGGGTTGGGACGTATGCAGCTGCGTGGCCGCAACGGTCATCGAGCCGGACAACATCACGGCGCGGAATGCTTCGATCTGCTTGAAGTTCATGGGTCGGACGGGCGTTTCAGGGCTGTCGCGATGGTATATCAAATCCGCATGCTGGCACCGTAGATACTGATTTGACGATATGACGGCGCGATTCCCATACTGGTCTCCAACATCGAGGAGAAAGTTGTATGGAATCGAAGGTCAGCCGCCGCCTGACGCAAGCCACCGCCCCCGAGGTCTGCGCGCATATCTATGCGCCGCGCCTGACGCGGGAATTCGGCCCCGGCTTTCGCTATCTCACGGACATCAACCAGGCGCACCTGCTGATGCTGCATGGCGCCGGATTGATCCCGGCCGATGTGGCCGCACCGCTGGCGCGGGCATTGATCCGCATCGAGCAGGAAGGCCCCGAAGCGGTACCGCTCGATCCCGAGCGCGAGGACGCTTATTTCAATTACGAAGCCCGCTTGATGGAAGTGGCCGGCGCGGATGCGGGCGGCCGCCTCCACGTCGCGCGCAGCCGCAATGACATCCTCGCCACGCACGACAGGCTGCGCGCACGCGACACCGTGCTGGCGCTTCTTGCCGCGCTGGCGGATGCACGTGACGCGGTGCTGCTGCAGGCCGAGGTGCACGCCGACGCCGTGATGCCCGGCTACACGCACCTGCAGGCCGCGCAACCTATCACCTACGGCTATTACCTGTCCGGCGTGGCCCAGGCAATGGGCCGCGACATGGCGCGGTTGCGTCATGCGCTTGAAGGGCTGGATGCCTGCCCGCTGGGTGCCGGCGCGCTGGCCGGCACGGCGTTCCCGATCGACCGGGCGGCGACGGCCAACTGGCTCGGATTCTCGACGTATGCCCCCAACTCGCTCGATGCCGTGGCGTCCCGCGACTTTGCCTGGGAGATCCTGTCCGCCGTGACGATTGCTACCGTCACCTGGGGCCGGGTCGCACAAGACCTGTTCGTCTGGTCGACACCGGAGTTCGGGTTGATCGATTTCCCGGACAGCGTGGCCGGGACGTCCAGCATCATGCCGCAGAAGAAAAACCCGGTCGTGCTGGAATACCTGAAGGGCAAGGGCGGGCACATGATCGGGTTGCTCACGGCATCGCTGGCCGCGCTCAAGGGCAGCAATTTCACCCACACCGGCGACGGCAACCGTGAAAGCATGCGCGGCTTCTGGGAAGCGATGGATGAGTCCCTGCGTTGCGTGAGCCTGCTGAAGCTGGTCCTGCAAAACGCCACACCGCAGCGCGCCAACATGCTGGCGCGTGCCCGGCGCGACTTTTCATCGGCGACCGATCTGGCGGACATGCTCGTGCGCGATGCCGGCATGTCTTTCCGCGAAGCCCATCACGTGGTGGGCGCGGTCGTGCGCGAGGCGCTGGACCGGCACATTCCCGCTTGCGAAATCGACAGCGAAATGGTGAACCGGGCGGCAATGCATCACACCGGCCGTGCCCTGCAGTTCGATGCGCAGGCCGTGGCCCGTTGCCTCGATCCCGTGCAGGGCGTGGCGGCCCGGCGGGCGGCCGGCGGACCCGCGCCCGACCTCGTGCTTGGCCAGGTCGCGGCACAGCGCGACGAGCTGGCACGCCACCGCCAGGCCATCGACTCGATGTGCAACACCGCGGGTACGAATCGTGCCACGATGAAGCACGCGGTCGAGCAACTCGCCAGCCTGCGCGCATAGCAGGCGGCGCTTATTTCCACGACTGTCCGACCCCGGAGAACTGCCCTCATGAAACCGATTGCGCACGCACTCGCCGCCGTCTGCCTGACACTGGGCGCTGCCCTGACGTCCCCGCTGGTGTCCGCGGGCTCATTCCCTGACAAGCCGATCCGCCTGGTGGTGCCTTTCCCGCCGGGCGGCACCACCGATCTGCTGGGCCGCGTGCTGGCCAACCGGTTGTCGGAGACGCTGGGCCAGCAGGTGATCGTCGACAACCGCCCCGGCGCGGGTGGCACGATCGGCTCGGATGTAGTGGCCAAGTCGCCGCCGGATGGTTACACGCTGATGTTCGGCACCGTTGGCACGCAATCGATCAACAGCTCGCTTTACAAGCGCCTGCCGTTCGACGCGCAGAAGGACTTCACGCCCGTTGCGCCGTTCGCGGGCGTGCCGAACATCCTGGTGGTCAACCCGAAGGTGCCGGCCAGGAACGTGAAGGAGCTGGTCGAGTATGCGAAGGCGCATCCGAATGCGCTGAACATGGGATCGGCGGGCAACGGCACGACCAATCACCTGTCCGGCGAGCTGTTCAAGTCGATGGCCGGCGTGCAGATCGTCCATGTACCGTACAAGGGCAGCGGCCCGGCGATGGCGGATCTGCTGGCCAACCAGGTGCAACTCATGTTCGACAACCTGCCGGGATCTCTGCCGCACGTGAAAGCCGGCCGCCTGCGCGCATTGGCCGTGACCAGTGCCACGCGCTCGCCGGCGTTGCCCGATGTGCCGACGCTGGCCGAAGCGGGCATCGCCGGTTACGAGGCCGACGTCTGGTTCGGGGTGGTGGGGCCGAAGGGTATGCCCGCGGACATCGTCAGCAAGCTTTCCGCCGAGATCACGCGCATTGCGCAGGACAAGGCGATGAAGGACAAGCTGCTGCAGGCGGGTGCCTCGCCGCTGACGGCGACGCCCGCGCAGTTTTCGAGCCTGATCCAGCATGACACACTGAAATGGTCCAGGTTGGTGCGTGACTCGGGTGCCAGCATCGACTAGGCAATATCGATAGTCAAAAGTCTTCGTTGTGTGGGAGTGCGGCGGTTCGCAATACTGCGAGCGGAACTGCACTCATCACACAACTATATGGCCTCCGATCTTTTCACTCGCGCGCCCGGCCGTCGCGGCGCGCTCAAGCAATTGGCATCGCTGGCAGTGGCCGGCAGCATGGGTCCGCTGCTCGCCGCCTGCTCGAAGGGCGATTCCGCCGCGCAATCCGCCGCAAAGCCTGCCGCACCGGCCGTCATCGGCAAGGCCGGCGACAAGGTCACGTTCAAGTATCCGGACAATCCCACCTTCGATCTGGTCTATCTGGCCGACCAGCTTGGCTACTTCGAAGGCACCAACACCCGGCCGAACTACATCGGCAAGGTGGCCGCGCCGCAGATCATTCCGCTGACCGGCACGGGCGAGATCGATTTCGGGTCGCGCATGGTGCCGCTGGTCATCTCGGCCGTGGCGGCCGGTGCCGATATCAAGATCGTGGCTGCCGGTAACAAGACGCTGCAGGACGCCCCGCATATGAAGTACTTCGTGCGCAAGGATTCGGGCATCCGCGCGCCCCGTGACCTCGAAGGCAAGACCATCGGCATCAACAGCTTTGGCGCCTGCGCGGAGTTCGTGACCAAGACGTTCCTGCGGCAGAAGGGCGTGGACGTCAACAAGATCAACTTCGTGGTCATTCCCGACGACCAGGCGGAGCAGACGCTGGCCACCGGCAACACGGACCTGGCCATCATCCATGCGCCGTTCTCGGGCCGCGCCGACCATGCGGACAAGCTCACGCGGCTGTGGAGCGACTTCGACCTCGATGGCGGCCTGGGCGGCATGCAGCCGTACAGCGTGCATGGCAAGTTCCTGCGCGAGCATCCGGAGAGCGTGCGCGATGTGGTGACCGCGCTGGCCAAGGCGGCCAACTGGGTCAACGCGAACCCCGAGGAAGCGCGCAAGCTGGTCTCCAAGCGCATCAACCTGCAGCTCGAATACGTCGATCGTTACGCGTACGTGGACAACCTCGTGGTCACGGAGCCGCCGATCCAGTACTACATCGACGTGCTGGAAGCCGAAGGCAAGCTGCAGAAGGGCAAGGTGGCAGCGCGCGATATCTATACGAACGAGTTCAACCCGTTCGCCAAGGCATAGGAGCCGCGACCATGAGCCACAAGATCGTGGCGCGCGGTGTCACGATGGACTATGCCGTGCGCAATGAAGCGGGCCGCGCCGACAACGTGGCCGTGCTGCGGGATTTCAATCTCGATATCCGCGAAGGGGAGTTCATCTCGATCCTCGGCCCGTCAGGATGCGGCAAGTCGACGTTCCTGAGCATCCTTGCCGGGCTGACCGAGCGCACTGGCGGCGACATCTCGATCGATGGCCAGCGGCTGCGCGGCATCAATCCGGCGCAGGGCGTGGTCTTCCAGGGCTATGCGCTGTTTCCGTGGCGAACCGTGCTGCAGAACATCGAAGTGGGCCTGGAGATTCGCGGCGTGCCGAAGGCCAGGCGCCGGGCGGTGGCGGAGGAATATCTGGAGCTGGTGGGCCTGCAAGGCTTTGGCCAGCGCTATCCGCACGAAATCTCGGGTGGCATGAAGCAGCGCGTGGCGATTGCGAGATCGCTCGCGTACCAGCCGGAGGTTCTGCTGATGGACGAACCGTTCGCCGCGCTGGACGCGCAGACGCGCGAAATCCTGCAGGGCGAACTGCTGCGGATCTGGGAGCAGCGCCGCAAGACTATCGTGTTCATCACGCACAGCCTCGATGAGGCGATCTTTCTGTCGGACCGCATCGCGGTGATGACGCGGCGTCCCGGCACGGTCAAGCAGATCATCGATGTGCCATTGCCTCGGCCACGGGAGCCCGAGGTACGGAATTCGGCGGAATTTGTGCGCCTGCGTCAGCAGGCATGGGACATCCTCAAGGACGAAGTGCAATTGTCGAATCCGGCAGCGGTGCCGCGTCCGCTGGGGGCCACGGCCAATCCCGGTGAGCGCGTGCATTGCGAGCGTGCGGCGACGAACGTGGCGAAGGTGGCAACATGAGCCGTGCGTCGTCGCTATCGCGCCTGGGCGACCGGGCACTCGGCATGCTGGGCATCATTGGCTTTCTGGTGATCTGGGAACTGGTGCCACGGCTGCATATCGTCAGTGACGCCTATCTGAGTCCGCCGTCGCAGATCGTCGTCACGATCTGGGATCTGGTCAGCAGCGGGACACTGTTCAAGCATCTGTTCGCCAGCTTGCAGCGATCGCTCTATGGGCTGCTGTCGGCCATCGCGCTCGGCGTCACGCTGGGCCTGCTGATGGGATGGTTCAGCCGCTTCGAAGCCATCGTCGATCCGATCCTGCAACTGTTCCGGCAGACTTCGGCGTTTGCGCTGTTTCCGGTATTTATCCTGTTCCTGGGAATTGGCGAGACCTCCAAGGTAGCCATCATCTTCTGGGCGTCGTTCTGGCCGGTGCTGCTGAGCACGATCAGCGGCGTCAAACAGGTTGACCGGTTGCTGATCGATTCGGCGCGTTCGATGGGAGCCAACCGTCTGTTCGTGTTCCGCAAGGTGGTGCTGCCCGCGGCTTCGCCTTCGATCTTCACGGGCGTGCGGCTGGCCGGCACCTACTGCATTACCGCATTGGTGGCCGCGGAGATGATCGGCGCGCATTCCGGGCTGGGCTTCCTGACGCTCAATTCGCAGGAGGTGTTCCAGATTCCGACGATGTATGCGGGCATCCTGTTGCTGGCGTTGCTGGGACTGGCGCTCAACTATGTGCTGGCGATCGTGGAGCGCCGGCTGACGCGGTGGCGCAAGGGGCTGACGCTCAATGGCTAAGCTGCGGCAGTACAGGTGGCTGGCGCTGCTGCTGGTGATCGCCGGCATTGGCACTGCCATCTCGGCCGCCTACGGCATCGGGCGCCCGGTTGCGCCGGGGCCGTGGCTGGCAGCGGTGCAACAGCGCGGCACGCTGGTGGTTGGCGTGCGGCAGTATGCGCGGCCGGCGCCGCCCAAGGCGCCAACGCCGCCTGAGCCGGATCACTTCGATGTGGCAATGGCGCACTTTTTGGCGGACCGCCTTGGTGTCGCGCTGAAGGTCATCGGCCTTCCCGGCGAACCGGATTCGTCCGCGTGGCAAGCGGCGGAACGGCGCGTCGATATCGTGATCGCTGGGGCAACCAAGCGCGGGGACGGAATTCTGCCGGTTTCTTCGGCCTACGCCACCGGAGAAGGCGCGCTGCTAGTGCTGCGCGGCAGCCGGTACCAGCGCGCTCAGGATCTGCATGGCCAGTCAGTGTGCGTGGGGCAGGGTAGCGCGTATGCGTCGCGCATTGCGCGGGACTTCGATGGCGTGCCCAGGGTCTATGCGTCGTCGATTCGCGCGGCGAGCGGTTTTCTTGCGGGAGAGTGCCAGGCGCTGGCCGACGACTCGCCCGTCGTGGCCCGGCTACTGACGCTGCCGGAATGGCGCTTCTACCGCACACTCGATGCTGGTTTGCAATCCGATGCGGAGGCGGCGCGGATCGGCCTACGTGGCGCCGATCCGCAATCGAGCGCGTGGATCGATCGTGCCGTGCGCGACTGGCGGCGCGATGGCGCGCTCGACCGTGCACGTGCGCAGCGCGCTGGCGATGTCGCCTATGAAGCGAGCCAGCTTCAGGATGGACTGGTCTGTCATTCCTGAGCCGGCCCGGCTTGCCATTTACTGCTTCACGTAACGCGGGGCCGGCGTGTTGCGCGACAGCACACCGGACATCGCGCCGCGCGCCGCCTCGTAGGCGTTCCAGTGCTCGACGGCGTGCAGTGACGGAATCGTGATCAGTTCGCCGTTGTCGAAGCCGACCAGTGCGGCATCGACCATGTCGGTGGCCTGCATCACGATCGATTGGTCCAGGTGTTCCACGGGCAGACCCCCGATTTCCCAGAAGTCCGTTGCCGTTGCGCCCGGCAGCACGGCCTGCACGCGCACGCCCTTGGCACCCAGCTCGTGATGCAGCGACTGGCTGAACGCCGTGACGAACGCCTTGCTGCCGCCATAGACGCCATTGAGCACCTCGGGTGCGATGCTGACGATCGACGAGATATTGATGATGGCGCCCTTGCCGCGCGCCACGAAACCCGGCACGGCGGCATAGGTCAGGCGCGTGAGCGCCGTGACGTTCAGCTCGATCATTTTCGTCATGGCGTCGACGTTGCTGTCGAGCAGCGGGGTGTGCGTGCCAACGCCGGCGTTGTTGACCAGCAGCGTGATGCTGGCATCGTCGCGCAGCTTGGCTTCGACGGTGGCCAGCGACGCGCGGTCGTTAAGGTCGGCGGGGAAGACTTCCACGGCGCGGCCCGTCTCGTCGCTGATGCGGCGCGCCAGGGCGTCCAGCTTGGCACGATTGCGGGCAACCAGCACGAGGTCATGGCCGCGTCGTGCCAGGCGTTCGGCATAAATGGCGCCGATGCCCGACGAAGCGCCAGTGATCAGTGCGGTGCCAAGGTGTTGTTGCTGCGTCATGATGCTTCTCCATTCGATTGGGTGGGGTCGGATGCGGCGCATCCATGTGAAGCATCGTAGTCCCGCTCACCGATGACTGAAATGACGTATATAGTCATGTTTCAGGACACCTGGAATAAAAGCGGAGTTCGGTATGCACCGAGTGGGATTTCTGTTGACGGATGGCTTTCAGGTCATGACGTTGGCGGCACAAAGCGTGTTCGAGTACGCCAACATGGTGGCCGGCGAGGCCTTCTATAAGATCGACGCCTTTTCATTGGAAGGCGGGCCGGTGCGGTCGTCGCTGGGCATGGCGGTGGATACGCGGCCGGCCAGCACGCGAGCGATGGTGGATACCTGGGTGCTGGCCGGTGTTGCCGATCCGGTCGCCACCCCGACGCCTCCGCCAGTGCTCGACTTCGTGCGCAAGGCGGCACCGCGGGCGCGCCGCGTGGCGTCGATCTGTACCGGGGCGTTCATCCTGGCTGAGGCAGGGCTGCTGGATGGCCGCCGGGCCACCACGCACTGGTTCTACGCGCGGGACATGCAACGCGCGCATCCCGACATCCACGTCGAGGACGACCGCATCCATATCGTCGACGGTCCGATCTGGACTTCGGCCGGCATGACGGCCGGCCTCGATCTGGCGCTGGCGATGGTGGAGAAGGATTTAGGTGCCGATGCCGCGCGGTCGGTCGCGCACAAGCTGGTGATGTACCAGCGCCGGTCGGGAGGCCAGTCCCAGCATTCGGAGTTGCTGGATCTGGCGCCCAAGTCCGACCGCATCCAGAGCGCGCTCGATTACGCGCGCCGGAACCTGCACCGGCCGCTGACCGTGGAAGAGCTGGCCGATGCCGTGCATCTGAGCCCGCGCCAGTTCAGCCGCATCTTCACGGCCGAAACAGGGCAGTCGCCCGCCAAGGCCGTGGAAAGCCTGCGCCTGGAGGCGGCCCGGCTGATGATCGAGCAGAGCCGCCACCCGCTGGACGTGGTGGCAAAAGAAACCGGCTTCCGCGACCGCCGGCATATGCGCGAGGCATTTATCCGTGGCTTCGGCATGCCGCCGCAGGCGGTACGCCGCGAAGCCAGGGCATAGCGGCCGTCGTCACCCCACCAGCTTCAGCACGGCGGGCACTGTCAGCACCGCCGTGTAGTACCCCATGAATTGCACGCCGGTATTGAAGCCGATGGTCCGCGACAGCAGGCCGCCCAGCAGGCCCATCGTCACGATCACCAGCAGCCCGAGGAAGTTGCCTTCCCAGACGCTGATCACCAGGATCAGGCCGACGAACGTGGCAATGATGGCTTCGTGCGAAATCTTGCGGGCGACGAACAGGGCGGCGCGGCGCGCGAAGTTCATGGCGAACGGATACGACACCAGCGCAGCCAGCAGCACCGCCAGCAGCCCGTAGCCCAGGAATTCCCAATGGCTCAGCAGGTTATGCAGGTTGTGCGTCTGACCGCCGCCGGCATCGACCGTGAACACGGGCGGCGCGTTGAATAGCGGCGCCGCCGGGCCGGCAGCCACGGGACTCAACGGCAGACCGAATGCGATCAGCGGAATCAGCGCCTCCGCGATATAGGTGGCCTCCGTCACGCCATTGCGCGCGCTGAGTACCGTCGTCAGCCGGTGATAGGCATGCCGTACCCGCGACCCGACGATTTCGCCCAGCACCACGGTCATCGCCACGGGGCTGAACACGAATGTCGCGCTGGATACCACCGCCGTGCCGATGGTCCATTTCACCTGGCTGCGATCGAGCACACGCAGCGGGTTGGGGAAATAGCCTGACCAGCCTTTCACGTCGGGCGCCAGCGAGAACGTGCGCACCTTGTCTCGACGCATGCGCGTGCGTTCGACGGGCGAGATCGACGAGAACAGGTCCGCGATCAGCGGGCCAATCGCGATGCCAAGAAAATAGCTGATGCTGAGCTTGACGCCGAACTTGGCCGTCAGCGTCTGCAACGCGACGATCACCACGACGAACGGCAGCAGCGCGGCCACGGACGCCCAGCGGCCTGCCGAGCTGTACGCAATGATGACGGCGGCCACCACGAAGATCCACGGCGCGGCCTTGGTAATGGCAGGCCCGAACGGTGCGAGCAGCACCGCAAACAGCACCGCGAGCGGCACGGCCACGAATGCTGCGATGATGGCGCCCGAGATCATCTTGCGCAGGGCGATATGGGGCACGCCCAGATTGCGCAGGTGATTGGCGTCCTGCAGCAGCGGCGTTGCCATCGTGTCGCCAGGGATGCCCAGCAGCGCGGTGGGAATGGCGTGGGTCATGTGCTTGGCCACGGCGCCAGCCAGGAAGAATGTGAAAACGCCTTCCGGCGGCACGCCGAGCAGAACCACGAGCAGCGTCAATGGCGCAAGCGTGGTGGTTTCGTCGGTGCCGGAGATCAGTCCGATGGCAGCGAAGACAATGGCGCCGGCCAGGCCCATGCCAGCGGCCACAAGGATATGCGAAAGCAGTGTGGATTCGATCATCAATAGTCTCCCCGGTACTTCAAACCGCTTGCCGCTGTGTCAATGCCTGCGCAGTGGGCGCGCTTGCCGGTGCGGCACCGGGTTGTTCGTGCGGATGGAACAGGTCGAGCAGCTGTAGTTCGCGCAGCTCGGCCAGTACCACCGGCGGCAGCGCATGGATGGGTCCGATGCCGCCTGCATCCTCCGCCAGCTTGCGCAGCGCTTCCACACGCGCCAGCGACTGGCCGGTCTCGTTCTCCACGACAATGCGTTTTGGCTTGAACAGCACGGCGCAGATCAGGCCGGCGAGCAGGCAACCGAACAGGCCGGCCAGCATCGCATAAGCGCGTGCCAGCTCGGCGGATTCCACGACGGCGGCCAGCAACCGGCTGGCCAGCCAGTAGCAGGTCAGGCTGACCGTGGCCCCTATGACGATGGACCACGCCAGATGGCGCGTGTCCGCGGTGTCGCCCCAGACCTCCACCAGGCGGCGCTGCGATGCATTCTCGTGTGGATGCATGATTTGTCTCCGATATTGGCGGGCCTCGGCAGCGCTTGGATGCCGGGCCTGCTCTTCTTTCAAGGAAGGACTGCGGACTAGCGGTTGCGCAGCTCCTGGAGCAGCGTTACCGCGCGATCGGTTCGTACATCGTGTTCCTCGGCCATGCGTCGCGCGATGCGGTCCACCTCATCGCCCACGGCACCGGCCACCAGCGCGATGTTGCGCGCGTGCAGCGCCATATGGCCGCGCTGGATACCTTCCGTGGCCAGGGCGCGCAAGGCGCCCAGATTCTGCGCCAAGCCTACCGCCACGGCAACTTCGCCAAGCTCCTGCGCCGATTTGACGTCAAGGATCTTCAATGCGACTCGCGCCAGCGGATGGGTCTTCGTGGCACCGCCCACCAGGCCCACCGGCATCGGCATTTCGATGGTGCCAACCAGCGCGCCCGAGGCGTCTTTCTCCCAGTGCGTCAGGGATGTGTACCTGCCGCTCCGGCATGCATATGCGTGCGCGCCGGCCTCGACCGCGCGCCAGTCGTTGCCGGTGGCCACGATCACCGGATCGATGCCGTTCATGATTCCTTTGTTGTGCGTGGCCGCCCGGTACGGGTCGATGGCCGCGAACGTGTAAGCATCGATCACGCCTTCGATGATTTCCTCGCCGCTGCGCTCCCGCGTGGCAAGCGTGGCGGCGGTGAGCCGCACGCGAGCCCGCGCCAGGCGCAGATCCGCCAGATTCGACAGAATGCGCAATCTAACCGATCCGCCGGTGATTTGCTCCACCAGCGGCGACACGGCCTCGGCCATCGTGTTGACGGTGTTGGCGCCCATCGCGTCGCGCACGTCGACGATCAGATGCAGCACGATCATGGCGCCGCGCGGTGTGTCGGGAAACACGTGGACTTCGATGTCCTTGCAGCCGCCGCCCAGGCCGATCAGCACCTTGTCGCGGCCATTGGCGATGGCCAGGATTTCGTCGCGTTGCCGCAGCAGCGCCTGCCGCGCCCCGTATGGGTCGGCGATCCCAAGCACCTGAACCTGCGCACGCATCAGCGGCCCCGAGCTGGAGGTCTGGAATCCGCCATCGTCACGGGCCAGCTTGGCCATGAACGAGGCCGCGGCTACCACCGACGGTTCCTCGACCACCATCGGCACGACATAGCTGCGGCCATTGACCTGGAAGTAACCGGCAACGCCGAACGGCAGGTCGAACGTACCCACCACGTTTTCGATCATGCCGTTGGCCCGATCCGTGCCCAGCGCACCTGGCTCGGCTATCAGGCGCGCTTCGTCGGCGGTCAGGCCGGTCAAGGCAGCGACTTGATCCAGCCGCTGCGCCGGGGTGAGCGCGCGAAAATTCGGAAGCGCGGAATCGGTTGCCATCAATGTCTCCATGTGTGTAATGATGGAGACAGTTTAGGGACACTGTACCAGTATAAAAAGGTACAGTTTGGCGGGACAGTCGTCCGACATCCGATCCCGGTTTCACGTTGACCTTTTCCTTATGAGCCCCAGATCCGCACCGATTTCCGTTTCGCTGGCCGACTCACTGGAGCGCCAGATCCGTGATGGCGCCTACCGCAGCGGCGACAAACTGCCGTCGTTGCGCGAACTGGCCCAGTTGCAGGGCCACAGCAAAAACACCATCGTCGCGGCGTTCGAGATCCTGGTCGGGCGTGGACTGGTCGAGCCACGGCGCGGGGCCGGCTACTTCGTCACGTCGCAGCCGGCCAGACCGAAGCCTGACGAGGATGCCGGCTCGC
>DAIOET010000049.1:0-18781 GCA_036746135.1 Cupriavidus sp.
GGCAAGACGTCGGTCTACGGCAAGCTGTTCCGCAAGTCGGCCAGCAGCACCATCGATGGGCTGGATCTGAGCGTCCAGCGCCGGGATTTTGTCGGCTTCGAGATCGGCGCGTCGCACCGGCAGTATTTCGGTAGCAGCGTCTTTGACGTCGGCACGGCGTGGCGTCAGTCGATGCCGAACCACTCCAAGGCACCGGGCTTCGTGTTGGGCGATGCAAATTGGGACGGAGGCTCGCAGATCCTGCAAGGGAACGTGGGCCTGATGGCGCCGTTCCAGATCGGCGGCCAGCGACTGCGCTACCAGGGGACGGTGCGCGCGCAATACGCCCTCACGCGCATCCTGCCGTCCGACTATTTCGTGATTGGCAACCGCTACTCGGTGCGTGGCTTCGACGAACAACTCACGCTTTCCGCTGAGAACGGCGTCACGATGCGCAACGACATGGCGTGGCAGATTGGCAATACCGGGCAGGAAGCCTTTTTCGGTTTCGATATGGGGCAGGTGAGTGGGCCATCGGCGGCATTCCTGGTGGGGCAGACCCTGATGGGCGCGGTGATCGGTGCGCGCGGCCGCTGGCGCCTGGGTAGCCTCGCGGCGCTCTCGTATGAAGTCACGTTCGGCATGCCGGTCAAGAAGCCCGAAAACTTCCGCACCCGTCGTACCAATGTGGCGGCGCAACTTGGACTGGAGTTCTGATGCGACGATCCAATGAGCTTCGATGCAGAACGGTGCTGGTGCTCGTGGCCTCGGTGTTTGGACTTGGGGCGTGCGGTATCGCAGGCATCACGCACACGCAGTTCAACCCGATGCAGGAGGCAGTGGGGGGTGATCGTGCCCGCTTGCGCGTGATGACCACGGGGAATCCTTCGGGCGGTGCGGTTTGGGGCGCGCCGGAGCGCGACTGCATGGACTGGGGCGCCGAGACCTCCGGCACCGTGATCGGCGGATTCCCCGGCAGCCGCGGCTTGCGCGACCAGAGCCTCGGCATGCCGGTGAGGGAGCCAGTGCGGCACCATGATTCGGCGGAATTTTATGTCCGCGCGAATCAGCCGATCACCCTCAAGTACATGGTCGGTAGCGGCGTCTATCAGTGCTGGTTTGCCGTGTCCTTCGTGCCGGAGAAGGACGCGGACTACGAGGCGTTCTTCATGGGTACGAAACTGGCCAGAAGTTGCACCGTAAATATCACGTCGCTCAGCGATCCTTCCAAGGTGGTGGAGGTCAGCCCGGCGGGATCGTGCAAGTAGCGGTGGCACCCGATGCCCGCCGGTCCCGTCTAATTCTGGCGTACTCGCAGGGTCTTCCAAAGCCCCCCGCGGGTACGTCCGCCAACGATCTAGACTTCCTTTGTATCGAAGATAAGTAGATCCACCCCAGCCTGCGCGAAGTTTGCCAAATCCGCCGCCGCTGCGGCGCCCTCTGGCGAGGCTAGCGCCCGCTGAAGATCTGCGAGGGAATCGAAGCTCAGTAGCGCAACCAGGTGAAAGGGCGAATCACCGGCTGGGGTCGCAACCGGGCCGGCGCTTACTTCATAGCCGCGTAAGCCCGGGACTTTCTTGGCAATCGGGATGTGTTTGGTGAAGTAGTGTGAATCGAACGCTGCGCTGTCCGCAGGTTTCTTGTAGAGCGCCATGAGCTTTGCCATCTTGCTTCCTCCGATTGTGAAGCGCCAACGTAAGCATGCAGCGTTTGGGTAGCCGTCCCGTTGCGGGACAGCGCTAGTCTAGCCCCGGAGCCGGGCCGCTGTCTCCAGGCCGGCCGAAAGTCGTCGGGGCGGCGGTGGTGGGCCAGGGGTCGGGGCCGTCGACTCCAACAACGCCAACGTCAAGCCCCGCGCGGCGGAGGTTCGGAACCGGACGCCGAGCTGCTGCCGGATGTCTCCCGTTTTACCTATAGTTGCAGCGAGGCATCGTTCCGGAGCTCGACCATGCTGTCTCGCAGGACTGCTTTCCGTGCACTTGCGGCCGTCATCGTGATTGCGGTGCTGCTCTTTGCACCGTTGCCTTGGCAATCGATGACGCGCATTCACAGCGAGGTCACGATTCAGCGGTCGCCTGCGCAAGTGTTCGAGTACGTGTCGACGCCCGCGAACTGGCCGGCGTGGCATCCATCGTCGCTGGCCGTGCAAGGTGCCACCGATCATTCGCTGCAGGTAGGGGAACAGGTGACCGAGGCCTTCAGGGTGGCAGGTCGGGAGGGGTCGGTTGTCTGGACCGTTACCGGACGCCAGGCACCGTCATTCTGGCGTATCGATGGCGCGATTGAGGGCAGGAATGCTGGAACCGTGACCTATACGCTGACACCGAGCGGCGCAGGTACACGGTTCGAGCGCGACTTTGTCTATCAAGCGCCGACCCTGCTGTTTTCGATACTCAATTGGGCGGCGCTACGCAAACAGATCGATGAGGAGTCCGCTGCGGCGGTGCAAAAACTCAAGACCACGCTCGACGCCGGAGCGAAGTCGGACTAGTCAGTGGCATGGCGCACCCGTACCGGCGTCCCTCGGTATCTCTTATCCACCAGAAGGCAAGGTCGCCTGCATCGATGCACGTTGCTCGAACTGCGCGAACCACGCGGATAGCGCCGGAACGCCGTCGCGCCACGCGAGGTCGGGGAACCGAAAATCGAGATAGCCGACCGCGCATGCAATTGCGATCTGGCCGATGCAGGGCGGTGCGTCGGCAAGCTGTCCCGCTTCCCGGTCAAGCGCGGCCAGCGTGGCGGTGAACTTGGCATGCCAGGCGGCGATGGTCGGCGCGTGCTGTTGCTCTGCCGGGCGCAACCGTTCATTGCGCCAAAGCACCAGCAGATCGGTCAGACCGTGACCAAGCGCGTGCCAGCGCATGGCGCGCATGCGTGCGGTATGGGCTTGCGGAAACAGGCGGGGCAGGGGCGCCACGCTGTCGAGGTATTCGCAGATCAAAACCGTGTCCGACAGCACGAAGCCATCGTCGGTAATCAGCGTAGGGATCTTGTTGAGCGGATTGATCCGCATGAGCTGCGCATGGCAGCCCGTCATTCCGACAACGGTGTCAATGCAGGTGATGCGCGCGGCAAGGTCGAGTTCGTGCGCAACCACCATCACGCGGCGTACGAACGGCGAGCGCGGCGACCAGCACAGCCGGAGTTCGCCGGGGCGCGCGGCAGTGCTGAAGGCTTCGTCTGTCGGGGCGATCACGGTCGTCATGTCATTCTCCACGGATGTTCTGCGACTTGATTACCTTGGCCCATCTGGCGGTATCCGCCCGGATGATGGAGGTGAACTCCGCGGGCGTCCCCGGTGCCGGCTCCAGGCCAAGCTGTTCAAGGTTCTTGCGGACCTCCGGCGCAGCCAGCGTGCGGCGCAGCGCATCGTTGACCTTCTTGACCACATCCGGCGCGGTGCCTGCGGGGGCCATCAGTCCATACCAGTTGCTGGCTTCCACGTTTGCGATGCCCTGCTCGGCAAGGGTAGGCACATCGGGCAGGAACGGAAGGCGTTTCGGCGCTGCTACGCCGATCGGCTTCAGCCGCTTCGACGTGATGTAGGTCATCAGCCCGGAGGCGTCGCCGATGAATGCATCCACCTGGCCGCCTAGCGTATCGGTGATGGCCGGCGCCGCGCCCTTGTACGCGACGTGCAGGAAGTTCACGCGCGTGGAAATCTTGAACAGCTCGATAGCCATGTGCGGCATGCTGCCGATGCCAGTGGAAGCCAGGCTGGGCGGCTTGCCGGCGGCGTGTGCGCGCTTGACGAACGCAGCGGCGTTGGCAACGGTGTCGTCCGGCTTGACCACCAGAACCTCCGGCGTGTTGACCACCAGGGAGATCGGCGTGAGGTCTTTCTGCGGATCGTAGGGCAGGTTGGGATACAGCGCCGGATTGATCACGATAGCGCCGGCACTGGTGAGAAACAGCACGGAGCCATCGGTAGGCGCCTTGGCCACGGCGTTGATGGCGATGGCACCGTTCGCGCCCGGCCGATTGTCGACGACCACGGTTTGCTTGAGTTCAGACTCCAGTTGGCGTGACAGCGTGCGCGCGAGCGTATCCGCAGGGCCGCCTGCGGGGAAGGCCACTACCAGCCGGGTGATAGGCGCTGCGCAGGCGGGTAGCGCCGTCCATGCCGCGCCGGTGGCGAGCAGGGTGGCGGCGAGCGCGGACATGGCGCGGCGGCGCGTGTACTGGATGTGCATGACGATGTCTCCTGATATGGTGCCGGCGTGGCGTTCAGCCGCCCGCCGCGCCTTGTGTGTTCACGTACAGCGAATAGATCGAGGTGCAGGACGCCATCAGCAGCCGATTACGATGGCGACCGCCGAAGCAGAGGTTGGCGCAACGCTCGGGCAGCGAGATGTGGCCGATCGCCTCGCCCTCGGGCGAAAACACGCGCACGCCGTCGAGTTCCGGCGTTCCCATGCCCCAGCCGCACCAGAGGTTGCCGTCGACGTCCACGCGAAAGCCGTCCGGCGTGCCGGGACCCGCGTCGATGAGCACCCGGCTATCGCCGACCCGCATACCGTCGGCGTCGACGGCGAGCGCACGGATGCGGCGAGGCCGCGCGCGCGATTCGATCACGTAGAGCGTTCGTTCGTCGGGCGAGAACGCGAGTCCGTTGGGGCCGCTGATATCGTCGGCAATCACGGTGGCCTTGCCGGAGTCGGGATCGAGCCGGTAGACGCGCTCCGGCAGTTCCTGTTGGGCCTGCTCGCCCTGGTAGTAGCCAGCGATGCCGAACGGCGGGTCGGTGAACCAGATGGAGCCGTCGGACTTGACCACGACGTCGTTGGGAGAGTTCAGACGCTTGCCGTCGAAGCTGTCCATCAGCACGGTGATGCTGCCGTCGTATTCGGTGCGCGTGATGCGCCGGCCGCCGTGTTCGCAACTGATCAGGCGGCCTTGCCGGTCGCGCGTATTACCGTTGGCGTGGCCGGAAGGTGACCGGAAGACGCTGACGATGCCGGTCTCTTCGTCCCACTTGAGGATGCGGTTGTTCGGGATGTCGCTCCAGAGCAGGTAGCGGCCATCTCCGAACCAGACGGGCCCTTCGGCCCACCGCGAGCCGGACGCGATACGTTCCACGGCGGCCAGGACCAGGCGATATTTCTCGAACGCGGGGGCAAGAACCTGCACCGCCGGATCGGGATACCGTCCGGTGGGCATGGCAAGGGTCGGGATCGTGTTCATGTTCATGGTTGGTCCGGTGGTGGGGCTCATGCGTACAGACGCGACGGATTGACGCGCAACACGGCATCGGCGCCGTCCTCGTTACCGAACACATCGCGGCAGACGCGGCGAATCCATCCAAGCAACTCGCCTTCGTCGGGTACGGGATAGGCGATGTTGGGATGCGGCCAGTCCGTGCCCCAGATGGCTCGGTCGGGCGCGATGGCCAGTTGCCGGCGTGCGATGGCGTGCGCGGCGTCGTACGGCGCCACGCCTGCCGTGATGCGATCCGCGCCGGACAGCTTGATCCAGACATTGGGCAGCGCGAGGCACCATTCCAGCGCGGCGAACGCCGGATAGTCGATACCCTTGGCCGCATCGACGCGGGCCATGTGGTCGATCACCAGCGGGACACCGTGCGGCGCCAGCACATCAAGCGCATCGACGACGTCGCCGACCTCGCCATGCACGAGCGCATGCCATCCGTATGAGCGGATGCGTTCGAGCTGGGCCACCATGCGCCCGGCATCGGGCTTGCCGCCGAGGTGCGACATCAGGCCGAGGCGGATGCCGCGAATGCCGCGCGCATGCATCTGCTGCAGGGTGCCCTCGTCGACGTCGGGCGAGATCAGCGCCACGCCACGGTACATGCCGTCAGCGCCATCGAGCGCGGTCAGCACCGCATCGTGATCGTCGCCATAGCACGCGCCCTGCACAAGTACGCCGTTCGTGATGCCGAGCGAACGGTGCAAGGCGCGCAGTGCGGAGAACGGCGCGGCAGGCGGGCGGTATACGGCATTCGGCGGCAGGGGGTGTTCGGCATACGGGCCGAAGATATGCGTGTGGCAATCCCAGATACCGGCGTCGGCCGGTATCTCGTTATGGTTCCGTGTGTTCATCCCGGTTCTCGAAGAAGGAAGGGGCGATGCATCGTCGGTGGAATTCGGCCCGGCATCGTTGACGGCGTTGCAGCCGCTTTAGTCCGAGCGCGCGCCGGTTTCCTTGACCACCTGCGTCCAGCGTGCGTACTCGGTCTTGATGAGCTGTCCGTAGGCGGCGGGCGTGCCGCCCGTGGGTTCGGCGCCCTGCGCACGGAGCGCGGCCAGCGCGTCCGGATCTTTGAGCACGGCGGCGATCTCGCGGTTAAGCCGGTTGACGATATCGGCAGGTGTGCGGGCCGGTGCGACGATGCCTTGCCAGGTGCCGGAGTCGAATCCCGGCACGATGGTTTCGGCGAGCGTTGGCGTGTCGGGCAGTACCGAGACGCGCTGGCGCGTGGTGGCCGCGATGGCGCGCAGCTTTCCGTCCTTGATAAACGGCAGTGCCGCGTTCAGGCTGCCGGACATCATGAAATCCAGCCGGCCGGACAGCAGATCGGGGAGCGCCGCGGCGTTGCCTTTATAGGGGATATGGTTGAACGTCGTCTGCGTCTTCGCGGCGAACAGCACGCCGGTCAGATGGTCAATGGTGCCGTTGCCCGACGAACCGAAGTTGAGCTTGCCCGGATTGGCCTTCAACTGCCGGAGAAAGTCCTCCGGCGTCTTGATTGGACTGGCCGCATTCACGATCACCACCAGCGGCACCGTTGCCACGTAGGCCACGGGCGTGAAGATTTCGGTCGGGTTAAGGCCGGGCTTGCGGAACAGGGCCGGCGAGATCGCGATCGACGAGCTGTTGTAGAGCAGCGTGTAACCGTCGGCCGGTGACTTGGAAACCTGCTCCGATGCGATGTTGCCGCCCGCGCCGGGGCGGTTTTCCACCACTACTTGCTGGCCCAGGCGTTCGCCGAGCTTGCGGGCAATCACGCGCGCGATGATGTCCGTCGGGCCGCCGGGCGAGAAGGCCACTACCATTCGCACTGGTTTGTCAGGATAGGCCGCCGCTTGCACCGGTGTCGTCAGCCATATCGGGGCTGCAAGCACGGCCGAGGTGGCAAGCGCATGGATCAGCGCGCGCCGGCGCGATACATGTGTGCGTTGGTTGGATGGCATGCTGGCGTTGTCTCCGTTATCTGTCTTGATGGCGCAATCGCTTCGGGGCGGGCGTTGACCTGTGTGTCGCGTTCAGTCGCAGCGCACGCTCATGCCGCCGTCGACGATCAGCTCCGCACCGGTGATGAACCGCGCTTCGTCTGATGCGAGGAACAGTGCGGCGTTGGCGGTATCCCGGCCGTCGCCCATGAAGCCCAGCGGGATGCGAGCCTGGCGCTGTGCCAGCAGCGCATCGACGTTGCCGCCCGCGCGCTGTCCGGCGAGGCGCGCCTCCACCATCGGCGTGTGCATCTGACCGGGGATGACCGTGTTCACGCGAATATTCTTCTTGGCGTATTCCACCGCGACCACGCGAGAAAACTGGATCACCGCGGCTTTGGCCGAGGCGTAACCGACCTGCGCGGCGCCCGTCCATCGAATGCCCGAGGTGGACGCCGTGTTGACGATCGCGCCGCCGCCCTGTGCTTCCATCAGTGGCAGCACGTACTTGCAGGCCAGAAACACGCTCTTCAGGTTGAAGTCGATCTGCTTGTCCCACGCTTCCTCTGTGAGATCCACCGGACCGCCGCGCGCCGATCCGCCGACGTTGTTCACGAGGATATCGACGCGGCCAAAGCGTGCCACGCAGGCGTCGATCATGCCTTTGACTTCGGATGCCTGGGTCACGTCGCACGTGTGCGACTCGATCTGCGCACCGGGGATGGCGCGTACGCGGGCCAGCGTCTCTTCCATTGCCTCCGCGCTTTTATCGACCGCAAAGACCTTGGCGCCTTCCTCGGCAAAGCGCACGGCGACCGCGCGTCCGTTGCCCCAGCCGGGGCCGACGCACCCCGCACCGGTCACGAGTAGGACCTTTCCTGCGAGCCTGCCTTGTGTGTGTTGGGACATATTGATGCTTCCTGATGGGGATGATGTGGTCATGAAGGGCGATGTGCTGGCTCAGCGCGCGGCGGACTGGTCGAGTTCGAGGGGTGTGCCGTCGGGCGGCATGACCTCGAACGCGTTGATCGTCATGGAAATCAGGGTGTAGTACCCCGCAAGACCAACCAGGTCGATCACGGCGTCCTGGCCGAGCACGGCCAGTGCGCGCTCATAGAGAGGGGCGGGAATCCTGTGTGCCTCGTTCAGGCTGCGCATGACGGCATAGACCGTCGCTTCGTCATCGTGAGTGAAGGCGGGCTCGGCGCCAGTGCGAATGGCTTCGATCACAGCCTCGTCGACGCCGGCTTTCAGTGCGATTGGCTTGTGCGCCCACCATTCGAACTCGGCACGCCAGAATTGGCCCATCACGAGGATGGCCAGTTCGGACAGTCGCTGTGGAAGCGAGGAGTCATAGCGACAGTACTGGCCCAGCGCCTGCGCTTTGGCGGCCAGGCCGGGCCGATGAAGCCAGACGGCCAGCGGGCCGCGTACCTGTCCGCGCGGGCCTGCCACGATGGTGGCATGCACTGCGCGCTGGTCTTCGGTCATGTCTTCGGGGCGGAGGGGGCGAATGCGGGTCATGCACAGGTCTCGTCGAATGGGCTGCGAGGGCTACGGTACGCAAGGAGATTGGCATGCGGACGGGCGCTCACCACTGGTTCCAGTGGCGGTGAGATGGCGCCCCGCAAGGTTGTCTCCATGTCGTTGTAGGTTTGGTGGATGCATTCTGCTGAGTGCCGATGGCATCGTCCAATATATTTTTGGGAGCACAGTAATTCCGAATTAGAATGAATCACCGCCATCCCCCGGCGTCCTCAACGCTCACTCGCCATCATGGAAATCCGCGACCTTCGGATGTTTCTCGCCCTTGCGGAGGAATTGCACTTCGGCCGCGCCGCGGAGCGGCTGCGGATCTCGCAACCGCCGCTGACCAAACACATTCAGCAATTGGAGGGCGAACTGGGTGTCATGCTTTTCGACCGCAACAAGCGCAGCGTGAGGTTGACGGCATCGGGCAGCGCGCTCGTGCAGGAGGCGCGACGGATCATCGGCCAGGCCGATATGGCGCGCGAGGTGGTGCGACGCGCCGAGCAAGGAGAAACCGGCACGCTTCGGATCGGCTTTGTGGCAGCGCTGCTGTACATCGGCATGGAGAAGCTGATCGCGCGGCTGGAGCGGAATCTGGCAGGGGTGGAGACGATATGGGAAGAGATGGGTTCTTCGGAGCAGATCGAGGCGCTGCGGCATGACAGGATCGACCTCGGATTGGCGCAGGTGTCGCCCGGGGCGAGCGGCGCTGGAGAGATGAGTATTCATCCGATTGCACGCACGCCTCTGATGGCTGCGCTACCGGACACGCATCCGCTCGCGCAGCGCAAGAAGATCGATCCGGCGGATCTGGCCGGCGAGCCGTTTATCGTGATTCCGCGCGAGAGTGCGCCGGCCTATTTCGACTTGATCGTAGCGACGTGCCTGCGATCGGGATTCAGCCCGAACGTGCGGCACTACGCCCGACATCTGCTCTCCGTAGCCAGCCTGGTTGCGCTTGGGCGGGGCGTGTCGCTGGTGCCACGTACGCCGGACCGCGCGCAGTTGCCCGGTGTCGTGCTCAAGCCGCTGGCAGGAGAACCTGCGCATGCCGAGTACTCGGTGGTGTGGCAACCGGGCAATCGTTCGCCGGTGGTTGGGAGGGCGTTGGCGGTGCTGGGGGCGGGGTGACGGTGGCCGGTTTGCGCCGGTATGCCATGCGCGCCCGCAAGCCGTCACTCAGAACTTATGGCGCAGTCCCACGGCGACACCCAGCATCGAGTTCTGCCCGTTGGGCAGCGCATAGCTGTTGCCGAGCGAGAGACTGTTGGCATAGAAGATTGCCGCCGATTCCAGGCCGAGGCCCGCATACTTCGCATAGGCGGCACTGATATAGACATCGGTACGCTTGGAGAACGCGTAGTTTGAAATAACGGCAATCTGCCAGGGATTGGGCTGGTTCGCATTGCCGAACTGGTTCTTGACGTCGTCGTAGTTGTATTCGAGCGTCAGGCCGATTGCGGGCGTAAGTTGATAAGTCCCGCCGATCCAGTAAAAGTTGTCACGCAGGAACTCGCCGCCATTCTGGTTTTTGTTCTGGCCCCAGCGGTAGCCGCCCATGATCTTGGCGGCGCCGAACAGGTAGCTGGCCCCCACGGCGGCCTTCTTGAACGTGCCAGTGCCCGCGTTGGCCGGTGCCGACGCGGGCGCGATGGTCGGATTCAACTGGTCATAGCTGACGACCAGTCCCATCGGTCCGGCCGCATAGATCACTGCCGCGCCATAGGCGGTGTCGCGGCGAAACTGGCCCGGTACTTCGCCATTTCCGCCGAGGATGAACGGCGCGCCAACCGTCGGTGGCAAGGCCACGCCGGTACCAAACGACCAATGCGCCAGTGCCGTTACCGGACCGAACGTGCCGGTGTACTTGACGGTGTTGTCCTCCCGGAAATTGGCTCCGGCCAGAACGACGGCAGGCTCGTATTGCGTGGCATAGGCGGCCGGCGCAAAGTTCGCCAGCGACTCGAACATCGAGGTGTACTGGCGGCCGAGCGACAACTGGCCGTACTGGCTTTGCAGACCGACGAAGGCTTGACGGCCAAACAGTCGGCCGCCTTGCTGCGAGGTGCCACTTTCCACATTGAAACCGCTCTCCAGCACGAATACTGCCTTGAGTCCCGCGCCCAGGGCCTCCGTGCCGCGCAACCCCCAACGCGATCCCGATACACCGCCCGAATCCATCCGCACGACACTGTGCGACGGGCCGGAGTTGAAACCATTTGCGGCCACCGGTACAGCGCCAAGGTGATTGATGTACTCGACGTTGGCGTCGATTACGCCATACAGCGTCACGCTCGATTGCGCGTGCGCCTGGCTCACAAACGCCTGTAACGCCACAAGAGCAAGTAATCTCAGCCTCATGTCGCCGCTCCTCGATGTGTTGTGATCGGGATGTCATGGCGTGCGGGCGCGTGGTCAAACGCGCAACGCCACATGCAGCGGCCACGGCTTGGGACGATGCACCCGACACCTGGATCGCGCGTGTCGTTTGCATGGAATTCCACCCTGAGACTTTGATCTGTCTGTTGGCGTACGTTGGGATTGCACTATGGCGAATAAGGCAGCGCCGTCGTCATCGCGCTCACCATCCTCCAATGCGAGTCCAACGCGCTTCCAATTCAGTGCCGCCCGCGATGACCGCGTAGCTGTCGTGCTGTGCCGCCGTCGCACATGCGTGGTTGGGGAGTACACGCAACAACGTGCCAACCGGGAGCATTGGCGTGGCCGACGGGTCCGTGCGGTGGCGCACGATACCGTGCTCCTGATTGGCGTCGATCAATACCAGGTCCGATAGCGGCTTGCCGTCGACATCGCACACCAGTCCATAGCCCTGGTCGACCGGCTGCTTTGCGGTTCCGCGGTCGCGCGACATGGCCATCCAGCCCGCATCCGTGATCAGCCAGCCTTTCTCGCGCTGATGGCCGATGACCGTGCACACCACAGACAGCGCGATGTCGTCGACGGCGCAGACCCCAATGCCGTGCATCACCAGATCAAAGAACACGAATACGCCGGCGCGCACTTCTGTCACGCCTTCGAGCGAGCGGGCGAAGTGTGCGGTTGGCGTGCTGCCGACGCTCACCACTGGCGCGCGATAGCCTGCCGCGCGCAAGCGCTCCGCCGCCCGTACGGCGCCGGCGCGCTCCTGTTCGGCCAGCGCTTCGATGGCCTCGGCCGAGCGGCAGTTGTACGAGTCGCCCGCATGGGTGAGCACTCCCGCGAGCCAGGCGCCGGTCCCTTCCTCGGCGCTGAGCGCGGCGGCGATATCGAGCAGCAGCCCATCTTCCGGTTTGACGCCGGACCGATGGCCATCGGTATCGATTTCGATCAGTACGGGCAGGTCGAGTGCGCGCTCGCGGCACCACGCGGCGAGCGCCTGGGCGGCCTCCACGTTATCGAGCAGCAGGGTCAGCTTGGCGCCGCGTTGCACGAGCTTTTCGACATGCGGCAGCTTCGACGGCACGATACCCACCGCGTACAGGATGTCGGACCAGCCATGCTCAAGGAAGTAGTCCGCTTCCTTCAGCGTGGACACGGTGATCGGCGTACCGGGCGCCCCGATACGCGCGGTGACGTCGGCCGACTTGTTGGTTTTGACGTGGGGACGCAATGTCACGCCAGACGGCGCCAGGCGGTCTTTCAGCCGCGCGATATTGCGCTCCATCTTGATTCGGTCCAGCAGAAGCGCCGGCGTTTCGAGTTCTTGCAAGTTCATGGGATTCCTTTGGGAAGGGTGCGCCGTGTGGCTACCCTTGGTATAGCGAGCCGCGCAGCGGAGTTGTGGCAACGGCGCCCCGAATCAACCGTGTGAGCCGGTCTTGCGGCGAGGCATCGAAGCGAGTTCCAGCACGGGCAAGATGCTCGGGCTTTCCTGTAACGGGGCCGGTGCGCCGTCGGGCAACGACAACCCCACGCGGTTGTGCCAGTAGGTGTCGATGCCGACGGCCGACGTGCCAAACAGATCGAAACCGGACCCCGCGACGAAGAGCGTCTTCGCAGGGTCCGCGCCCATTTCCTGAAGCGCCTGGCGGTAAGGGCGCGGATCTGGTTTATAGAAGCCGGCGCGTTCGGACGTCACGATGACGTCCATCGACACATTGAGCCGCTCGACGGCCAGTCGCCCCAGCCGTTCCGAACAGTTGGTCACCACGCCCAGCGAATGCGACGCACGCAGCGATTCCAGGACGGTGGCCGCACCGTCCCAGAGTGCGAGTTCCGTCCATCGCTCTTCGAGCGCATCCGCCATCGACGCGGGCAAGCCAGTCTCGATCGCGGCCTCGCGCACCAGTGTCTCGTAGGGGCGGTACGCGCCGCATGCATAGGTGCGTTTGAGATACGCGGCACGCCACGCCCGACCCGGTGCCTCGCCGCCCGCGACGCTGTTCCATAGCGACCAGGAATCGAGCAACGCGGTCAGCAGATCGAAAAGGACGAAGTCGTATTGACGTGCTGGCGGCGTGGTCTGCACGGTTTGGCCTGTTGGCTCGGTCATGGCGGCGCTCTCCTGTTTGCGAGCTGCCAGTGTAGGTGCGCGATGTCCGCATGTGGTTAATGGCTTAGAATTTCTTAATTCACCTAAAGGTTAAGAATGAAGCTGGATATCGAGGACCTTCGGTTCGTCCTGGCACTGGATCGCCTGGGTAGCCTGGCCGCCCTGGCGCGGGAGGAAAATGTCACACCGCCTGCCGTGACCAAGCGTCTGAATCTGCTGGAGGCGCGCCTGGGCGTGCGGTTGGCCCAGCGGACCACACGGCGGCTGCAACTGACGCACGAGGGGTTACTACTGGCCCAGCAGGCGACCGGAATCCTCGAACAGATGCAGGCAATCCAGGAGGCCCTGCAGCAGCGCAGCCACTCCGTCGCGGGCAAACTCAAGATACATGGGCCGTTTGGCTTCGGGCGTCGCTACCTTGGTCCGCTATTGGCCCAGTTTCAGACCACGCATCCCAATCTTGAGGTGCAGTTGTATCTGTCGGATAACCTCATGCTGCCGCGCCAACCGGTGCATGGTCGTGATGCCTTCGATGTGCTGGTCAGCATCGGCACGATTCCGGATTCGCGCTGGATCGCCCATCGCATTGCGCCGAACCGGCGCATTCTGTGCGCCGCGCCGGCATATCTGGCCAAGGCGCCCCCGCTGGAGACACCCGCTGACCTTGAGCGACACGCCTGCCTGGTTCTCAGGGAGAACGAAGAGGACGTCACGCTATGGCGCTTTACTGGCGGCGAGGGTGCCCAGGGCGAGGACGGCGCATCGGATGGAGACGGTCGAAGCCAAGGCAAGAACACGCGGCATGTTCGATCACGGGAGCAGACAGTACGCGTGCGCCCGACGATGGAGAGCAATGACGGCGATGTCGTCCATCACTGGTGCCTGGCGGGCAAGGGCATCATGACCCGGTCGGAATGGGATGTGGCCGATGACCTGGTCGCCGGACGTCTTGTCGCGCTGCTGCCCGCATATCGATTGCCCGACGCCGACGTGACGGCGCTGGTGCCGCAGTCACGCCAGTCGTCGATGCGCGCGAGGCTTTTTGTTGAGATGTTGCGCAAAGCTCTGGGGCCGACGCCGCCGTGGCGCACGTCCCGCCGCCAGTAGTGTTCGAAGGCGCGACGGGTACGCGCCGGTCGGCGCATCGCAACCCTCGCGCACCGGGCGGCTGATGCAAGTGCCTTATGAGGCTCATGCGCCACTAACGTAGCGACAGTTCCCGCGGAGTGTTCGGTAGCCCCCGGAAGCAGCCCTTGGAATCATTGACAGGGGCCAAGCGGCAGGCACATTATTCGTTCGGAATAGATGCGCCTCTGGAGCAACACGCGTCCCCCGACTCGTCAGCCAGTTTGCTCCCGGAAGGTCGCCACCATACTGGGAAACGGGGTCATGAACCGATCGATACGCCAACTGGCGAGCGTCCTCGCGCTTGCCGTCTTCCTTTCCGCTTGCACGACCACGCCCGAACCCGTGACTGCCCCTGCCGTGGAGCAGCCGCCGTCGGACCAGGCGATGAAAAAGCTCTCGGCCGAGGTGTTTACCTACGGCTATCCGCTCGTGCTGATGGATGTCACGCGCGAAGTGATGACGGCCCGGACGCCGGTCAACACGTTCAACCACCTTCGCGCGTTCCCCGATGCCACGTTTACCAAAGTGGTCAGCCCCAATGCCGATACGCTGTATTCGTCGGCCTGGGTCGACGTCGGCAGTGAACCGGTCGTGCTCTCCGTGCCCGATACGGCCGGCCGCTATTACGTGATGCAGATGCTGGATGCGTGGACCAATGTGTTCGCGTCGCCGGGCAAACGTACCACCGGCACCCGTCGCGGCGCGTTCGCGATCGTCGGGCCGGACTGGCAAGGCACCTTGCCCAAGGGGATCACCGAGGTTCGCGCGCCCACCAACATGGTTTGGCTGATCGGACGAATCCAGACCAACGGCAAGGCGGACTACCCCAACGTGCACCGCCTGCAGGACCAGTTCCGCCTGGTGCCACTGTCCGCCTGGCGCAAGGGCACCCGCATAGCGACGCCGGTGGCGCCGCGCGTCGGCCTGGTCGATACCGAGACGCCGCCGTCCGAGCAGGTGGCTGCAATGGATGCGCAGGCGTTCTTCAGCCGCATGGCGGCGCTGCTGCAGGCGAATCCGCCCGGCCCGGACGATGTGTCGATGCTTGAGAAGATGCAGCGCATGGGTATCAAGGCCGGGGAACCGTTCAAGACCACGGTGCTTGAGCCGTCCACGGCTCGCGCAGTCCAGGAAGGCGCGACGGCGGCGCTGGCGGCGATCGGCGCCAATGCCCGCAAGAGCGCGGCGGGCAGCACCGGCTGGCGCGTGCAGCACGACACCGGCACCTATGGTGCCGACTACGAGCGCCGCGCCGCGGTTGCGTTGTCGGGTCTTGGCGCGAACCTGCCCGAGGACGCGGTCTACCCGATTGCACGCGCGGATGCCACGGGGCGTCCGTTCGACGGCGGCAGCCGCTACGTGCTGCATTTCGAAAAGGGCCAGTTGCCGCCCGCCAAGGCGTTCTGGTCGCTGAGCGCCTACAACGACAAGCAGGCATTCGCCAGCAATCCGCTGCAGCGCTACACGATTGGCAGCCGCGACCGCCTGCGGTACAACCGCGATGGCTCGCTGGATATCTACATCCAGTACGAGCGCCCGGCGCCCGATCAGGTGGCCAACTGGCTGCCGGCACCGCCCGACGCGTTCAACCTGATGATGCGTGCCTATTGGCCGGACCAGGTAGTGCTCGATGGCAAGTGGATGCCTCCGGCGGTGCAGCGCGTGAACTGACAAGGTATCGTCGGGCTTCCAACAAAAAACCCTTCCATTGCGGAAGGGTTTTTTTATTGGCGGGGATGTACGCAATGTGCGCGTATCCGGGCGCATGCCCCGGCCTGGCAACCGCTAGAAGCGATACTTCACGCCGGCATAGAACGCGCGGCCGACCCCTGGATAGAACACCGAGGTGTTGGCCGTGCGTGCATCGGTGACGGTGCTGAAGTCGCTGACATAGCGCTTGTCGCCCAGGTTGCGGGCGTCCAGGAACACGGTCACGCCGCGCTCGAACTCGTAGCTGGCCTCGATGCCGAACAGCACGTACGACGGCACCTTGAGCGTGTTGGCGTAATCGACATAGGCGCCGGTCGGTACCCAGTCGATCGTGCCGGCCACCCGCAGCCGGCTGTTGCGGCTGTAGGCGAGCGTGGTGCGCAGTACGTGCTTCGGCACGCCCGCAATGCGGTTGTTGCCGTAGACCGGATCGTTATCGAAGCGGAAATCGCTGTAGTTCCAGATCTGCGACACGGTCACCTTGTCGCCCTTGGACGCCACGTCGCGCAGCACGTCGGCGCTGGCGCCCAGCTCCAGGCCCTGGAGCACCGTCTTGTTGGCGTTGAACGTCGACGCCGGAATATCGGGGCTCACCGTGTACTGCAGCAACTGGTCGCGCAGCAGCGACCGGTATGCGGTGATGTCCCAGGCAAAGCGGTCCGTCCGGCCGCGCGTCCCCAGCTCCAGCGTCCAGCCATGCTGTGCGGCGAGCGGCACGAACTGCTGCGTGGTGCCGATCGTCTGGTTCAG
Source organism: Cupriavidus sp. (assembly GCA_036746135.1). Lineage (GTDB taxonomy): Bacteria > Pseudomonadota > Gammaproteobacteria > Burkholderiales > Burkholderiaceae > Cupriavidus. The sequence goes on from DAIOET010000049.1 coordinate 16,726, forward strand.
GTCCGAGAAGTCGGGCACATCGGCGCTGCGCGTAATGTCGATGAACGCCTGGATGTCCGGCTTGGGTTCCCACAGCACCCCGAATTTCGGGTTGACGCCGCTGTAGGTGGTGGCGTCAGCCTTGGCGGTCGGGTTGGCCGGCAGGCCGCCAAAGTCGGTGTATTCGCGGCGGTTGCGGTAGGCCTTGGCCCCGGCCATCAGCGCCACCGTGGGCAGCACGTACAGGCGGTCTTCGAGATAGGCCTCGTAGTTATAGGCGTCCTGCCTTGCGTTCAGCGTCTGCGCGCCACGATTGCCATTGACGTTGACGTACTGGCGCGCGTCGTTGTTGCCGCCGAAGAAGCGCGCGCCGGCGATCAACTGGTTGCGCATGCCGCCCAGCGTGAAATTGCCGGTGTAGCGCGGCGCAAAGCCGTAGGTCCAGCTGTCCTGATCCACCACCTGGAAGATCGGGTGATACAGGCTCTTGTGGATGCCCCACGTCGTGAAGTCGATCTGACCGTTGTCGAGCTTGACGCTGGTGACATTGGCCAGCCGCTCGGTACGTGTGTTGCGCGCCTGGTCTCCAGCCAGCGCGCTGGCGGATGCCATGCGCGGGGTGGTCAGTGCCTGGTTCAGCGTCAGGGCGCCGGGCAGCAACTGATCGACGATATACGCGCCGAAGTAGAAGCGCGTTTCCACGGCCGGGCTGAAGCGGTAGCCGACATTCGCGTTGATCTGCTCGTATTGGCCCCGCTCGTGATTGCGCCAGCCTTCCGAGTGACTGACCGTCGCATTGACCAGGAAGTCCCACTGGCCAAGCTGCCGCGACACCTGTCCGCTGCCGCGCACGGTGCCGAAACTGCCGCCATCCAGCCGCACGAGGTTCTGGGCATCGGCGGTTAGCGCGGTGGGCGTGGTGAAGTTGATCGCGCCGCCCAGCGTGGTGCTGCCATAGGCCAGGCCGTTGCCGCCCTTATAGACCTCGGCGGCCGACAGCGACAACGGATCGATCTGGTAGAAGTCACCACTGCCGTCGGCAAAATTCGTCGGCACGCCGTCCTGCAGGATTTCGATGCCCCGCGTGTGGAAGCCACGTGCCACGCCCGAGCCGCGCACCGAAAGGCGCAGTTCCTGGCCGTAACGCTCCTGCACGTAGACGCCGGGCGAATCCTTCAGCACATCGCGCAGGTCGTAGGCATAGGTGTTCGTGTATGACTGGGCATCGACAAAGCCGACGGACCCGGCCGACTGGAACAGCGATTGGCGCTGCCGGGCCACGCTGGGCACGGTCAGCGAACCGATGGCACTTGCCGTGGCGGTAACGGTTGGCAGGGTGTGGACGGTGGATGCATCCGGCGCGGTGACCGTCGCGGATTGCGCAAAGGCTGCGCCGGTGAGTGCGGCGGCAGGAAGCACCGCAGCGCGGCGCCAGGGTGTGGCTCGTTTCATTCCGATGGTCGAGGACCGCCCCGGAGGTCGGTACAGCTCGTAATTTTCTTGTTTGGCTCGACCGGAAGGATACGTACGCGCACGTCGCGCCGCCATGCGACACAGCGACGCAACGTGCGCTTTAGCGCATAAGCTCAGCAGGTTCCTAGACGGTTGCCTGGCCTGCGCACGACGGGCCGCATGCCGCGCCATGCACGTGCGCCGCTTTGCCGGCCACGCTGCCGGCGGCACGGTCGACGCGCTTCCACGTGACGGGCGCCTGGCCGGCCAGCTTCTCACGCAGGGCGCGCGCCGCGTTCACCATGTTTGCCAGCGCGGCTTCGGTCTCCGTCCAGCCGCGGGTTTTCAGGCCGCAGTCCGGATTGACCCACAGGCGTTCCGGCGGGATGACTTCGCAAGCACGCTCCAGCAGGCGCGTCATGGCTTCGACGGAAGGCACGCGCGGCGAATGGATGTCGTACACGCCCGGGCCGATCTCGTTCGGATAGTCGAAGTCGCCAAAGCCTTCGAGCAGTTCCATTGCAGAGCGCGACGTCTCGATCGTGATCACGTCGGCATCCATCGCGGCGATGGCCGGCAGGATGTCGTTGAACTCCGCATAGCACATATGGGTGTGGATCTGCGT
>DAIOET010000050.1:0-18701 GCA_036746135.1 Cupriavidus sp.
AGCGCATGGCGATGGCAACCATCTTCTCGTAGTGCTCCTGCGCGACGCGCCGGGCCTCCTCCTGTGCCTGGCGCTCCAGCGCTTCCTCGGCCGCGTGCTCGGCTTCGCGGCGGCGCATTTCGCTTTCGAAGACGTCGTCGTAGACCTGGCGCTGGTCGGCGTCGGACAGGATCGAATAGGCATCGCGAATCTGCTGGAAGGCCGCATGGGCCTCGGTTTCACGACCGGGGTTGCGGTCCGGATGCCACTTCATGGCCGCGCGGCGATAAGCGAGCTTGATCTCGTCCAGGGTGGCATCGGACTGTACGCCGAGCGTCGCGTAGAGCGTGGTCATGGGTGGGGCGGGCGGCGCATGGAAATGGAGGCGTTCATGCTAGCACGCCGATATGTCCCTTATGGAAGCGGAAGCGAGGGCGGCGCGGGATCGGCGCGGTATCGGGTATCTGGTTGTATCCTGCGATGCGCGGCCCGAATGCCGCCCCCGTTACTTATCCGATCAGAAAGGGAGACGCCCCATGAAATCGAAGCTCGCGGTTGCCGGTATGTTGGTGGCATGCCACGCCTTTGCGTTGTCACCGGAGCCGCCTGCCAGCTATCCCAAGCCGCCCGCATCGGCAACCATGAAACATATCCTGGAATCGCGTGAACTCCGGGTCTGCACGCCGGGCGACTACAAGCCTTTCAGCTTCATGAAGAGTCCCGACGTGTTCGAGGGGATTGACGTCGATCTCATGGCATCGTTGGCAAGGTCGCTGAATGTCGACGTCAAGATGGTGAAGACCACGTGGGCCACGCTAATGGCGGATTTTGGCGCCGGTAAGTGCGATATCGCGGCCGGCGGTATCTCGGTCACGCTGGCGCGGCAGCAGCTCGCGTATTTCAGTACGCCATACATGGTCAACGGCAAAACACCGATCACGCGCTGCGAAAACGTGGCCAGGTTCCAGACCATCGAGGCCATCGACCAGCCCGGCGTACGTGTGATTGCCAATCCCGGCGGCAGTAACGAAACGTTTGCCAGAACGCGACTGTCCCATGCCCGGCTGACCATCCATAAGGACAATCTCGGAATCTTCGATGAAATCGTCGCGGGCCGCGCCGATGTGTTCGTAACGGAAGCCGCCGAGGCCATCGTCCAAAGCAAGGCAAAGCCCGAGCTGTGCGCGGTAAATCCCGACAAGCCGCTGCAGTATGCGGAAATGGCCTACCTGCTGCCCAGCGGCGACGAAGTGTTCAAGCGCTACGTCGACCAATGGCTGCACCTCACCCAGGCCAATGGCGAACTGGGCGCGGTTCGGGAGAAGTGGCTGGGCAAGTAAGCGGATCGCCGGCCTCGCAACGAGGGCCGGCGAAGCCCCGCATCCGCTGTCGGCATTGCGCCAGCGCGTAATCGCTCCGACTCCATTCCGGTTGTCACTTGATGTCTCTTTCCTGGCCTGACCGGCCATGCCGCCCTCGTGCAACTATATGGTGGACAACAGCAACGATATAAAATACTATGTCCACAATATTAGAGAAGTTCACAAAAGAGGAGACACGATGTTGCGCCTGATGAAGTACGCGCTGTGGGTGGTTGCCCTTTTTACGGTCAGCCCTGCGCAAGCGGCCTATCCTGACCGCCCGATCGTTCTGGTCGTACCGTTCGCGGCCGGCGGACCCGCCGATGTGATGGCTCGAACGCTTGCCAAGTCGATGGGTACACGAATCGGACAGACGATCGTGGTGGAAAACCGACCCGGCGCGGGTGGGCTGGTAGGCATCTCGGTGGTCGCACGCGCCACTGCCGACGGCTATACGCTCGGCATGGCCGGTACAGGCGCAATGGTCTACGCACCGTTCATCTCGCCGAAGATGCCATTCGACCCGCTCAAGGACGTTACCTACCTGAGCACGATGGTCTCCACGCCGAACCTGGTGGTTGTCAACGCCGCTTCTCCATTCAAATCGGTCGCCGATCTGCTGGCCGCGGCCAAGCGCGAACCGGACAAGTTCACTGTCGCGTCCGCGGGCGTGGGCAGCAGCACCCATGTGGTTGGCGCATTGTTCCAGCGCGAGGGCGGCATTCGTCTGCGCCACGTGCCATACAAAGGCGGCGCGCCCGCCGTGCAGGATCTGATGGGCGGACAGGTGGACATGTTCATTGCCGAGGTACCGGCCGTGGCGCACCTGATCAAGTCCGGCAAATTGCGTGGTCTGATGGTGACCGATACCAAGCGGCTTGCGGCGCTGCCTGACGTGCCGACGGCCGCCGAAGCCGGCTTGCCGAAGGTTCTGGCCGCAGGCGCATACGGCATCGTCGCGCCGCGTGGCTTGCCCGATGACGTGGCCCGCAAGATCGTCGACGCCGTCACCGGCGCATTGCGTACCCCCGAGGTGGTGGAGAAATTCGCCGAACAGGGCGGCATCGCACAGGCCAGCACACCCGATGCGTATCGCGCGCTGATCAAGTCCGAGCAGGGGCGTTGGGGGCCGATCATCAAGGCCGCGGGCATCACGGCGGAGTAACAGGTTTTGCAGAGGAATCAGAACATGAGCATCAAGACGCGAATCACCGAATTGCTCGGGATCCGCTACCCCATCATCCAGGCAGGCATGAGCTGGGCTTCGTCCAGTTCGCTGCTGGCGGGGGCGGTATCGAAGGCCGGGGGCCTGGGGGTGATTGCGGCTGGCCCGATGCGGCCCGACGATCTGCGCCGCGCGATCCGGGAAGTTCGAGAGATCACCGATGCACCGTTCGCGGTCAACGTGGCGCTGTACAACAAGCGATCCGCCGAGCATCTGCAAGTCGTGCTCGACGAAGCGGTGCCGATCCTGATCGCATCGCAGGGTAGTCCGCGCGAACATATTGGCCGCTTTCAGGCCGCAGGGGTCAAGTGGCTGCATGTGGTGGCGCATCCCGACCATGCGCGCAAGGCGGCGGCGGCTGGCGTGGACGGCCTGGTCGTGGTGGGTGGCGAGGCAGGCGGACATCCGCCGCCCAGCGGCACCAGCACGCTGGTACTGGTGCGCCTGATTGCGCGTGCCGTCGACCTGCCGATCATCGCCGGTGGCGGGGTGGCCGATGGCGCGGGCGTGGCGGCCATGCTGTGCCTGGGCGCCGATGCCGTGCAGATGGGCACACGCTTCCTGCTGACGCCGGAGGCATCGCTGCATGACGCATACAAGAACAAGGTGTTGGCGGCGGGTGTGGGCGATACCACCCTCGTGGGCTGGCGTGGCCTGCCGATTCGCGCGGTACGCAACGCGTTCACCGACGAATACGAGGCCGCGGAAAGGGCAGGCGAGTCGCGCGAGGCGCTGGAGGCGCTGTTCGGCAGCCGATCGCTGAAGATGGCGGCGCTCGATGGCGATGTCGACCAGGGCAAGGTCGAGGCGGGGCAAAGCGCCGCGCTGATCGATGCACTGGAGCCAGCGGCGGCACTGGTCGAGCGCATTGCGGCAGAGACGCGCGAGGCGATGATGCGCATGGCAAATCAATGGAAGTAGAGAGGTAGGGGACATGGACGAACTGCAAATTGACGACGTTGGCCAGGTGCGCGTGCTGCGCATGAACCGCCCGGAAAAGCGCAACGCGCTGAACAATGCCCTGACACGTGGCCTCGTCGAGGCGCTCGCCGCGGCCGAGGCCGACGATGCGGTGCATGTGGTCGTGCTCACCGGCAATGGCTCCGCGTTCTGCGCCGGTGCTGACATCACCGAGTTCAAGGACCTGACCCCTGACCAGATGTCGCGCGTGGAAGAGCGGGCCGAGCTGACGATGCAACTGCATCTGAGCGTTTCCCGCATGAGCAAGCCCGTGATTGCCGCCGTCAATGGATTTGCAATGGGCGGCGGCGCGGGTCTGGCCATCGCATGCGATCTGGTACTTGCCGCGCGCTCGGCGCGTATCGGCTACCCGGAGGTGAAGCACGGCATCGTCGCTGCCATCGTGCTACCGAACCTGACGCGGCAGATTGGCCGCAAGGCGGCGTTCCACATGGTGGCCACCGGGGAATCGATCGATGCCGAGCGCGCGGTCGAACTGGGCATGGTCAACGCCGTGCACGACGACCACCTGCTGATGGACGCAACCATGACGCTGGCCAGCCAGCTGGCAGGCGTGAGCCGCGCCGCGATGGCCACGACCAAGCAGACCTTCCACGAGGTGGTTGACCTGCCATTGGCGCGCGGACTGGAAGTCGGGCGCGAAGCCAACAAGCGCATGCGCAGCTTCGTGCGCACGGAGCGGTAGCCGGCCATGAGCAAGCCACTCGAACACATCACGATTCTCGATCTGTCGCGGGTGCTCGCGTGCCCGTTCGCATCGATGATCCTTGCGGAACTCGGTGCCAAGGTAATCAAGGTCGAGCAGCCCGGCGCCGGCGACGAGACACGCAGCTTCGAGCCGCGCGTGGAGACAGAAGCGGGCAGCGAGAGCGCTTATTACATGGCGTTCAACCGCAGCAAGCAATCCATCACGGTCAATTTGCGCAGCGAAGCCGGGCAGCAGATCGTGCGGGACCTGGCCGCCGACGTCGACGTGGTGATCGAGAACTTTCCGGTGGGTACGCTCAAGCGCTATGGGCTTGGTCCGGACACGCTGCGGGAGATCAATCCGAAACTGGTCTATCTATCGTGCACCGGCTTTGGCCAGACCGGCCCCTACGCGCCGCGCAAGGGGTACGACACGGTGTTCCAGGCGATGGGCGGGATCATGAGCCTGACCGGCGAGCGCGATGGCGGGCCGGTCAAGCCGGGTTTGCCGGTGGCGGACCTGACGTCGGGACTCTGGGCGGCCATCGCGGTGCTCTCCGCGTTGCAGGGGCGTAGCGCATCGGGGCAGGGTTGCCACATCGACCTGTCGATGTTCGATGCACAGGTGAGTCTGCTCACGCTGGCCGCGGCGCGCTGGTTCACGTTGCACGAAGTGCCGCCGCGCATGGGCACCGAGCATCCGGGGCGCGTGCCATCGGCGAGCTTTCAGGCCGCATGTGGCCGCTGGCTCCATATCACCGCAAGCGATCAGCACTGGGCGCCACTGTGCAAGGTTCTGAAACTGGAAGCCTGGGGCGCGGACCCGGAGCTGCAAAGCAACGCGGGGCGCGTGCGGCGGCGTGACGAAGTCATGCGGCAGTTGACCGATGCCATCGCCGCATACGATCGCGACGCGCTGTGCGACGCACTGGATGCTGCCGGTGTGCCAGCCGGACCGATCAAGTCGGTGGACGAAGTGCTGTCCGACCCCCACGTGCAGGCGCGCGGCATGGTGGCGCATTTCGATCATCCGGTCATCGGCCAGTTTCCGGCGCTGCCGGTGCCGCTGCGCTTCGACGGCTGGGACGACCCCGAGGTGGGCAGACCGCCGCTGCTTGGCGAACATACGGCCGACGTGCTGCGCGAGCGCTTGGGCATCGACGCATCGCAATTGCAGGCACTGCGCGAAGCCAAGGCCATCTGAGCGGCGTCGCGTACCAGCAGGAGCCATCGAGAAAATCATGACGGAATCGAACGAAGCAATCGAGCCGGGCGCACAGCCCGCGGTACTGTATGCCGTGAAAGACGGCGTTGCCACCATTACGCTGAATCGTCCGGAGAGCCGGAATGCGCTGAACCTGGCCATGTGCGAGGGTTTGCAGGCCGCCGCGAGTGCGGCCGAGGCTGAGGCCGAAGTACGTGTCGTGGTCGTGCGGGCCGCCGGTTCGGTGTTTTGCGCCGGGGCGGATCTCAAGGAACGAAAGACGATGGATGAAGCGCAGGTGCTGGCTCGCCGCATGCGTGGATTCTTCGCCTACGAGGCACTGGAACGCCTGCCGATGCCGGTCATTGCGGTCGTGGAAGGTCCTGCGGCCGGTTCCGGTGTGGAAATCACGGCGGCCTGCGACTTTGCCGTTGCCACGCCGGATGCCAGCTTCTGGACGCCGGAAGCGCTGTGGGGCACCGTCGGCGCCACGCAACGCCTGGCGCGCATCGTCGGCAAGCGGTTGGCCAAGGACATGATGTTTACCGGTCGCCGCCTGACAGCGGCCGAAGCGCTCGATGTCGGCCTCGTTACCCGCGTCGTCGCGGCGGACAAGGTGGAATCGGAGGTGGCGGACATGGCGGCGAACATTGCCAAGGCGCCGCCGCTGGGCATGCGCCTGGCCAAGCGTTGCATCGACCGTGGCATCGAACTCGGCCCGCGTGGTGCGCTGGCCGAGGAATTGCTCGCCATTGAAGAGAATCTGGCTCGCTCCGACTGGCGTGCGGGCATCGGTACGTTTGGAGGCAACAAATGACGTGGGAACCTCGCACATTGGCCGCCGTGCTGGCGCAGCAGGCCGCTCAACGTGGTGCGCGGCGCGCGCTGGTCACCCCCGATGGCGACACCGCGTGGCATGAGCTGGAGGCGCAGGCGCGTCGCGTAGCCAAGGCGTTACTGGCGCGCGGCGTACGGCGCGGCGATTTCGTGGGCCTGCTGTGCGGCAACGATGCGAACTGGGTGGCGAGCTTTTACGGCGCGGCACTGATCGGTGCCGTGACCGTTCCCGTCAATACGCGGTTCAAGGCCGCGGAGATCGAGTATTGCCTGCGTCAGTCCGACGTGCGGCTGCTGATCCTGAACGACCGGTTCCTGAAGATCGATTTCATGGCCTTCCTGCGCGAGGCGGAACCTGCCGTCGATCAAGCGCTGCCGGGACAGGCGCTGCCATTGCTGCAAGACGTGGTCGTGCTTGGCGACGATGTGCCGCGCGCGGGTCTCGCATGGCAGACGTTCCTTGCCTCGGGCGATGCGCTGTCCGACGAAGCGCTCGTCGATGCCATGCGTGCGGTGACGCCCGACGACCTCCTGCTGATCCAATTCACGTCCGGCACGACGGCGCATCCGAAGGGCGTGATGCTCACGCACGACAACATGTTGCGCAACGCGTCGGCCGTTGGCCAGCGGCTTGGAATCGAGCCTTCGGATTGCTATTTCAATTGCCGGCCGTTCTTTCACGTGGCGGGGTCCACGCTCTCGCTGCTTTGCGCGCTGTGCGCGGGCGCGAGCATCGCCACGTTGCCCACGTTCGAAGCCGGTGCCGCGCTGGCGATGCTGGAGCGCGAGCGCTGCACTTTCATCTCGGGCAACGAGACGCTGTTCCAGATGCTGATCTCGCATGCGTCGTTCGATCGCACGAAATTGCACCTTCGCGGCGGATGGGCCGCGGCGGGACCCGACACCATGCAGCGCATCATCGATGAAATGGGCATTGAACGTATCTGCTGGGCGTATGGCCTGTCGGAAGCCTCGCCGAACGTCGCCATCAATGACTGGCGCGACGATGCGGCGTTGCGCGTGGGTGGCTTTGCACGCCCGCACGATGGGGTCGCGGTGCGCATCGTCGATGAGGCAACGGGCGCCGTGTGCGCCGATGGCACGGTCGGCGAGATTCAGGTGAAGGGCTGGGGCGTGATGCGGGGCTACTACAAGCAGACCGAGGCAAACGCCAAGGCATTCACGGCGGACGGCTGGCTGCGCACCGGCGATCTCGGCGTATTGCGCGAGGACGGGTATCTGCGGCTGGTGGGCCGGTTGAAGGACGTGTTCCGTGTCGGGGGCGAGAACGTGGCGCCGGCGGAGGTGGAGCAGGTACTGCTGTCCCATCCCGCCGTCGCTTCGGCCCAGGTGGTCGGCGTGCCCGACGCGCGCCTGGGCGAAGTGCCGGCCGCGTTTGTCACGCTGAAGCCGGGCATGGCACTGGATGCCGAGGCGCTGCTGGCTTGGGCCAAGCCGCGCATGGCGAACTTCCGCGCGCCGCGCTACGCCGATATCGTGACCGACTTCGAACGCATTGGCATGACGGCAAGTGGCAAGGTGCAGAAGAACAAGCTGCGCGAGCACGCCATCGCGCTGTTTCACCTGGCAAGCCAATGAACACCCAGACGGATACGCCCATGACTGCCGAAGTTGTCCTGTGTGAGTGCTTTGCCCGCGACGGGCTGCAGCATGAACCCGATTTTGTGCCGACCGAAACCAAGGTTGCGCTGGTCGACCAATTTGCGGCGATTGGCTTTCCACGGGTGGAAGCCACGTCGTACTCGAATCCGAAAGTGGTTCCGCAGTTCGCCGATGCCACTGAGTTGCTGCGCGCGCTGCCACGGCGCGATGGCGTCAAGTACAAGGCGACCTGCGCCAACGGCCACGCGGTGCAGCGTGCGCTGGCAGACCGGGAAGCAGGTATCGGCGCCAACGAAGTGAGCCTGCTGGTGTCCGCCTCATCGTCGCATTCGGAACGAAATCTCAAGCGCAGCCGCGAGGATCAATGGCAGAACATCGGCGTCATGGCCGATGCGGCGCGCGGGCATTTCCGCATGGTCGGCACGATCTCGGTCGCGTTCGGTTGCCCGTTCGAAGGCCGTGTCGATCCGCAGGAGGTGCTACGCGACGTGGGACGGTTTCGAGATGCGGGCGTCACGCTGGTGACGCTTGGCGATACAACCGGCATGGCAACGCCCGAGACCACGCGGTCCCTGTTCAGGGCCATGCGCCACGATTTTCCGGATGTCACGCCGATTGCGCACTTCCACGACACGCGCGGCACGGGGCTGGTCAACTATGTTGCCGCGCTGGACGCAGGGGTGACGCACTTCGATTGCGCCATAGGCGGTGTGGGCGGTCATCCCGCCAAGGTGCAATACGGTGGCGGACATACCGGCAACGTCTGCACCGAGGACTGGGTTGCATTGCTGGACGCGATGGGCGTGCGAACAGGTATCGATCTGGAAGGCATGCTGGAGGCAGCCCGGCAATGTGAAGCGGTGCTCGGGCGAGCCTTGCACAGCCGGGTGTTGCGCAGCGGCCTGAATCCGCTGCGGGCGTCGCTACGCGCCGCCTGAATTGCCAACCAGCTGGTTAAGGCGCGATAACAGCGAGCGGATCTCGCCGAGATCCAGATCGGCGCCTTCCGTGTGCGTCGACGTGTCGGCCGCCGCCACAGGGGGTTCCGTCTCCTCGATGGGTTCGCCGGCGGCGGCCCGTCGCTCCTGGTCCAGCACTTCACGCGCGCTGGTGGTGAGCATCGCCAGCATTTCCATCAGTTGCTTGCGTTGCTCCGCGTTCAGCGGACTCAGCAACCGCTCGTTACGCGCATTGGCGTCGACGATCACCTTGCGGTAAAGCGCGTCGCCTGTCTTGGTCAGGCTTAGCAGAACCGCCCGGGCGTCGGTGTCACTCCGCTCGCTCACGATCAGTCCGCGCTCGATCAGTCCCGATACCGTGCGGCTGGCGTAACTCTTGTCCAGCGCGGCGCGGCGCGCGAGTTCCTTCAGCGATAGCGGTGCGTGCGCGCCGAGCATGCCGATCGATCGCCATTCCAGCAATGTCAGCCCGAACTTGCGCTGCACGCGCAGAGACGCGCTTGCCGCTGAAAGGCCGGCCAGGTTGTGCAGTCGTGAGGAAAGCAGATCGGTAATGATCCGCGGCGCGGCACCTGAACTGCGTTTCGTTGCGCTCATCGGCGAGGGTTTCCATTGGTTGAGTCTGTCAACGATTCTAACTGCATTGTCAATTGGAAGCGACAGATTGCACGCGTAGATAGTTGACGATGTCCATCATGTAATTTACATTCGAAACCAATTTAAAAAGACGTTCCACAACAGAGGAGGAGATGAGAGATGCAGGACAAGGGAGGACTGACCACGGTCAGTACACAAAGGCGAGCCAGCGCCATGAAGAAGGTTTCCGTGCTTGGCGCCATGCTGACGATTGCAGGCACGGCGCATGCGCAGACGTCCGTCACGCTGTACGGACTGATCGATACCGCCATCGCATATCAATCCCATCAGGTCGCCGCGACGAATGCAGCGGGACGAGCCACCAGCAGTGGTGGCGCGGTGGGTATCGTGCCGGGCTTCTTCAATGGCTCGCGCTGGGGGATTCTGGGCAGCGAGGATCTGGGCGGCGGCACCTCGGCGGTGTTCAGGCTTGAGTCGGGATTCAGCCCGGACACCGGCGTATCGCTGCAGGGCGCACGGTTGTTTGGCCGGCAGGCCTGGGTCGGCCTCAATGCGGACTACGGGCAGATCACGCTGGGTCGCCAATACAGCGTGCCGTTCGATATCCTGTTGCCGTTCGACACGATCGGCTGGGGCAATACCGGCGCGAGCGACGTCTGGGTGCAGCTGCTGGAAGGGTCGCGGCTCGACAATTCGGTCAAATATCAGCAGAACGTTGGGCCGCTGAAGTTTGAGGCCGCGTACTCGCTTGGCGAATTTGCGGGCGCCGCTTCGGCCGGCTCGACGTATGCGGCGGGCGTGGGCTATACCAGCGGACCGCTCGGGTTGGGCATCGTAGGCCAGCAGGCCAGAGACCCGGCCAGGAACAAGCAGACGAACGCCGGTGTGGGTGCGTCCTATGCGATTGGCTCCGTGACACTGCACGGCTACTACCTCTTCACGCGACGCGATGCGGCTTTTGCGCCATCGACCAGCCAGGACTTCGCACCGACCTACGGCACCAACGCGCAGTTCTATGCCAATCCCGGCATTACGAACATCGGCGCCGGTACCGCGGCAAGAACGGACCACGTCTTCCAGTTCGGTGCCACGTACCAGGTCACGCAAGCGTTCGTAGTGAAGGCGGCGGCGATCTATGATGCCGTCGATAACGTCAACGCCGCTGGCGACAACGGCCACAAGCTGTCTGCCTTCCTGATAGGCGACTATTTCTTTTCGAAGCGGACCGACACGTACATCGCGGGAACCTACAACAAGGTCAGCGCAAGCATGAACGGCCCATACGCCGGGCATGACAACAGTGTTGGCGTGTTCCTCGGCATGCGACATCGCTTCTGAGCTTTGACGCACTGAGTCAGGCATGAAATGCGGCGCTTCTGGTTGGGCGCCGCATTTTCGTTGCGATGTCATGGCGGCAAGAAGATTCCTTCGGCCGTGAGATCCGCCCGCATCACAATGGCCCGTAGCGTCCGGCTACATCGGGTTGGACGGCAACACGCTCAAGCCGGAAGCACCGCTCGATGTCGTTCTGCGCTGACTTCTGAGAACGCCGTTTTCATCGAACTCGAACAGGACGGTGGACGACCGAATCTCGCCTCCGGAAAACAGCGGGCCGATAAACGGGATAAAGCTTTCAGGGTGAGGTCTGGAAGTTGCGAACGAATAGATCAGGATGGTGGAGCCGTTCCTTAACGTTACCTGGGAAGTTGGCGTTCCAAGCTGGGTGGTGACGTCATCGGCGGTAGAAAAGCCGGGCAGGAAGTTCGACAATTGCTCCGGCTTCACGTCTACGCCGGTCGATACGCAGGCAGCCAACAGGACGCAAAGCCCGGTCAGTGCGTGAACACGCTTCATGTCGTCAGTGCCGTACTTTCGGTGGTGGTGCGGACAGGAACCGCACCCCGTTCGTAAAGCATATATCCGCCGCAAGCAGTTGAATGGGCGGCGGAATGTTTTCCGCGGCCAGCCAGTACGGCAAGGCCAGTTTGCGGCACTTGGTGCGCGAGGTTTCGTCTCGGAACCCGTACGACGCTAGAACGCGACGGTCATGGCGGCAATCACCACCTGCTCATGGGACTTGGGATTGAACCAATAGACGCTGCCGGTGACCTTGCCGAATGTGAGCTGCAGCAAGCCGCCGCGTTGAAAGTCACGATCTCCGCCATAGACCCGGGTGCGTTGCGCAACAAAGCCAAAGCGAAGCCACGGAACCGGCCGGAAGCCCAGCTCGCTCCAGGCATAGGTATAGGGTGTGGTGGAGCCGGTTCCGGGCAGATACTCCGCTTCGATGTAGTAGTCGAACTTGCCCACCGCGAGGCTGGCTTCCACACCCGCGATTGGGCCGTGGGCGCTGCCGGCCACGAAGCCGACAATCGGCGTGACCTTGTACTGGATTTTCTCGCCGCCGGAGAACGACCATCCGATAAAGCCCGATTGCGCGTGCCGCGCCTCGTAGTTGACGCGCGCTTCCAGATGAAGCTTGTCATGATCGGCGATAAAAATGCCCGACCCGTAGTTGCCCTCCTGTCGCGGCATGTTCCAGAACCCCGTCGCCAGAAAGGTCCACGCTGGCGGCGGAGCGCCACCAGCGTCCGGCTGGACGACAGCCACTTCCTGGGCAAGGACGCAGCTCGAAGCCAGCCAGAACCCGACGGCGGCCAGGGGCGCGCGCATTTCATCCTCCCAAAGCGATGACCGCCGCGGTCACGGCCACGCCGAGCACCATCATGCCAAGGCCGGCCCGCCACGGGCTGATCCCGCCGTAGTGCCCCAGCGCCGCACCGCCGGCGAAGAGCATGGCCAGCGTCAGAACCCTGGACACGACAAGGGCGGTTGCTACGTCGTGCAACAGGACGAATGGCAGCGCAACGGGAAAGGTCGACAGCACGACGATGCAGAAGATGCGTATCGCGGCAAGCAGGTCCGGAAGATTCAGGGAAGGGCGCTCCGAAACCGTGGCCCCGGCAACGAGCCGCGCCCGTATGGGTTCCAGATCCTCGTTGGCGATGTGTGGATTCATGGCGGGCGGCAGCGCGTCGCGGATCGCCGCAATGCCGGCGGTTGGACTGCCGTGCTTCACCGTCACGGCGAGCTTCTGAAGCATGCCGCGCCCCGCCAGCGTCCGCACCAGATACATGATCGCGTCGACGAGTCCCCAGGCCAGGTTGCAGCCAATGGCGGCACGCAGCATGGTCTGTGCCGCGTCAGGTCCGGCGGTGGTGGAGGAGACCGTGCCAACGAACGTCAGCGCCATGTATAGCCCGAAACACATCTCGGACACGCGGTCGACGACATCCAGAACCGGCGCGCGATCCCTGGCACTTTCGCTTTGCGGCGGATTCAAAGTCGGCATGCTGGTGCCTCCCAAAATCTGGCGTTCGCGCGTTGCTGCTTCGGTATTAACTCCGCACACGGTAGGCCGATCGACGCAGTCCTTCCATTGGACCAAGGTCCTACAAACTCTTCTCCGTTGCCATTCCGATTTTCCGCATTAATTATCGGCGGCAACGATGCGCGGTATCGGAATAGGTATGGGCACGCCAGACGGCTGCGGATTTCCAATTAATGGAACGAGGCGGCATTGCCTCGATAAGCAAAAAGCTGTCGCACTGGTCGGATTTGCACTATACCGGTGCTGGAGCGATGTCATTGCGGTCTGCAATCATCGCATTTTCAGCGGCCGCTACAACGGCGCAAATCACGAATCGGGAGAGAAAATGGTAAGGGTGAACTTCCTTGTCGCTGCTTTCGCATTATTGACTGCCGTCGCCAATAGCGCCGTTTACGCACAGCCCGCGCAAGAAGCGGCGCCAGCGGGAATGCCGGCAGCCGCGCCGACTACCACGGATATCAACGAAGTACCCCAGCCGCCAAAGGGAATGACCCCGGCGGAGACAAAGAAGTGGTTCTCCGAACGCTTCAAGGAAGCCGACACCGATCACGACGGCAAGCTGACCCGTGAGGAAGCGCGTGCCGGCATGCCCGAGGTTTACAAGCGCTTCGACCAGATCGATACGCGGAAACGCGGCTATGTGACCGAACGGCAAGTGGGTGCAAGCTGGTCAAAGATGATTAAGGACGATATGCAGAAGAAGAATCCAATCATCAATTAACTGACAGGGCGGAGTCGGGTGGATTCAATGCGGCGTTCCGGTAAAACCGGAACGCCGCATTCGTTGCGATGCCCGATGTGTACGCCGTCGTTGTTCGCGTCGCAATTGCCTAAGATCGCCGCCGCCGTGATCAGCCCAATGCCAAATCCGAATGCGATTCCCGTGCGGTAGCCGGAGTAGCCGGCGTATAACGCCGGCGGCCTTGGGGGTGTCGGATGCGTGTTACGCGAGGCGTTGCGCCGCGCGAGGGTCCTTGGTGGCCAGCCGCGCCAGAAGGTGGTCGACTTCCTTCCTGGCTCGCTCGGACATTGCCGCGGCGGGCTTGCGCTGGGCGGCGGAACTCAGGATGCCGCGCCGCATCAGCACGTACTTGCGCACGGCCAGGCCGGCGCCGGGCTGTTGCTCGTAGCGAAGCAAGGGCAGGTGCGCATCGAACAGATCATGGGCTTCTTCGCGCCGCCCCTCGGCCGAGAGTCTGACAACGTCGCATAGCATGTCCGGGAAGCAATATCCGGTGTTGGCGCCATCGGCACCGCGTTCGAGTTCGTAGTCCAGGAACAGGCCGTTGTTGCCGCACAGGATGGAGATATGGCGCATCGATCCATCGGATTCGAATGCGCGCAGCGTCGATATCTTTTCCAGACCCGGCCAGTCCTCATGCTTGAGCATGACGCACGACGGCAGTTCCTGAACGATGCGGCGGATCACGCCCGGCGTCATCTGCACGGAGAAGGTCAAGGGGTAATCCTGCAGGACGAATGGCACATCGGCGCCAATGGCCTCCACGGCTTGCCGGTAGTAGGTCACGATCTGATCATCGGTGCGCAACGTGTTGGGCGGTGCAATCATGACGCCGGCCGCGCCCCTATCCATCACGTCTCTCGTCAGGGCCCGCATGGCGGCAAAGCCGGGCGCGGACACGCCCACTACGACCGGCAACCCGGCGGAGCGGGCGATGACGCGGGCCGCGACGTCGAGCGACTCCGTGTGTTCGAGCTTTGCGGCTTCGCCAAGCTGACCGAGCACCGTGACGCCCGTGGATCCACACCCGACGTAGAAATCCATCATGCGATCGATGGAGCTGACATCGATTGAGCCGTCATCCAGGAACGGAGTCGGCGCGATAGGGAATACACCTTTTGCTTCTGCGGTAAGAGCCATTGCATGTTCCTGTTGTCGTTCCGAGGCGAGTGGCGCGACGGAAACCGGTTAGTCGTGCATGAATAAGTCGGTGTTGTAGATCGATTCGCACCACGCGGCGCTGGCGCCCAGCAACCTGGACAGCTTGTTCGCGGCCACAAGCTGGACGCGCGCGATCTCCGAGCGATCCGCTGCCTGCAGGCGCGACGCAGGCCCGGAGAGCGTGAGTGCCGCCATGAACTTGTCGCCCGCGCCGAACAGCGGCGTGGCGAATGCCGCCGTATAGACGTCCCGGACGCCAGACGTGAACCACGGCAACGGATCGTCGCGCTTTGCGGATACTTCTTCCTTGCCCCAGTACTTGAGCACGGACCCGATCGCCGTATCGTCGAGTGGGAGGATCGTGCCCGGCAGGCGGGTTTCCCGCAAGCCCTCACTGGGTTCCGCGCGATACAGGCACATCCGCTGCTCGTCGCCGTGGAGCACGTAATAAGACGCGCTTTCCCGCGTTGCGAGCGCGAGCTCCTGCAGGACGGGTTCGATGACCGAGCCGAGCTGGAAAGACTGCTCGTAGAGCTTGCCCAGGTAGAGCACGCGCGGGCCCAGTGCGTATCGGCCGTCGGCGGTGCGTACCACGTAGCTCATTCTCTCCAGCGAATTCAACAACCGGAAGACGGTTGTCTTGTGCATTCCCGACGCCGACGACAAGTGCGCGAGCGAGAGGATTTCCGATCCAAGCCGGAAGCAATCCAGCAGGCTCAAGGCCTTTTCGACCGCGGCAACCCCGTGGTTACTCATCTTTGATTCCCGACGATATTTTCTGCGATTGTACGATGTACAACGCTATTTTGCATCGTACACGGGTAAACGACAGGTGGAGCTACGCTGTCTAGCGACTATAGTTGTCTCAAATTTATGAAACGACGTTGTACAGAGTACAACGCTAGGAACGGAGACAAGTAATGCGCGCAGTTCGATCCCGAGGTCTTCTTTTCGCGGCGATGGCAATGGCCGCGATGTCAGCCCAGGCGGCGTGGCCTGAAGACCGGCCCATCGAGGTGTATGTCGGATTTGCCGCCGGCGGGGGCACTGACCTGCTGGCGCGGGCAATGGCGCCATTTCTGCAGAAGCACCTTGGCGGCAAGGCACGCATTGTCGTGGTGAACAAGCCCGGTGCTTCTGGCGAGATTGCATACGTGTCCCTGTCGCGGGCGGCACCGGATGGCTACACGATTGGCATTATCTCGACGCCGTCATTCCTGACGATTCCGATCCAGCGAACGCCCAAATACAACCCGGCCGCCATCGTTCCGCTGGCGCGCGTGATCGACGATCCGACCATGTTCGTGGTGGCCGGCGACAGCAAGCTCGCGTCGATGGCTGATCTGGTGAAGCAGCTCAAGGGCAACCCCGAAGGGCTGGCGATGGGCAGCAATGGCATCGGCACGAACGGGCACATGGCAGCGCTGGCGCTGCAGCAGGCCACCGGCGCGAAGGTCAATCACATTCCGTTTGCCGGCACGTCGCAGACCAAGACCAGCCTGCTGGGCCACCACATCGACGTGATGGCGATGAGCACGACCGAGTACACCGAAGCCGATCGCGCTTCAAAGGACGTGAAGGTGCTGGCCCAACTGGGCAGCGAGCGGCGCCCCGGCGTCGTGGCCGATATCCCGACGGCTCGCGAGCAGAAGCTTGACATCACGATTTCGTCGGAGCGCGGATTCGCCGCGCCACAGGGTTTGCCGCCCGAGATCGCAAGGCGTCTGCAGAGCGCGATCGAAGCCACCACCAAAGACCCTGAATTCCTGAGCCGCGCCGTCAACGAGGCGCGCGGCATCTCCTATCTGTCCGGCGCTGCGTGGACCCAGCACATGGCCGCGCAGCGCGGCAAGTTCGAAAGCCTCTGGAAGATTGCTTCCACGAAGTAGGCCCCCTTTTGTTCGTCCGTGATTTCTGGAGTTGTACATGAGCATCCAAACCAAAGCCTCCCCCGCGATTCGTCGTGAATTCGAGCGGGTATCCCCCGAGCTGGTCGAGCGTGCCTCGAAGTTTCAGGCCGCCATCCTGGCCGATGTAGTGGGCCGTCGCGGCACGCTGAATGCCCGGGTACAGGGACTGTCACCCGCCATGAAGGTGTGCGGTCCCGCGCTGACCGTGGAGGTGCGCCCCGGCGACAACCTGATGTTCCACGTGGCGCTCGCCATCGCCACACCTGGCGACGTGATCGTCGTCGATGGCAAGGGCGATCAGACAGCGGCCTTGTGCGGCGAGATCATGGCCACGCAGGCACAGGCTTCGGGCGTGGCCGGATTCGTCATCGACGCGGCCGTGCGCGACTCGCACGAGCTGGCCAATGGCCCGTTCCCGGTGTTTTCCGCCGGTACCAATCCGTGCGGCCCGACCAAGGCCATCGGCGGCCTGGTGAACTGGCCCGCATCGGTGGCCGGCGTGGCGGTCAATCCGGGCGATCTGATCGTTGGCGATGCCGATGGCGTCGTTGTCATTCCGCGCGAAGACGTGCCGGTAATCCTGGACCTGGCACAAAAGAAGGTGGATGCGGAGGCCAAGCGTATTGCCGCCATCAAGGCAGGCGACCTGCGTCCGGGCTGGCTCGACAAGGAACTGCGTATGGCCGGCGTGCTGGCGGAAGGCGAATCGCTGTGACCGAGGCCAAGAAACCCGTTCTGCTGGTCACGGGAAGCGACCTCGCGCCGCAGGCGCTGGAACTGCTGCATGCTTTCGACGTGTGCTACGCAGGCAAGCAGTGCAGCGAAGAGACGGTGCTGGCACTGGCCAGGGAGAAGGACCCCGTTGCGATGATCGTGCGCTACGGCAAGATCGGCGCCAGCATCATGGACGCCGCCCCGTCACTGAAGGTGATCTCGAAGCATGGCAGCGGCATCGATGTGATCGACCAGAAGGCGGCGTCCGAGCGTGGTATCACCGTGAAGGCCGCGGTGGGTGCCAACGCAGCCGCCGTGGCCGAGCACGCCTGGGCGCTGATTCTTGCCTGCGCCAAGGCGGTGCCGCATCTCAATGACCGTATGCGTGCGGGCCACTGGGACAAGTCGACGCACAAGACCATCGAACTGAATGGACGCACACTGGGCATCGTGGGGCTGGGCGAGATTGGCCGCCGCGCCGCGGTGACCGGCGTGGCCTTGGGCATGCATGTCTTGGCGTTCGATCCGTATGCAAGGACGGTGCCCGAAGGCGTGACGTTGGTGGACAACCTCCAGCAGCTCTATCGTGAATCCGATGTGGTGTCGCTGCATTGCCCGCTGACGGACGAAAACCGCGGCATGTTGAACCGCGAAACGCTGGCCCAGTTCAAGGATGGCGCGATTCTGATCAACACGGCGCGCGGCGGTCTGATCGACGAGTCGGCGCTGGCGCAGGCGCTGCTGAGCGGCAAGCTATACGCCGCGGGCCTGGACAGCTTTGCGGTCGAGCCGATGACGGCGCCTCATCCGTTCCAGAAGATTCCGAATCTCATCCTGTCGCCCCATATCGGCGGCGTAAGCGATGCCGCGTACGTGAACATGGGTGTAGGTGCCGCACGGAACGTGCTGGCAGTATTGCAAGACATCGCCACAGTGGCGTAAACGGGGCCTTCGCGCGCCGTTGCATAAAATCGGACAGCGGCAATGGGTGGCGAACAACCAATCCATCGCCGCTGCCAGGAGACAACAATGATTCATCGTATATTTTTGCCGCTGGTTGCCGTCTTGGCACTGGCAGGCATGGGCACGCCCGCGCTGGCGGCCTATCCTGACAAGCCGGTACGTATCGTCGTGCCAAATCCTCCGGGCGGCGCCGTGGACGTGGTGACCCGCAAGGTGGCGCAGAAGCTCACGGTGCAGATGGGGCAGAGCTTTGTCGTCGAGAACAAGCCGGGTGCGTCCGGCACCATCGGTACGATGCAGGTGCTCAGCGCTCCGGCAGACGGCTACACACTGCTGGCCAACGACAATTCGTACACCACGCTGCCCT
>DAIOET010000051.1:0-7520 GCA_036746135.1 Cupriavidus sp.
CGTTGTAGTGCGAAACCACGCCTTGCTGGCTGGAGCGCGCGATGGTGCCGAACTGGCCAAGCTGGCCGGCGCCACCCTGTTGCGCGGTATCCGCGCCCAGCCCGAGCGGAATATTCGACAGCGTTTGCAGCGAGTTCATCGCGTATTGCGGCACCGACACGGCCAGCGGATAGCTGACGCCGTTCTTCGGGTTGAGCCAGAAGTTCGGCGCCGTCTGCCCGCTGCCCGACAGCGCGATCAGCAGGTTCTGCGCCACTTCGCGCTGAGACAGCCCGGCCTGCAGCGCGCGCGTGCGGTCCACGTTGACGGTCAGCGCGGGCTGGTCGGCCGGTTGCTGAAGGTGCAGGTCGGCGAGTCCCGGCACACCGGCCAGGTTGCGCAGCAACTGGTCGGCCACCTTGCGGTTGCCATCGGCATCCTTGCCGACGATCTGGATGTCGATCGGTGCGGGCAGCCCGAAGTTGAGGATCTGGCTGACCATGTCCGCCGGCAAGAACGAGAAGCTCACGCCAGGGAATGCCTTCTGCAGCGCGGCGTCAAGGCGTTCGATCAGCACGCCGGAGCGGCCGGCATCGGGCTTCAGGGAGACCAGGATCTCCGCGTCGCCGGTGCCGATCGGCAGCGCGGAATCGTAGGTCAGGTTGATGCCGCTGACCGGCAGGCCGATGTTGTCGACGACGCCAGCCACATGCGCCGGTCCCACGACCCGGCGGATCTCGCCCTCGACTTCATCGACGATGCGGGCGGTTTCCTCGATACGCGTGCCGGTTCGCACGCGCATATGCAGCCGAATTTCGCCACTGTCTACCGCCGGGAAGAAATCCTGGCCCAGGAACGGCACCAGCGTCATCGATCCCGCGCAGACCAGCGCAAAGAGCACGACGGTGCGGCGTGGCGCGGCCAGCGAGGCGGACAGCAAGCGCGCGTATGCGCCGCGCACGCGCTCGAATGCCGCCTCGAAGCGCGCATGGCCCGTGGCAAACCAGCGGGCCACGCGGCCAGCGGCGGGGCGCTGTGCGTTTTCGCCGCGCAGCAGGTAGTGCGCCAGTGTCGGAATCAGCGTGCGGGACAGAAAGTACGAGGCCATCATGGCGAACACCACCGCTTCGGCCAGCGGCACGAACAGGTAGCGCGCCACGCCGCTGAGCAGGAACATCGGCAGGAACACGATGCAGATGCACATCGTGGAAACGAGCGTGGGCAACGCGATCTCGCCCGACCCGTCGAGAATGGCCTGCTCCAGCGGCTTGCCTGTTTCGCGGTGGTGGGCGATGTTTTCGATTGCCACGGTGGCGTCGTCCACGAGCACGCCAACCGCCAGCGCCAGCCCGCCGAGCGTCATGATGTTCAGCGTCTGGCCCAGCGCCGCCAGCGCGATCAGCGCGGCCAGCACCGACAGCGGGATCGTGATGGCGATGATCAGCGTGGCCCGCCAGCTGCCCAGGAACAGCAGGATCATCGCGGCCGTCAGGCAGGCCGCGACCAGCGCCTCGTGCAGCACGCCGTCGATGGCCGAGGTCACGAACACGGACTGGTCCGAAAGCGGTTGCACCTGGAGCGACTTCGGCAACCCGGCCATGATGTGCGGCAGCAGCGTCTTGATCTGCGAGACGACGGCCAGCGTGGACGCGCTGCCGGTCTTTTCGATCTCCAGCAGTGCGGCGCGCTTGCCGTCGTGCCGCACGACATTGGTTTGCGGCGCATAGCCATCACGCACCTGCGCCACGTCGCGCACGTAGACCGTGCCGTCGGGACCGCTGCGCACCGGCAGGTCATTGAGCGCGGCCACGGTCTGCGTGCTGCCGTTGAGGTCCACGCGGTATTCCAGCGCGCCGATCTTGGCGGTGCCGCCGGGCAACACAAGGTTCTGGGCATTGATGGCGTTGACGACGTCGAGCGGAGACAGACCGCGCGCCTGCAGCGCGGGCACGTTCAGATCCACCATCACCTGGCGCACCTTGCCGCCATAAGGCAGCGGCACGGAAGCACCCTGTACCGTGGCCAGCTGCGTGCGGATAAAGCTGTTGCCGAGGTCGTACAGTTCCTGTTCCGGCAGTTTGTCGCTGCCCAGCGCCAGCCGCAGAATCGGCACGGTCGATGCGTTGTAGCTCAGGATCAGCGGCGGCGTGGCGCCGGGCGGCATCTGCTTGAGAATCGACTGCGCGCCGGCGGTGGCTTGCGAAATCGCACGATTGATGTCGGCGCCGGGGTGGAAGAAGACCTTGATCACGGCCACGCCCGCCAGCGACTGCGACTCGATGTGCTCGATATTGTCGACATCGGTGGTCAGCGAGCGCTCGTACCCGGTGACGATACGTTGCGCCATGTCCTGGGCCGACAGGCCGTTGTAGTTCCAGACCACGCTGACCACGGGGATATCGATCGACGGAAAGATATCCGTGGGCATGCGCAGAATGGCGACCGGTCCACCCAGCAACAGCAGGATGGCGAGTACGACGAAGGTATAGGGCCGGCGCAGGGCGAGCCTGACAATCCACATGCTTTGCTCCCAGGCGCCCCTTGGCGCGGCAGACGTTCAGGAATGGAGCCGATTCTAAAAACCGGCCACCCTGTGCAATCCGGTCAAAACGATTACAGTCTTGTCATCCCAACCGGTTGCGCCGCTCGCTACCATCCTGCTGGCAGTGCGGCGGGAGGCGCCGCTGGTGGTAAAGGACTGGACCCATGAAGATCCTGGTGATCGAAGACGAGCCCAAGACGGGCGAATACCTGCGCAAGGGGCTGACCGAATCGGCCTTTGTGGTGGACCTCGCCCGCACGGGCGCCGATGGCCTGCACCATGCAATGGAGGCCGACTACGATCTGGTGATCCTCGATGTGATGTTGCCCGGCATGAATGGCTGGGATGTGCTGAGCCGCCTGCGCGAACGCAAGTCAACGCCGGTGCTGTTCCTGACCGCGCGCGACGAGGTGGAGGATCGTGTGCGCGGGCTTGAGCTGGGCGGGGACGACTACCTGGCCAAGCCGTTCGCGTTCGTCGAACTGCTGGCGCGCGTGCGTTCGCTGCTGCGGCGCGGCCCCGTGCGCGAGGCCGACCGCATCGAGGTGAGCGACCTGGAAATCGATCTGATCCGGCACCGCGTGATGCGCGCGGGCCAGCGCATCGATCTGACACCACGGGAATTTGCGCTGCTGCATTTTCTGGCGCGCCGCAGCGGCGAGGTGCTGAGCCGCACGCAGATTGCCTCGCACGTATGGGACATGAATTTCGACAGCGACACCAATGTGGTGGATGTGGCCATCCGCCGCCTGCGTGCCAAGATGGACGACAAGTTCGCGCCCAAGCTGATTCATAGCGTGCGCGGCATCGGCTACGTGCTGGAACAGCGCAAATCGTGACCGTGCGCCGCCTTACCCGTTCATTGACGGCGCGGCTGGCGCTAGCCTTCGCGCTGATTGCTGGCTGTGCGTTTGCCGGCGTCGGCCTCTATCTCTATCGTGCACTGGCCACGCAGATCATCGAGCGCGACGATTCCGAGCTGCTGCGCAAGGCCGTGCGCGCCAGGGCTGAACTGGCGGAACTGCCCGCGACGGATGTGCGCACGGGCCAGTGGCAGGAGATTCGTGGCGTCGTCTCCGGCAACGAGGAATTTGGCATCCGGCTCCGCACCGTGGATGGCACGCTGCTGACCAGCGCGGGTGCGCAGCCCGGTGCCATGCCGACGATGCCGTTGGTCGACCTCGACGCGGCGCCGTCGGAGGCCGCGATCGTCACCTGGCAGACGCACGGCGAGATTCCCGTGCGCGGGCTGACGATGCTGGTGCGCGCCGGTGGCGGGGCGTCCACGGTGAAGGTCGACCTCTATCAGGTGGCCGCGTCGCGCGCCGTCCTGCTGCGCGACTATCGGCTCAAGCTCAGCCTCGCGGTCTTCCTGGGTGCGCTGGGCGCGGGTTTGCTTGGCTATGCGGCCCTGCACGCGGGTATTGCGCCGCTGCGGCGTATTGCGGCCGGCACGGCATCGGTCACGTTTGCAAGCGGCGTGCTGCCCGTCGATCCATCCCGGCTGCCTGCCGAGCTTGACGAGCTGGCGCGGGCGTTGCAACGGATGATCGACCGCTTGCGGGAGCGCTATGACCGTCTGTCGCAATTCTCCGCCGACCTTGCGCATGATTTCCGCACGCCGATCGGCAATCTGCTGGGCCAGTCCCAGGTGGCGCTGTCGAGCGAGCGTTCGGTGGAGGAATATCAGGCGTTGCTCGCTTCGAATGTGGAGGAGTACGAGCGGCTGTCGCGCATGATCGAGAACATGCTGTTTCTGGCGCGTGCGGACAACGCTCAGGTGGCGCTCAAGAAATCGGCGCTGGACCTCGGCGACGAACTGGCGCGGCAGGCCGATTACTTCGAACTGCTGGCCGATGCGCGCGGCATTGCAATCCGGGTGGATGCGCAGGGGACGCTGCACGCCGACGCCACGCTGTTCCGGCGCGCGCTGGGCAACCTGCTGTCGAATGCCGTCAACCATTCGCCCGAATCGGCGGTGATCGCGCTCCGCAGCCGGCAGGAAGCCGGCATGGTGGTGGTCGAGGTTGCCAACCCCGGCGCCGGCATCGCGCCGGATCATCTGCCCAGGCTGTTCGACCGATTCTTTCGCGGCGACCCGGCCCGTGCGAATTCGGGCGAGTCGTCGGGTATCGGGCTGGCCATCGTCAAAACCATCATGGAACTGCACGACGGCACTGTGCAGGTGGAGTCGGTGCCGGGCGAGCTGACGACGTTCCGGCTGGTGTTTCCGTCAGGCTGAGCTGCGTCAGTGGCCGGTGTAGCGCGTATGGTCGAGCATCCGCGCGCTAATCGCGGCAAGGTGCTCGCGCAGGGCGGCATGCAGATATCGCACCGCGGGCGAAAATTGCTTGCGGTGCGGACAGACCAGGTTCAGCGGCACTGGTTCGCCGGGCTGGTCCGGCAGCAGCAGCTCCAGCCGGCCGTGCTCGACGTCGTCGCACACATCGATCCACGATTTGTAGGCGATGCCGCGTCCATCCAGTGCCCAGCGCCGGGCAATCTCCGCGTCATCGCATAGCAGCGTGCCCTTGACCGTGATCTGGCGGCGCATGCCCGCGGTGGGAAAAATCCAGCGGTCGTAGACCCTGCCGCCCAGCACATACGGCAGGCAGCGGTGCATGAGCAGGTCGTCGAGCATGGCCGGGCGGCCGTGACGCTTGAGGTAGTCCGGCGACGCCACCAGCACGCGCCGGTTGTTTTCCGCAAGCGGCAGTGCCACGTAGGTGGCGCCTTCATTGACGCCATAGCGGATGGCGATGTCCACGGGGTCGCGGAACACATCGGTGACCTGGTCGGACAGCGACAACCTCAGCACCAGCTTGGGATGAGATTCCTGAAAATTCGTCAGCAGGGGCAGCAGCACGTTGCGGCCCAGATCGGATGGTGCGGCGATCTTGAGCGTCCCCTGCAACGCGGTTTGCTCGCCGTGCATGCGCTCACGGCCTTCCTTCAGCACCGAAAGCACTTCATTGGCGTAAGGCAGGTATTGCTCGCCTTCGGCGGTAAGCCGCAGGCTGCGCGTGGACCGCGCGAACAGGCGGATGTCGAGTTCCTTTTCCAGGCGCTGGATGGCGGCGCTGACCTGTCCGGGCAGCAGATCGGCCTCGCGGGCAGCATTCGAGAAGCTGCCTAGCGCCGCGGTACGTACAAAGAGGTGCAGATCGTCGAGTCTGATCATTTTCACTCTGATAGTGAAAGTCCTGCCGGATTCTCCCAGTTTTTCGAAAGCGCCGCAGTGGCGATCATGCCACTCATGCACCGGCCGCCGCTGTATGGATTGGGTGGCAGGTATAAAACTATCGGAGTTAAAGCTATGAAAGCCGTTGTCTATAGCCAGCATGGGCTGCCAATCTCGGACGCGAAGTCGCTGTACGACGCGCAGATCGACAAGCCGACGCCGGGCCGGCGCGACCTGCTCGTGAAGATCCGGGCCATCTCGGTGAATCCGGTCGATACCAAGGTGCGCAAGGGTTCGCCCACCGACACGCCGCGCGTGCTGGGCTGGGACGCGGTGGGTACGGTCGAATCGGTCGGTGGCGACGTCACGCTGTTCCAGCCGGGCGACACGGTCTTTTACGCGGGCTCGATCACGCGCCCTGGCGCGTATGCCGAATATGGACTGGTTGATGAGCGGATTGCCGGCCGCAAGCCGGCAACGCTGTCCGACGCCGATGCCGCGGCGCTGCCGCTCACGTCGCTGACGGCGTGGGAGCTGCTGTTCGATCGCCTGGGCGTTGCCGAGGGCGGCGGCGAGGGCCAGTCGCTGCTGATCACCGGCGCCGCCGGTGGAGTGGGGTCGATCCTGACGCAGCTGGCGCGACGCCTGACGAAACTGCGGGTCATCGGTACTGCCTCGCGCCCGGAGACCGATGCGTGGATTCGGGAGCTTGGCGCGCACGATGTCATCGATCATTCGCGCCCGCTGCTCGAAGGGCTGCGCGGCATTGGTGCGCCGCAGGTGGACTACGTGGCCAGCCTGACCCATACCGACGAGCACTACGCGCAGATCATTGAAGCGCTGGCGCCGCAGGGGCGCCTGGGTGTGATCGACGACCCCGAGACACTGGACGTGGTGCCGCTCAAGCGCAAGGCCGTGTCGTTGCACTGGGAACTGATGTTCACGCGCTCGCTGTTCGAGACAAAAGACATGGCGCGGCAGCACGAGATTCTGAACCGGGTCAGCGGCCTCATCGACGAAGGTGTGCTGCGCACGACCACGGGCGAGCATTTCGGCACGATCAACGCGGAAAACCTGCGGCGCGCCCATGCGCTGATCGAAAGCGGGCGTTCGCGCGGCAAGATCGTACTCGAAGGCTTCTGAGGCACGGTCCACCACTCTGGCACGCACCGGCACACACCGCGTGCCTGCACGATTTATTGCACGACTTCTTCCTATCCCAACTTCAATATCGGAGCCCAGCATGAATTTCACAGACGCCGTTCTGTCCCGCCATACCGTCAAGGCATATGAAGGCGGCCAGACGCTGCCGCAGGAACAGATCGATACGCTGCTGACGTGGCTGCACAACAGCCCGTCATCGGTCAATTCGCAGCCGTGGCACTTTGTGGTGGCGTCCACGCCCGAAGGCCGCGAGACGATCGCGAAAGCCGCGGCGGGATCGTTTGCCTACAACCATCCGAAGATCGTCGATGCGTCGCACGTGATCGCCTTGTGCATGCGGTCCGATCTCGATGAGGCGCATCTGCACGCCATTCTGGCGCAGGAGGACAGCGACGGCCGGTTCAAGGTCGACGGCGCGCGCGAAGGGCAGGACAAGAGCCGCCGTTCCTATGTGGACCTGCATCGCTACGTGCTGCGCGATGTGCCGCAATGGATGGAGAAGCAGGTCTACCTGGCACTGGGCGGCCTGCTGCTGGGCGCGGCCATGCTCGGCATCGACGCAACGCCGATGGAAGGTTTTGATGCCTCGGCGCTGGACCAGGCGCTGAATCTGCGCGAACGCGGACTGACCGGCGTGGTGCTGGTATCGCTGGG
>DAIOET010000051.1:7620-18040 GCA_036746135.1 Cupriavidus sp.
GCAACGCGGGGGTCTTCGATCGGCAATTCCCAGGTCAGGAATAGCTGCGTGCAATCCTCGTCTTCGGGGAAGTCCGTGGGGACGAAGCCGCTGCCACCGCGCCGAATCACGCCATGCGGCTGACAGGTATCGAACAGCAGGACGGTGCCCCGGCGCAGGGGAATGCGCAGGTCCAGCGCCGAAAAATGTACGTCCTGCCCCTTGTCTTCGCTCAGAAAGAGATTGCAGAAGGCGGCGCCGCCATACTGTTCGCCGTCATGGTGATACCGCGCGCCACGGCACACCATTAGCGCGACGTCGCTTTCGGCCAGCAGGCCGGGCAGGCCAAGCGTGCCGATCCAGTCGGACACGGCCTGGACGCAGCGCGAATAGTCCGGCCAGCGCATCCTCGCGCGCGCCAGGGGCATGACCTCGACGTCGCCCGGTTCCAGTGTCATGCGGGTGGAGATTTCCCTGGTCCAGTCCGCAAGCAGACGCGCGGGCGGCGCGGGAATATCGACCGTGCCAGTGGCAACGATGTCACTGACGCGACGGCTACGCATCGAGTCGTCGCCCCAGTAGCAGACGGTGAGGGCGGCCTGGGCCGGGGAGGAGTTGGTGCGGTCGCGCATGCCCGGCAGTGTAGCGCGGGTCCTCAGCGTGTGTTCTGTTGAACCGCGCGATTTCGCTGCTCCTGGGCGTCCCTGAGCAATCGATAGGATGCGTAGTACTTGTAGATGTTCCGGACGTACGTGGTGGTCTCGACGCCGATCTTCTCCGCCACCACGATCTCGACGTTGTTGAACCAGACATCAGGATTGAGACCGCGCTCGGCCGCCAGCTTGCGCATTTTCGCAATGTTGCCCGGCCCCGCGTTGTAACTGGCGAAGGCGAACAGTGGCCGGTCCATGTCGGAGAATTTGGCATCCTGGAAGTACCGGGTCATCAGTTGATCCAGATACTTTGCTCCGGCGTGAATGTTCGATTGCGCGACCTTGATGTCGCCGACGTTGAGTTCCTTCCCCGTGGCGGGCATCAACTGCATGATCCCGATGGCGCCGACCCGGCTCTTGGCGTCCTGTTTGAGCTGGGATTCCTGAAAGCCCTGCGCCGCCAGCATCAACGGGTCGAAGTTGTACTGCTGGCCATATTTCTCAAAGAGCACTACGGTCTGTTCAAACCGCTTGATTTCAGCGCTTTCGGCGTTGTTGTGGATCTGCTTGATGTTCTGCATGTATTGCTTCAGGCGGACCTCCGCAACACTCTGCTTCCTGATGAAGTTCTCGTAGAAATTGCTGATGACCGACTGCAACTGGGGACTCTGCTTGCGGATCGCCCAGCCGATATAGCCACCCTCGCGCACGGCGATGTTCTCGTTCACCTTGACCTTCGGCAGCAACTGCGCCCACATGCGGGCCTTCCAGTCGTCGACGACCAGGATCTGGAGGAGGCCGACGTTCATCATCTCCATTGCGTCTTCGTCCTCCAGCGCGTCCGGCAGCATCACGAGCTTTGCCGGAGGCTTGCCAGCCTGCTGGAACTTGTTGTTCAGCGCGGTCAGGCTTTCGTAGTAGCTGCTGTAGCGGCGCACGTGGATGGTCTTGCCGCTCAGGTCATCGACCGACGACAGCGCCGGTGACTTGGGCCCGGTGAGAATCAGCTCGCGGGTCGGCTTGAGCGCGTGCGCCGTGACGAAGTCCACCAGCTTCTTGCGGTCTTCCGTCACGGTCAGATTGCCGGCGGCGATGTCTCCGCGGCCTTCCACGAGGCCGGAAAGCAGCTTGTCGCGCGTCGTGGGAATGATGACGACCGTGATTGGGCGCTTGCCGAGCCGGTCGGCGTACGTCTTGTTCACGAATTTTTCGAAGTCGCGCACGAAATCGGCGGCCAGCCCGCGCTCATGGCCACGGTCGTTGAAGTAGAGGGTACGGCTGAAAGGAACCAGCACGCGGATCACCCGGCGCTCGACCATCGCGTCGAAATCGCCGCGCCACGATTTGATGGTCAGGTCCAGCTGCCGCGCCCCCTTTGACGTAGTTGGGGCGGCCGGGGTTGGTGCTGGCGCCGATGCGCTGGTTGCGGGCGACACCGCGGTGAACAATGCGCTGGACATCCACAGCGCTACTCCGAAGAGGCCCACCACGAGCCGTGTGCGCGCTGATTGCATGGCATCCACCGTTCCCTTCCGCGAAACCGTGCCGTTCAGCATTCTTCTGGCGGGGCCATTGCAGCCCCCGCGGGCCACGACACGCTTAAAGCATAGGTGTCCGTGCCGGTGGTTCAAGGTCACGGGCAGTTGGACCAAGGTCCAACGCCAGGCGCGCGGCAACCATCCAGACTGAAAGATTGGGACTGCCGAAGGCGGCGGCGGACAGCGGCACGCGCAGTGGGCGCGGGTGATTCGAAATCCTCAAATCCGGCAGTTCGGGTGCCGCGCGGTTGCCGGCTTCAGCGAGCCGCCGGGCATCTTCGAAAACCCGGCGACGTGGCTACGCCCCGGTCGGAGACAGCATGCCGAGCCACGCAACCAGTGCAAGGATCAGCGTGGCCGCAAGCGTCTCGGTGAGCAGGCTGCGTCGCAGCGCACCAACCGCCACGGCGTGGTCGCCGTTCCGCACTGCCAGCGCAATCCGTGGACTCAGATGAAACCGGTTTGCCGCGGCCAGCAGCAGCATGCCCGCAAACAGCGCGAGCTTGAGAAGCAGCCATGCGCCATATGAGTCCGCCGAAAGCTCGGGCAGGACCGGGCCGGCAATCATCCAGTAGTTGACGGCTCCCGTCACGGCCAGCGTGGCGACGATGATCGTTCCCACACGGGCAAAACCATTGGCGGTGCGGCTGAGCCGCTCGACGTCGGCCTGCGTCGTGGCGGCACGGGACAGCACGACGAACGCTGAAAGCGCGCCTACCCACGCCCCGGCAGCCAGCAGGTGGGCGATGTCGGAAGCCAGGTGGATGTATCGCAGCGTTCCGTCATGCATCGCACCATGACCACCCCACGCCAGCGTGGACAGCGCCACGGCGCCGGCCAGCATCAGCAACGGAATACGCAGGCGAGCGCTGGCTGGCGTGATGGCCGCGATGATCGTGCAGAGCAGCAAGGCCGCCATGCGCACGACCCACGCCGCGCCGAAGTCGGTTCCCGTCACGACCATCTCGAACATGTGGCTTTGCAGCGCTGCAAAAGACTCGGCGCCGGTCATCGCCCTGGCCATCACGACCATATTGGCAAGCGACAACACGATACCCAGCGCCGCCGCGACCCCGCTTGCCGTGACAAGGTGCTTCCCGATACCGGATGACCTTTCGGCCCGGTTCAATGCGTACAGACAGAACAGGGGGATGCCAAACAGCAGGGTCAGGTCCAGATAGAGCGCAAAACGTACCGCGACGGTAGTCCAGTCCATCTGCCTTACTTGACCGAGAACGAGATATTGCCGTTGACGGGGTGGGTGTCCGACGATACCGCGCGCCATTCCACGCGGTAGCTGCCGGGAGGCAACGGCTGCGACGGCGTGATCACCATCGTTTTGGGATCGCCGCCGCCGGAAACGCTGGCGGCCATCTTCATCGGCGCATGGTCGGCCATGCCCGGCATGCCGACCATGACGAGCTTGGCGGCGGAAAACTGCGTGACCAGGCTTTCCGAGAAATTCAGTTCAATCTTCGGCGGAGCGCCGGTCAGCTCGGCCTTGTCGGCCGGAGTTGAGGAGAGCAGCTTCGGGTGGGCGAGGGCGGCAGCGCTGACGGCGAAGGCTGCTACGGCAAAGGTGGCGCGGATCATGGAGAGGGGCGCTTGCATGGATAGTCTCGATTCCGGATTGTAGAGGTTGGTTGGTTTGGAATGGGCCGTGCTTAGAACCACATACGCACGCCGGCGACAAAACGGGTTTCGCCGCTACGGCCACCGGAGGCGCGCACCATATCGGCGGAATTGCCGAACGTCTGGTAACGCTCGACACCGATATACGGCGCGAACTGGCGGCTGATTTCATAGCGCAGGCGCAGGCCGACGGTGCCGTTAGACAGCCCGCTGCCGGTGCCGGTTTCAGGATCGTTCTTGCCGTAAAGGTTCGCTTCGATGCGCGGCTGCAGAATCAGGCGCTGGGTGATGAGCATCTCATACTCCGCCGATAGCCGAAGCGCGGTGCGTCCTTCCGTGCCGACATATCCGGTGGCATCGACTTCAAACCAGTATGGCGCCAGCCCCTGAACGCCGAAGGCGAGCCAGTTGCGGGCGGGGCGCCCGTATCCGGCATCGTTTCGCATACCGAGCTGGGTGTCCCAATAGCTTGCCACCGCATGGCCCCACAGCAACTCCGTACGCGCTTCAGAAAACCGGCCCTTCTCGACATGGCCTTCGGCCTTGATCACGAACTTGTCGAAGCTGTTGCCAATCCACGCCTGTGCCTCGTACGCAGCGGCGTTGCTGCCGTTGCCGTGCGTCCACTCCAGCCGGTCGACCAGCACCGACGTAAAGAGATGCTCGTCCGCCATATGCAGCGAGCGATGCGGACCCAGCGCGTACTTGCCCACGCCAAGCTGATAGCCGCCCGAATAGGCGTTCGGGTCGCGCGCGTCGGGCGGGGCGCTGCCACCCTGCATGCGCATCGCGCCGTGGTCCATGCCTTGCGTCTGGCTTTGGGTCTGGCTCTGGTCCGATCCCTGCATCGGCGTCATGCCGTCCATCTGGCTGTGGTCCATGCCCTGCATTGAGTCCATGCCGTCGGCCTGGCCGGGCGCCGTGCTCTGCATCGGCGTCATGTCGTCCATCTGGCTATGGTCCATGCCCTGCATCGTGGCGGGGCCTGGCGTCGAGGTAGTACCGGCGTCATGCGCCCCATGAGAATGCTGGGCCCACGCGCCGGTCGTCACCGTGGCGGCGATCAGTGCGGCCGTGAGGTGGCTCAAGGATAAGGACATCGTACTTGTGCGGAGAGTCATGCCACCACCACTTCGCGGAACATGCCGGCATCCATATGCAGCATCAGGTGGCAATGCCAGGCCCATCGGCCCAGGGCATCGGCGGTGACCAGGAAGCTGATGCGCTGCGCAGGTTGCACGCCGAAGGTGTGGCGGCGGGCCAGGAAACTGCCGTCAGGCGATTCCAGCTCGCTCCACATGCCATGCAGGTGCATCGGGTGCGTCATCATCGTGTCGTTGTGCAGGATGACCCTGAGGCGCTCGCCATATTGAAAGTGAATCGGCGTGGATTTGCCGAACTCGACGCCATCGATGGACCACGAGTACCGCTCCATATTGCCGGTCAGGTGCAGCTCGACTTCACGGCCGGGCCCGCGCCGATCCATCGGGCCGCCGATCGTGTGCTGGTCGGCGAGCGTCAGCACACGTCGACCGTTGTTGCGTAGCCCGATGCCGGGGTCGTCGAGGTTGGTCCGTGCCATGTCGACGCGCATGTCGGTGCCCGCGCCGTATTCGGTCCGGGCGTGGCGCGCCACGGTGCTGGGTACCTTCAGCGGGTCAGCACCGTGGGTGGCATGAGCGGCATGGGCTGCATGGGTGCTGTGGTCCATGCCGTGCATCGCCATGCCACCGTCCATGCCCCCCATGCTGCCCATCATGTCCGTCATGCTCAGCCATTCGACGGCGTCGAGCTTGGGAACCGCGGCGGCCAAGCCCGGACGGACGGCGAGGGTGCCGCGCGCATAACCGGTGCGGTCCATCGACTGCGAGAAGATCGTATAGGCGTCGTCGCGTGGCTCGACCAGTACGTCGCAGGTCTCCCCCGGACCAAACCGGAATTCGTCGACGGTGACCGGATCGATGTTCTGCCCATCGACCTGGAAGACCTTCAGCTTCAGGCCGGGAATGCGAACATCGTAGAAGGTATTGCCGGCGCCATTGATAAAGCGCAGCCGCACCTTTTCGCCGGGTTTGAACAGGCCGGTCCAGTTGCCCGCCGGCGTCGTGCCATTGGTCAGGTAAGTCAGTGTCGCGCCGGACAGGTCCGCCAGATCGGTCGGATTCATCCGCATTTCATTCCACATCTTCCGCTTCTCAAGGGCCTTGCTCAGGCCATCGTTGGATACGTCGCGGAAGAAATCGATGACGGTCGGCTGGTTGTAGTTGTAGTAGTCGCTCTGGGTTTTCAGCTTGGACAGGATCCGCATCGGATCTTCGTCCGTCCAGTCCGACAGCAGCACCGTGTAGTCGCGGTCGGCTTGCATGCCATCGGCGCCAGCAGGCGGGTCGATGATCAGGCCGCCGTAGACGCCGGTCATTTCCTGAAAGCCGGAATGGGAGTGGTACCAGTAGCTGCCGGACTGCTCGACCTTGAAGCGGTAGGTAAACGTCTCGCCTGGCGCGATACCGGCAAAGCTGATGCCTGGCACGCCGTCCATCCCGAACGGCAGGATGATGCCGTGCCAATGGATGGACGTAGGTTCGCGCAGCCGGTTCGTTACGCGAATGGTGACGGTGTCGCCCTGGCGCCAACGGAGTGTCGGCCCGGGCAGCATGCCATTGATGGTGGTGGCAACCTGCGGCGATCCGGTGTAGTTGACGACCGATTCGCCAATGACCAGGTCGAATTCGGTTCCGGTGAGGACGGGCGCGCTGCCCAACGCAGCCGCCGAGGCGCGCTCCGGCGCCTGGGCCAGGGCCGGGATGCCCACGCCGGACAATCCGGCAACGACGCCGCCCGCGGCCAGCCCTTGCACGAAGCGGCGGCGTGGAAGACTTGGCAGTACAAGGCGCGGCGATCTGTCGCGTCGCATCGATTTTTCCTTTTTTGCTGGTTTTCGTGCCGCATGGAAAGTCGGCCGTGTGCAGAGTAACGATGACGGACTCTCCGCCAACTGACTTGAACATTACATTCCGGTAAGGTTGCTGTCATGTTGGCGGAGGTGTCGGTAGACTGCGGCCGAAAGCGTGCCCTGGGGGAGATCGAGGATGAAGTTGCTGGTCGTGGAAGACGAGCTGAAGACTGGCGAGTATCTGCGTCAGGGCCTGACGGAGGCCGGATTCGTGGTGGACCTGGTTCGCAATGGTGTCGATGGCAGGCACCTGGCCCTGAACGAGGCTTACGACCTGATCGTCCTGGACGTCATGTTGCCCGATCTGGATGGCTGGCGAATCCTGCAGTCGATTCGCGCCGCGGAGAAATCCGTGCCCGTGTTGTTCCTGACCGCGCGCGACAGCGTGGTGGATCGGGTCAAGGGCCTTGAGCTTGGGGCGGACGACTATCTTGTGAAGCCGTTCGCGTTCTCCGAACTGCTGGCAAGGGTCCGGACGCTGCTGCGGCGGGGCAATGCGCAACTGACGCTGGAGCATATCCAGATTGGCGACCTGGTGCTGGACCTGCCGCGCCGCCGCGCCACGCGCGCCGGCCGGCGCATCGTGCTGACGAGCAAGGAATTTGCGCTGCTCGAACTGTTTGCGCGCAGGCGTGGGGAGGTGCTGCCCCGGTCGCTGATCGCCTCCCAGGTCTGGGACATGAACTTCGACAGCGACAGCAATGTGATCGACGTCGCCATCCGCCGGCTGCGGGCCAAGATCGACGATGACTTCGAGGTGAAGCTGCTCCAGACCGTGCGCGGCATGGGCTATGTGCTGGAAGAGCCGGAGGAGGGGCAAGCATGACGCGCCGCCTGTCATTGACGCTGCGCCTGACCATCCTGTTCTCGCTCTCGTCGGCGGTTGTGCTGCTGGGTCTGGGCGTGCTGATCTGGCTGGCGATGGATCGGCATTTCGTCACTGAGGATTACGTGAACCTCAGGGACAACATCCACCTGATCGAAAAGGTTTCGCGCGAGACGCCGGCCGGGCAGCTGCGGGATCGGCTCGGCGAACTGGTGGGCCACCATCCAGGTTTCGTCGCCCAGGTGCGCGCCGCCGATGGCAGCATCGTCTACGCCACCGACAGCTTCGACTTTGACGGTGCGCGGAAGGCGATCGGCGAGCAGGTCACGGGCGAGCGGACATTCACATGGCACCAGGGTGAGCGCGGGTATCGCGGATTGAGTGCCCGGCTGGAGTTGCCCGGCTCCGCGCTGAGTCCGCTGAACGTGGTGGTGGCGCTGGACACGGAGATCCACGGGCACTTCATGCACGCATTCCGGCAGTCGCTTGGCCTGTATATCGCGCTGGCCGTCATGGCGAGCGGATTGCTGGGATGGTGGGCCGCAAGGCGCGGGTTGTCGCCGTTGCGCATGATGGCGTCACGCGCCAAGGGCGTGACCGCCAACAAACTCGACGCGCGCATGCCCGTCGATGCCGTTCCCGTCGAAATGGGCGACCTGGCGGCAACGCTGAATGCCATGCTGGAGCGCCTGCAGGCCGCCTTCCAGCGGCTCTCCGAATTCTCGTCGGACCTTGCCCACGAACTGCGCACGCCGATCACCAATCTTCTTACGCAGACGCAAGTCGTCTTGTCGCAGCCGCGTCAGGACGTGAAGTACCGCGAGGTGCTGGCATCGAATGCCGAGGAACTGCAGCGCCTGGGCCGCATGGTGTCCGACATGCTGGACCTGGCCAAGATGGAGCACGGCATCACGCCGCCCAACGAGGAAATCATCCGGGTCGATGATGAGGTGCGGGCACTGTTCGACTTCTACGATGCCTTGGCCGAGGACCAGGGCGTCAGGCTGAGCGAGGAAGGCGCGGGCAGCATCATCGGCGATCGCCTGATGCTGCGCCGGGCATTGAGCAACGTCCTGTCCAATGCGATTCGCCACACGCCGCGCGGCAAGCAGATCGTGGTCCGGACAAGCGAAACCGGCGGCGGTACCGTCATCGTGGTGGAGAACGAAGGCGAAGCGATCAGCGCGGAAGCGCTGCCGCTGCTGTTCGACAGATTCTTTCGTGAAGACAAGTCGAGGACGAGGGCAGGGTCGGAATCCACGGGGCTGGGACTTGCCATCACCAAAGCCATCATGGGCGCGCACGGCGGCGATATTTCGGCGGAATCGGCATCGGGACGGACGCGGTTTACGCTGACGTTTCCTGCGCGATGAGTGTTGGCGCATGGGGCCGTGTCTTCCGGCACGGGCCCCTCGCAGTCTGAAAAAAATGGCCACCCGAAGGTGGCCATTCCGTTTCCAGCAGGGCGATCGCTCAGCCCTTCAGCACTTCTCCAATGGCATTCGCCACGACGCCGACATTGCGCTCGTTCAGGCCGGCCACGCACATGCGGCCCGAGCGCAGCACGTACACGCCGTGCTCGTTCTTCAGCCGGTCGACCTGGTCGGCCGACAGTCCGGTGTACGTGAACATGCCGCGTTGCTTGATGTAGCGCGAGAGCTTTTCGCCGCTCACGTGCTCACGCAGCTGGTCGTGGATGGCCTGGCGCATGCGCGTGATGCGCTGGCACATCGCGGCCAGTTCTTCTTCCCAGCTCTTGCGCAGAGCCGGCGTGGTCAGCACACGGGCCACCACACGGGCGCCGTGGGTGGGCGGGTTGCTGTAGTTGGCGCGCACGGCGCCAGTCAGCTGGCCCAGCACGCGGCTGGCTTCGTCGGCGCTCTGGCAGACCACGGAGAGGCCGCCGCAGCGCTCGCCGTACAGCGAGAAGTTCTTCGAGAACGAATTGGCAACCAGGCACGGAACGTTCTGGCGAGCCAGTTCGCGCACGGCGAAGGCATCGTCGTCCAGACCCGAGCCAAAGCCCTGGTAGGCCATGTCGACGAAAGGCAGCAGCTTGCGGGCTTTCAGCACGGCAATGACCTGGCGCCACTGGTCTTCGTTCAGGTCCACGCCGGTCGGGTTGTGGCAACAGGCGTGCAGCAGCACGATGCCACCCTGCGGAATCGCCTCGATCGCCGCGAGCATCGCGTCGAACTTCAGGCCGCCGGTTTCAGCGTCGTAGTAGGGATACGTGTTGACCTTGAAGCCTGCACGCTCGAACACCACGCGGTGGTTTTCCCAGCTCGGGTCGCTGATCCACATTTCCGCGGTGGGGAAGTAGCGCTTCAGGAAGTCGGCGCCCACGCGCAGCGCGCCGGAACCGCCCAGCGTCTGCAGCGTGGCGATGCGCCCTTCGGCGCGCGCGATGCAGTCCTCGCCGAACACCAGTGCCTGCACGGCCTGGCGGTAGGCGGCGATGCCGGCCATCGGCAGGTACGGGCGCGGACCCATGTCCGACAGCAGCGCGGTCTCGGCTTCGGCCACGGCCTGCATGACCGGCAGTCGGCCCTCGTCGTCAAAGTAGATACCGATGCTCAGGTTGACCTTGTTGGTACGCGGGTCCTGCTGGAAATCCTCGTTGAGCGAGAGGATCGGATCACCGGGAAAGGCTTCGATGTGTTCGAACATGGGATGCGTCTGGCTACGGGTTCAGGGGGGGCGGCGGCCCTTGGTTCACGCGGGCCGCGCAGGCAGATTACTGGATCTGGGCCGTCGCGGCGGGCAGGGCCGAACCGGCGTTCTTCTGCCGGAGGCGATAGCTTACGCCAAGAATGACCAGCCAGACCGGAATCAGGTA
>DAIOET010000052.1:0-17555 GCA_036746135.1 Cupriavidus sp.
ATGTCTTGTTCCCTTTGTTCTTGTGGCTCACAGGCGCGAGCGTGCACGCCGCGTGACGCGGGCGCAAGAGGTTCAGGCAACGGACATCAGCCGCAGTTCCCGGGAAGGCGCATCGATCAGCGCGGCATCAGTCGGAAAAAGGGCCGCGCGGAGGCGGTTTGACGGCGGGCTTGGCACCGTCCGCGCGCCGCTCGGGCTGGGGATCGGTCTCCCGCAAGGCCGGGTGATTTCGATAGATCCAGCGCGCGGCAATGATGACCACCGCCAGAAACGCAAGACCGTATCCGACAAATGAGACTGCACTCATGGTTTCTGACCCAAGGTTGGCCCGGCTCTTCTGGCCGGTGGCTGGTCAGTATGGGTGGCGAGGGATACGGCGGACACCCTCTATCGGTGGGGCGCGCAGATCACCCAATTGAGGGCGGCGACAGTGAGACCCCCGAACTCTGACGTGGTCAGATGCTGAAAGATGTCGTGTATCGGCAACACATTGTCGTATCCGGCATACATTGCGCGCGTCATTCGATGTCAAGTCTTTAAATGATAACTATTACCACTTACATTCATGGCCTTTCGTAGGTTTCTTGTTACAAGGAATGACCATGAGTTCGAGCCGCCACGGGCTGCCAGCCGTCGCGCCCCATTTCGCCATGTGCGCCACGGCGCTGGCTGTTTCCATGCTGTGTCTGACGCCGCAACTGGCGGCCGCGCAGGAGTCCGGCGCCGCGTCGCAAGGCTCGGAAAAAATGCTCGAAACGGTCCAGGTATCAGGAAACTGGCTCGGCACCGGCCTGCAGAACAGCGTGAAGAGCTTTCCGGGTGCCCGTACGGTGGTCAGCGAGCAGCAGATCGAGCAAAGCGGCGCGCAGAGCATTGGCGACGTCATGCGCCGCATCCCTGGCGTGCAGGCGACCGATAACTCCGGCACGGCCGGCAGCGCGGTCTCCCTCAATATCGGCGTACGGGGCCTGACTGGCCGCTACACCCCGCGTTCCACGGTACTGCTCGACGGCATTCCGATGGCCGTGGCGCCTTATGGCCAGCCGCAGTTGTCTTTTGCACCGGTGAGCCTGGGCAATATCGAATCGATCGACGTGGTGCGCAGCGGCGGAGCGGTGCGCTACGGCCCGCAGAACGTGGGCGGCATCATCAACTTCAACACCAAGCCCATTCCCGGTGTGTTCAGCGGCGAGGCTTCGGTCCGCGAGAACATCTACACCGAAGGCGGCGGCAGCAACACCCAGTACAACGCATTCGTGGGCACCACGCTCGATAGCGGCCTGGGTATCGCGCTGCTGTATTCCGGCATGACCGGCCGCGAATGGCGCAAGGGCAGCGACGACAACGTCAACGACCTGGCCGTGAAGTTTGCCTACGACATCACGCCGACGTCGCAGGTGTACGGCAAGGTGTCGTACTACGACGTCAAGTCGAAAACGCCGGGTGGCCTGACGGTGGCGCAGTACAACGCCGATCCGTTCCAGAACACGCGCCCGAACGACTACTGGAGCGGCAACCGCTACGGCTTCGACCTCGGCTACGTGAACACGATCTCCGCCAACCAGGAATTCGAGATCCGCACGTTCTTCAACGAGAGCTATCGCCAGAGCACGCTGCAGCAGAGCGCCACCGTGATTGCGCACCAGCCGCGCAACTACACCACGTTTGGCGTCGAGCCGCGTTATACGCAGCGTTTCGGCGTGGGACCGACCACGCATGACGTGACGGTCGGCTACCGCTACATCCGCGAGCGTGGCGACGACAACACGTTCAACACGAACCGTGTGACCGGCCTGAACGGCGCGACCACCACGTTCGACAATGCCACCGATGCTCACGCCGTCTACATCGACGACCGCATTGCGTACGGCAACTGGCGCATCGTGCCGGGCGTGCGTTTCGAGCATATCGATACCACGCGCCAGCAACGCGGCACCACGACGCAGTGGGACAGCCTGAACAACAAGGCGCTGCCGTCGATCAATGTGTCGTATCTGGTGAACAGTGCGTGGACGGTATTCGCCGACTACAGCACGTCGTTCGGCCCGGTGCAGAACACCCAGCTCAACTCCCAGACGCCGAGCAATCCGCTGCAGCCGGAAGTGGCAAAGACGTTCGAAGTGGGTACGCGCTGGACGGACAACCGCATCAAGGGTGAACTGACCGCCTTCAAGATCAAGTTTGACAACCAGATCCTGCAGGTGCCGGGCCTGTTCCCGGCAACGTTCCAGAACATCGGTGCGACCGACCACGACGGCGTGGAAGCGGCCATCGACTATACGTTCGAGCGGGGCAGCATGCTGGGTGGCCTGAACCTGTACGCCAACTACACGTACACGCGCGCCATCCAGAAGTCGGGCACCACGTCCGGCATGGACGTGCCGTTCTATTCGCGCACCACCGACACGCTGGGCGCGCGCTACGACTGGCGTAGCTGGACGTTCAACGTTTCCACGACGCACCAGAGCAAGCAGTACGCGGATCTGGCGAATACGGTGCAGGAGTCTGCCGACGGCAGCAATGGCCTGATTCCGGGTTTCCGTACGTGGAATATCCAGGCGATGTTCAAGGTGCCGCAGCGCAAGAACACCGATATCACCATCGGTATCAACAACCTGTTCGACAAGCGTTACTACACCCGTACCACCGACAGCAACGCGGGCCGTCTGGTTGGCGCGCCGCGCATGGTCTACATCCAGGCGCGCGCCGCATTCTGATCGGATAGTCGGAGGGCGGCGGCCTTGTGGTTTTCGTGACGGAGTCGAAGATCGCAAGGCTTTGGGGGTTGCACCGTCCGGCGTGCACCCCCGTCAGCAAGACATCCCATCAGCCCGCGCCGTCGTCATGGGCCTTGTGTAGCGATGCCATCTGCTCCTGCCGGGCGGGCGGCACGGGCTCGTAGTGACTGAATTGCATCGCGTAGTTGCCGTGCCCGCCGGTGATACTGTTCAGACGCGACTGGTAGTCGTTGAGTTCGGACAGCGGTACCTGTCCGACGACGATGACGTTATTGCCGGCCACCGTACGTGTGCCTCGCACTTGCCCGCGCTTGGTCGAGAGGTCGCTGATGATGTCGCCCATCGCCCCTTCCGGCATCGTCACCTCGATATCCACGATTGGCTCCAGCACACTCGGCCGCGCCTTGAGCACGGCGTCGATAAAGGCCTTGCGCCCCGCAACCGCGAACGCCACTTCTTTCGAATCGACCGAGTGGCTCTTGCCATCGAACACGGTGACGCGCACGTCCTGCATCGGAAAGCCGGCCAGCGGTCCGCTGTCTAAGACTTGGCGGATGCCCTTTTCGACGGCGGGAATGAACTGGCCAGGAATTGCGCCGCCCTTTACCGCGTCGACAAATTCAAAGCCCGTGCCACGTGGCAGCGGTTCGACGCGGAGAAACACTTCGCCGAACTGACCGGCACCGCCAGTTTGCTTTTTGTGGCGGTGATGCCCTTCAGCCTTGCCTTCGATGGTTTCGCGATAGGCGATTCTGGGCGGCCGCGTCACGACCTCAAGCTTGTAATGATCGGTCAGGCGCTCCAGCGCGCAGCGCAGTTGGAACTCGCCCAAGCCAAGGATGACGGTTTCATTGGTACCCGCCGGATGCTCGATGCGCAGGCATGGGTCTGCTGCTGTGAGCTTCTGCAGCAGCTCCGATAAACGCTGCTCGTTGCCGCGGCGCGCAGGCTCTATCGCCAGGCCATAGATCGGCTTGGGAAAGTCGAGCGGGGCCAGGTGGATGTTGCCGTCCTCGCTGGCATCGTGCAGCACGGCATCGAAGGTGATCTCGTCGATCTTCGCCACGGCACAGATGTCGCCGGGGCCCGCCTGCGGTACTTCGACGCGATCCTTGCCTTGCAGCATCAACAGATGCGCAACCTTGAACGGCTGGCGCCCGTCGCCGATATAGAGCTGGCTGTCGCGCGTGACCGTGCCCTGGTGGATGCGAAAGACCGCCATTTTGCCGAGGTACGGGTCCATTGTGATTTTGAAGACATGCGCAAGGACATGCTTGTCGGGCACCGGTTCGGCGCGAACGGTTTCCTGGCGCTCACCCGCGTCACGGTAAAACAGCGGTGGATTCCCCTCGGTTGGGTTGGGCAGCATGCGCACAAACACCTCAAGCAGCTCCGTGACGCCGGTGCCATTGGCTGCTGACGTGAAGCAGATCGGCACCAGATGGCCCTCGCGGAGTGCCCGCTCGAACGGCGCATGCAACTGTTCCGGCGCGATTTGCTGACCTTGTTCGAGATACAGCTCCATCAGCTCGGGGTCCAGCTCGACGACTTGATCGACGAGCGCCTCGTGCGCGGATGCCACTGACAGGAAATCGGCCTCACCCGCCGGGTTGAAGAAGCAATCGACGACCTTGGTGGCTCGCTCCGCCGGCAGATTGATCGGCAGGCACTCCTTGCCGAACGCCTCCTGAATGTCGGCCAGCAGCGCGGGCAGATCCACTTTTTCCTTATCGATGCCGTTGACGATGAGCATCCGGCACAGCTTGCGCGCCTGCGCCCAAGCCATCATGTGACGAGTCGTCATGTCGATACCCGTCTGTGCGTTGATGACGATGGCGGCGGTCTCTACCGCCGCCATGCTGCTCATCGACAAGCCCGAGAAGTCG
The DNA here is from genome assembly GCA_036746135.1 of Cupriavidus sp. GTDB lineage: Bacteria > Pseudomonadota > Gammaproteobacteria > Burkholderiales > Burkholderiaceae > Cupriavidus. The sequence continues at coordinate 4,625 of DAIOET010000052.1, forward strand.
GGATAGCCGGGCGTGTCGAGCAGGTGGATGCGGGTGTCGCGGTAATGGAGGTGGGCTAGCGCGCTGGAAAGCGAATGGCGGTATTTGCGTTCGAGCGGATCGAAATCGCAGACCGTGGTGCCGCGCTCGATACTGCCGGGGCTGTGCAGCGCCCCTCCCTTGTGGAGCAGCGCCTCGACCAACGAGGTCTTGCCGCACCCCGTGTGCCCCAGTAGGGCGATCGTACGAATTGCGTCAGGACTATAAAGCATGGTTCGCCCTCGTCCGGCCATTGCAGTCTGGCCATTATTGGCGATATAGGCCGCAAACACCATATGCCGTAACGTCTGGCGGATTGCAGGCGAGTCGGCATCTCGGCACAACTACAGCTACTGCATCATTTGTGCATCGCGGCAATCAGGCTGGATCGGGTCCACAGGCGGGCACGGTAAATTGCACGACCGCGCCGCGTGGCAGGTTGGCGCCGATCCACAGCAGGCCGCCATGCGCATCAATGATCGAGTGGCAGATCGACAGCCCCATGCCGAGACCGGTGGACTTGGTGGTGTAAAAGGGCGCGAACGCCTGGCTGGCACACTGCGGCGCAAAGCCAGGCCCCGAATCGCACACCATCACCAGCACACTGCCTGCGTCGGCCTCCTCGGTGCTTATCCGTAAATGCCGCTCGCCGTCGCTGACTTCGCTCATCGCCTCGAGCGCGTTCATGATCAGGTTCAGCAGCACTTGCTGAAGCTCGACACGATCGCCTTTGATACATGGCAGACCGTCGGCAAGCCGCGTCGTAACCGCCGCGCCGCTCTTCGTCGTCTCCGCACGGGTCAGTTCGATCACTTCGCGGATCGCGGCGTTGATGTCCATCGCCTCCTTGCGCGGTGGCGCCTTCCTGACCAGTCCGCGAATCCGGCCAAGCACCTCGCTGGCGCGATTGGCATCCTTGATGATCCGGGCAAGCGCTTGTTCGACTTCGCCTGCATTGGGCGGCTGGGCGCCGAGCCAACGCAGCGCGGCCTGCGCATTCGTCACCGTCGCGGCAATTGGTTGATTGACTTCGTGCGCGATCGAGGCCGTGAGCTGCCCCATCGTGGAGAGGCGATTCGCGTGCGCCAGTTCCGCCTGTACGTCGCGGTAGCGTTGTTCACTCTCGCGGACTCTGGCTTCGGCCTGCTTGCGCTCGCTGAGGTCCAGCACGAACGCGACACCTTCCTTCCGCGTGTCCGCGAGCGTCGCCAGACCGACGATGACTGGAACGTGGCTGCCGTCTTTCCTGATGTACTCCTTCTCGAACGGCTGGGCCCGGCCTGTCTGCATCGCCTGTGCCAGGGCCTGGTCGCTGAGCGGACGCAGCTCCGTGGGCGTCAGATCGATCCAGCGCACGCGGCCGGAGACCAGGTCTTCGCGCTCGTATCCGACCATGCGGAGAAATGCATCGTTGGCTTCGACGATGTCGCCGCCCGCGTTCCATACGATGATGCCGATGATGTTGGCGTCGACAAGGCGGCGGATTTTTCCTTCACGCTCCGCGAGATCGCGGTACAGACGAGCGCTTTCAAGTGAATTCGCGGCCTGCGACGCGACCAGTTTCAGTACGGTGATCCGGGCCGGGCTGAAAGCGCGAGCGGTCAGGTTGTTCTCAAGATAAAGCGCACCCGTGAGCTTTGCCCGGTTCATCAGCGGCAAGCAGAGAATGGAACGGGCGCGGTGCTGGCGAATGTAGGGATCGGCCTCGAACGAAGGCTCGGATGCCGCATTGTCGAGAACGATGCTCTCGCGGGTCCGCAGCACGTGATAGAGGATGGTCTCGGGCAGCATCGCCGCGCTTACCGGCTCATCGCGCAGTTGCAGTCGAGGCGTATCGCCGCTGGTTGTTGCCTCCGCTGCGATCCGATGCTCGCCGTCACCCGCCAGGATCAGCAGGCCGCGTTCCGCACCGGCCTGTTCGATCGCCGTGCGCATCACCATGTCGATCAGATTGTCCAGCACGATGTCGCCCGAGGCGGCCTGCGATACCTTGAGCACGGTTGCAAGGTCGAGGTGCTCCACCGGCGTGGTGATGGTGCTCGTCGGACCGGGCGTGGTTTCTTCCGTCCTCAGGTAAGGATAGCTTTCCTCTAGTTGCCGCACCTTCGCATCGGCGCCCCAGCGCAGGTAGCCATAGCGGGCCTCCTGCATATATAGACGGGCTATCTTTTCCAGGCCGCGCGCCGCATAGAAACGCGACGCGAGTTCGTTGGCGAGCGCCTCGCTGTGGACGAAGCCGCTTTCCTGCGCTGCATGGATGGCCCGCTCGTAGTCATGCTCGGCTTCCACGACGCTGCCCGTCACGCGCGCGATTTCCGCAGCGACAAGCGTGGCGCGGTCCGCGAAGTTGTCCGGGCAGTGCTGCGCCCAGACCTTGAGCTCGCGATGATGTGTAGCCATCGCCTCCAGGTGCCGCGCGCGCTCGCTGACCGGGGCGAAGTCGTACCAGGCCGCATGAGTCAGGGCGCCGTAGTAGTGATATTCGGCTTCCTCGAAGAACGAGGACGAGGTCCAGAGTAGTGGTTGCGCCTTTGCTGCGGCCGCCATCGCCGAAACATAGTCTCCGGCGAGATAGCGGGCTTGCAGCTTGCGGGTCCAGTACCAGCATTCGGCCAGGGCCAGATCAGGGCTGCCAGCCAAATGGGCTTCGGTTTCGGATTCCTCGAACTGTTCGCCATCGAGGCAACCAAACTTCGGCGTCAGGCCGCGCAGCATCCGGACCAGTGCGAGTTGCGTGCTGATGAAGTCGATGACGAGGCCAAAGCGTACTTTCCTGGCGTAGGCAAGGCCGCGCTCGGCTTCGTGCTGTACCTCACTCAATTGCTCGCCAGCGAAGAGCAGGTCGGAGTTGAGGCTGTTTCCCGCGTAGGCGCCATAGGCAAGGTCGCCGATCCGGTTCGCGGCGGCAAAGGCACGGCGCAACAGTTCACGGCAGGTCCGCACGGGCTTCAGCCAGCGCACGACAAAGATCGAGAAGCACAGGAAGGTCTTGGCTTCGAAGCGCTTGAGTCCGCGCCGGTCGACCAGCTCGCATCCAAGCAGGCCGAACCGGTATCCAGCCTGGTAGTCGCCAAAACGCCGACCCGCGACCCTGCCGACGTTGGCATATAGCACGCACGATGCATCGCAGTTGCCCCGCTCCATGCTGAGGCTGACCGCCTTGCAGATCGTCAGGCAAGCCAGATTCGCGTCCGTCTGCAAGGCTGGCGCGAAAAGCTTGCTCAGTGCTTCGACGGTGCCAAGCGAAGCGGCGTCCTCCATCAGCGGCAGATCGACGAGGTCTTCGATGGTCCGGTTTCCAAGTTGGGACCAGATGCGATCGTATTCGCGTCGTACGTCGTCATCGCCCGGATGCGGCGACCAATCGATACCGACATGCCGCAGGTAGGCGAGACAAACCTCGACCGCGCGGTCGCTTCGATCCGTAACGAGGTAGACATCGAGCTGCAGGCACGCGACCAGGGCTTTCTCGACTGTCGTGGTAGCGCGCACGGACAGCGCCGCCAACCGCTCATCGGCCACCGACAATTGCCCGGTCAGAAATTCGCATTCGGCCCGGTTCAGCTCCAGCGCGAACCTGAGGTCATGCCGGCGCTGCCAGCACCCGTCGTCCAACAGATCGGCACCGCTGACCAGATAGGTGAGGGCCGAAGCATAGGCGGTGGATGCCTTGGCACGTTGGCCGGCGAGCAGATTCAACTCCGCCAATTGCTCACGCTCGTCCTGTGCCGTGATCAACGCGGCGCCCCGATTGAGCTGGCCCGCGATTTCGAAGCTGGCCTCCTCGCGCTTCTCGGGGGTTATCTGCGCGGCGAGCAGGCGGCCGATGCGCAGATGGGCGTCGGCGCGCGAGTCTTCGGGGATCAATGAATAGGCCGCTTCATGGACGCGGTCATGGACAAAGGCGTAGAAGGTCTCCTGCCGCTCGACCAGTTCCTGGCGGATCGCATCCCACAGCGCGACGTGGACCTGCGCCTCCGGCAGCCGGAGAACGGTGGACAGTGCCGCGACGTCGGCCAGATTGCCGAGACAGGCAAGCTGCTGCAGCGCGTGCTGCGTCCCGGCGGGCAGCCGGATTAGCTTGCCAGCCATCAGGTCAACGACGTTGTCTGTGTAGCCCTTGGCATGGATGCGGTCGGAATCCCAGCGCCATTGCCTTGCGTCGTGATCGAATGCGAGCAGGTCTTCGTCGACAAGCGCGTGCAGGAACTGGATCACGAAGAACGGATTGCCGCCGGTCTTGCCATGAACCAGCCGCGCCAGTTCTTCAATGCGGCCTGGCTCGCAATGCAGCGCCTCCGTGATCAATTGCCTGATATGCACGCTGGCAAGCGGTACCAGCTGGATGGCTTCGATCCTGACTCCGGCATTCCGGATCGCCTGCAGCTTGACCATCAGCGGATGCGTGGCATCGACCTCATTGTCACGGTAGGCGCCGATCAGCATCAGGTGCTGAAGATCCGATCCGGTCAGCAGGTCTTCGAGCAGGTCGAGCGTGGCAGCGTCGAGCCACTGCAGATCGTCAAGAAATAGTGCGAGCGGGTGCTCGGCACGTGCGAACACACTGATGAAGCGCCGGAATACGAGCAGAAAACGGCGTTGCGCCTGTAGAGGATCGAGTATCGGAACCGGTGACGGCTCACCGATGATGAGCTTCAGTTCGGGGATCAGATCGGTCATGAGCCGGGCATTCGGCTCCAGCGCCTCCTGCAACGCGCGGCGCCAGCCCGCCAGTTCGGCGTCGCGTTTGCCAAGCAGCGGTCGCACCAGCGTCTGGAATGCCTGTACCAGCGTCGCATAGGGAACGTCGCGCTTGTACTGGTCGAACTTGCCGGACGCAAACAGCCCGCGCGGGGGCACCAGCACCTTGTGCAGTTCGTTGACGACCGAGGACTTGCCGATGCCGGAATATCCGGAGACCAGCACCAGCTCCGGTACGCCCTTGCTGACGGTGCGATTGAACGCAGCCACCAGCGTGTCGACCTCGCGTTCACGCCCGTACAGTTTTTCAGGAATAAGAAGGCGGTCGGGCGTGCCGTGTTCATCCAGGCGGAAGTCATCGATGCGACGCTGCCGGTGCCAGTCGTCGAGGCAGGACTGCAGATCGTGCCTGACACTGGTGGCCGTCTGGTAACGCTCTTCGGCCGTTTTGGCCAGCAGCTTCATCACGATGTCGGAGACCATCGCCGGGACGCTCGCCAACCGCTGGCTCGGCGGCATCGGCAGGCGGGCGATGTGGCAATGCACCCATTCCATCGGATCGGCGGCCGCAAATGGCAAAGCGCCGGTCAGCATCTGGTACAGCGTGACGCCGAGTGCATAAAGGTCGCTGCGTGAATCGATCGAGCGATTCATCCGACCGGTCTGTTCGGGCGCCATGTAGGCGAGCGTGCCGGCAATCGTCTCGGGCGGCTCGGGTGGTTGCCGCTCACGCGGCAGGCGCGAAGTGAGGCCGAAGCCGGTCAGTCGTGCCTGGCCATCGGCGCAGTTCACCAGAATATGGGCGGGCTTGAGATCCTTATGGACGAGGCCGCGCTGGTGCAGCTTGCCCAATGCCGAGGCGATGCAGACGGCGAGCCGCAAGAAATCCGCGATCTTCATGGGAGCGCCGAGCAAACGCGAAAGCGGCTCGCCGCCGGGGTCCTCCAGGACCAGCAGGGTCCGGCTGGCATCGCGCGCCAGTTCCAGCGGGCGCACTGCCCACGCGCCATCGAGCTCTTCCCTTAGACCAAGCTCGTGAGCCAGGCGGTCCAGGCTGGCAGGCGGGGGGTGTTCGGCCGCGGGTCGCGCAAACAGCACGTCGCGCTCCGAACTGTCGCCGGGGCGGCGCCCTCGATAGAACAGCCGCTCGCCATCGTCCCACAATAGCTGGGGGGTGCCACCCATTGGCGCCTGAACCATACGCAGCTCTCCGTCTGCCGTATGTTGCCTTCAGGCATGCGAGCCGGCATGTCAGCGGATGCGCTTGCATCCGGTTCAGCCAGGCAGGATACGCACCGAGAGCGAGTTAAAACACGGCATCGTTTCGATGACCCACGCTGCAATCGCAGCAAGTTGGAGCATATACCTCGGCGACCGCGCCGGCATCGGTAGTGCGCGCCAGGGACGGCGCCGACGTACTCGGCCAATCGGGCGATGACATGGGTGACAACTCGCCGCGCGGGTGGCTTGACAGGCGCATGCACGGTGAATCGCCGTGCTTCATCGCGGCAATCGCGTTCGTCTACAAAGACTCAACGCTTGCGCGACATGCATTGACTAGCACCCTGGCGAGCTTCGCGCGCTCGGCGGGATCGGTTGCCATTGCCTGGTGCACGCTGTCAGCCAATGTCTCTATCGGGACGGTTTCCGGCAGGCCGGTCGTGCTCCATGACGACCAGAAGGCGGCTTGCTTTGAGGCCGACGGTAGTTGGCCCGGCCGCAGCAGTCCCAGGCAGGGCAGGGCGTAGGCGCCAGCGACAATGCTGCCGTGCAGGCTGCTGCCGACAAAACCACGGCTGCGCGAAATGATGGCGCAGATATCCCACAGGTTCAGTGAGGTGGACAGCGCAATCGACGCGCCGCTTACCAGCGCCATAAGCCGCCGGTAGCAGGTCAGATCGTCATGCCACGGTGCCGCGCCAGCACGGAAGAGCACAACGCCAAGCCCTGTGGACTGTGCGATCCGCTGGATCTGGGCGGCAAGTTGCGTGAGTGTCCGGTCATCGCCGAAATCCGCGGCGAACTGCATTGCGAGATAGCCGCGTGGAAACGCGGACAACAGGGCAGCCAGCTTGCCGCGCCGGCATCGTGCATCGATACGCGCGCCGAAGAACTCGGCCACCATCACGGCTGGGTCGGGTGCCAGATGAGTGGCGATGCCCCACGCCGACAATAGCGCTTGGGTCTGCCTGTCTCGGACACTGATGCGCGTGGCCGATCCGAGCTTCGCGATGACTTCGTCGCGCATCGCCGGGTCAATGCGGTCGAGTTCGAAGCCTCCAACGGCCTGGTAGGTGACGTGCCTGGGATTGGCAAACAGGCGCCGGGTAAGCAGGTAGGGCGCCAGATCCGGCAGCCCCAGCATCGTGTGTGCCCAAGCCATCCGTTCATGCGGCTCTGCATCAAGCTGGGCGACGACTGATCGCGCCGCGTCTGTCGGAAGCAGCATCACTGCCGCCTCCCACGCACTGCAGGTCAGGATTTCACCGCCCACGTGGAGGATGTCAACTGCGCCGTCACCCACGGCGGAAGCCAGGCGCGTGATGGCCTGCACGCGATGGCCACCATGCCCCGTCAGGTCGCGCTGGATCAGGCCGGCATACGCCAGTCGGCGGTGTGCAAGGAACCGGGCCGTCACGTGTGCCAGCAGGAGATCACCAAAGTTGTGGCGGTCAAAGGCCCCGAACAGAACGGTGGGACAGTCGATTTGCATCGGGTGTCATGGGCGATCGGTAAGGCTATCTATAGGCTAAGCCACGGGAGCGTCGCGGCCCAGGGCGATATGCTCCGCGTCCGTTCCAAGCGGACGCCACTACGGCTCACCCCAGGGTAAGGCGACGCCCATGCGCTTCCAACTTGGTGCTCATCCGCTTTTCCGCGCGAAGCTATCAGGATATCTGATGGATTCCATCAAAATTATGCGTTTTTATTTTTGCACGTCGTCCGGCAAAGTCTCGCAAAAGGATAAAACATGAATGCGCGAGCGCCCCTGACCGCACTGGCTTTTGCCGGAGGCTGGCCCCAACCCTCTTTTGTTTGCACTGCCTCCGGCACCTCCGTTCCCTATGTGGAAGCTGGCGGCGGCGAGCCGATGGTATTCGTGCACGGGTCGCTATGCGACTACCGCTATTGGGAGCCGCAGATCGCAGCGCTGTCGAAGCGCTTCCACTGCTTCGCTCCCAGCCTGGGCCACTATTGGCCGGAAACCAATGCATTCGGACGCGGCGACTTCAGCTGGGAGGCGCACGTCGGCGAAATGGCCGAGTTTATCGACGCGCTGGGTCTGGGAGCGGTCCATCTGGTCGGCCACTCTCGCGGTGGTTGCATCGCATTCCATCTGGCGCGCCAATACCCTCACATGGTGAAGACGCTGACCCTCGCCGATCCCGGCGGGCCATTGCAGGCAACGCCGCAAGCAGAGGTGGGAAGCTTGCCGCCGGCCGTCCATGCGTTGAGAGCCAGGGCCGCGGAACTGATTGAGCAGGGCGAATTCGATGGCGGGCTGAATCTGTTTGTCGACTCGGTAACGATGCCCGGTTTCTGGAACAAGAGTTCGCAGGGATTCCGCGGGATGGCGCTGGACAATGCGCTCACACTTCCGAAACAACTGCGCGACCCGCTGCCCGCTTACAGGCGCGAAGACGCCCGAGACATTCTGTGTCGAACCCTGCTGATCGATGGGCAAAAGAGTCCGCGCATGTTCCGCAGCACGGTCGAAAAGCTACAAGAATGGATCGGGCGCGCTGAGCGCCAGACCATTGCCGGCGCCTCTCACGGTATGAATATCGCCAACCCAAGCGCGTTCAATCGGGCGGTTGCCGAATTTGCTGGCTGAAGGGGCTTGTGTTCAGGACTGTCATAGGGCCGGATGCCTGCCTCTTGGATTCACATTGCCATCGCCGATAGTCATGGAACCCGGCCATGTCCGCGTCAGCCGGCGGCGCCTGCTGGATTTCTGTCTCGATAGGCAGGAAAGTCGGTAAATCCGATCTCGCCGCGCCGAGTGTAATAGCTGGACCGGTCCGCGACAGCTATCGGCCAGCCATGCCGGAGGCGTTCAACGAGGTCTGGATTGCCAATGAAGGGCCGGCCCATCGCGATCAAGTCTACTAACCCAGTGTCTAGCGCTGCCTGAGCGCGTTCGCGGGTTGTGAATCCACCGCACCAGATGATCGTGCCGGGAAACGCCGCGCGAACTTTGGCGAGCACCACATGATCGATGTGGGATTCCTTGAACTGAGCGCTCTCCATGTTTCCCGAAGGCAGCAATTCGTATAGCAGATGAATATATGCGACACCGCGTTGGCCAAGCTCCTCGCAGAGGTACAGCAGCGTTTCCTCCGCGAGCGGGTCAGGCGGCATGGAGTTATACGCGCCGAAGGGAGACAGCCGCACCCCGACGCGGCCCGGACCGAACGTGCGCACCGCAGCGTCGACGACTTCCGTGAGAAAGCGCGTCCGATCTTTGATGTTTGCGCCGCCATAGCAATCAGTGCGGGTGTTGTGGACCGAGTTCATGAACTGCTCAAGCAGATAGCCGTTGGCCGCGTGAAGCTCCACACCATCAAAACCGGCATCCCGTGCGCTGGCGAAGGCTTGGGCGAACGTGCCGACCAAGGCTGATACTTCGCCGGTGCCGAGCTGTCGCGGGGTGCCCGCGGGCACGAAGCGTAGCTTGCCTTCCTCGTCGTGAGCAAACACATCGGAGCCGTCAGCCCTTTGCGTGGTGACCCCCAAAGGCGTCTCGCCATTCGGCATCAACGAAGGATGGGCCATTCTGCCGACGTGCCAGATCTGCGCGAATATCGTCCCGTTGTGGCGATGCACTTCGTCGGTCACCAGCCGCCAGCCTCGACGTTGGGCTTCAGTGTAGATGCCCGGTGTTCTCGCGTAGCCCTTGCTGGATGGAGCGACGTCCGTTGCCTCTGCCACGATCAGGCCGGCGCTGGCCCGCTGCCCGTAGTAAGTGGCCATCAATGCATTCGGGATGTCACCATCGGTCGTCCGGGTGCGAGTCATCGGTGCCATGACGATACGGTTGTTCAGGCGAACGGTATCGGCAAGCATTACAGGGTCGAACAGGTCTATCATGATCTTCTTTGCGCTGGGGTTATCGTGAAAAGAGCTTACTTTTCGATAGCCGTTTCCATCTACACACCAATTGGTCAGTGAAGTCAGATGAAGATCGTCAAGAGACTGCCGGGGTTGCCCATTGAGCGGGCGCTGGGGGTCCTGTCAGGACGCTGGAAGGCGCTCATCCTTTATGTGCTCCTGGACGGCCCACACCGTACTTGCGATCTGGAGAATCGCATCGCCGGGATTTCCCAGAAGGTTCTGATCGAGCAACTACGGGCGCTTGAGGAACATGGCGTGTTGATGCGGCAGCCCGATGCCGGAAATCGTCAGGGAATCGAGTACCTCCTCACCCCGCTTGGCGAAAGTCTGAGGCCGATTCTGGAGTCTCTAATCGAATGGGGCGTTCATCACGCCACAGAGCTTGGCGAGGGGGATAGGCTGCTGCCCTGCGAGGCAGTTGTTCGAGACCGGCCTGCCCAGAACCTGTGATGTGCCTGCATGGCCCCGGCATGTAGGCGCCGGGGGCCGCTAGTGAGGCAGGGGAGCGGGGGATGGCTCGATATCACAACATCGGTCTACAACCCGGCGTACACCATCCTCGTGAATTGATCGCCGTTGAATACGAAGTTTCCCCATTTAGCGTCGAACGCCGCCGTCGGCTTGGCGGCAACAATCTCAGTCAGCGATTTCCCTGCGTTCTTGAGTGCCGCCACGTTGTTGCGCACGGTTACCAGCATGTCGCGAAACTCGATAAGCTGTGCCCGCGTGCCTACCGCCCCATGCCCCGGAATGACGATCGTGTGATCGGTCGTCCGGGCTACCGCCTTGTTTGCCCACTTGATCGCGCCGTCGATGCTGCCACCATCCTCGTTGTCGATGTAGGGATAGAACCCGTTCCAGAAGGTATCGCCGAGTACCAGCACGTCCGCGTTCTTGAAGTAGACCCATAGATCGCCGTCCGTATGACCGTGGCCGAAGTTCTCCACTTCAATCGAGACGCCCCCGAAGTTGAACGTCTTTTCGTTATCGATCAGCAGCGTCGGGCGCGCCGATTGTTGCACCGGGTCGAACGTCCAGTTCCACGCGTTGACATGGGTTCTCTCGGTGAGGTGTTTAAACGTGTTCCTCTGCGCAATGATCGTGGCGCCCGCGTCGTGCATCCATGCATTGCCGTCGGTGTGGTCCCAGTGCCAATGGGTGTTCACCACGTAGCGGAGCGGGCGAGGTCCGATTGCGTTGAGCGCTGCCTGTAGCTTCTCCTGGGACTTGCTGATGCCGGCATCGACCAGAAACTTGCCTTCCCGTGTCGACAGCACAGTGATGTTGCCGCCCGATCCCATCAGCACGGTCATGTTGTCACGCAGCGGTTTTGCAACGAGGTCTTCGTCGGCACGGCGTAGATATCTTGCGCCAGCCCCTGTGTGAAAGTAGTCGTCGGGCGACTCCTTGCTGGAGACCGAGGTGGCGGGATCGGAGGCCATCGCAACCGAGGACAGCAAAGCGCCGACGGTAAGCATGGTCCCTGTCAGTACGAGCTTCGGCAGAATGCCGACACCCGTTGCGGGACGCTTGGCATGGATAAGTGCGGTCATTTTGATACGTGTTGTGCGTGTTGTTATCGATGGGTGGGACCGGTTCCGGTCCGTTGGGATGGGTGCTGCCGCGTCGGCAAGGCGATCAATGACTGACGGTGCCCGGAAACCCCAATAGGCGAGCGAAGTCCTGCACGCGCTCGCGCGGCATCCTGGTCTGATTGACCTCGGCCTCGGGATCTCCGAATCCCAGGGACATGCCGAAGGCAGTGACTTCCTCCGCGGGCATGTCCAGATACGATGCAATCTGCTCGTGGAACGGTGCGAAGGCCACCTGAGGGCACGTGTCGATGCCACGCGCTTTCGCGGCAATCATCAGGTTCTGTGCAAAGAGGCCGATGTCGATCCAGCTGTGCGGCTTCAGGCGGCGGTCGATGCTGATGATGAGTCCCACCGGTGCGCCGAAGAAGGAGAAATTCCTTTCGGTCTGACGCATGCGCGCCGGGGTGTCGCTGCGATCGATGCCAAGCGATGCGTAATAGCGCGTGCCGAAATCCATCAGTCTTGTGCGAAATACGTCGGGTAACGGTTCGGGGAAGTGAGTGGGCGCGGGAGTTGCCCCCGCGCGGTGGGCGGCGACCAGAATGTCGGTCAGTTGATCCTTGACCGCGCCGGTGACCACATATACCCGCCAGGGCTGAATGTTGGCCCCGCTGGGCGCGGTCGCGGCTTCCCGCAGGATCTGTTCGACGGTTTCCTGGCACACGGGCTCAGGCTTGAACGCACGGACGGACCGCCGCGAGGTGACGACGGACGTGATGCACTGCGCGATCGCATCCTGGGACCATTCGCTTGCCATCTGCGCCATGACTCACTCCTGCGGGGCAACATGGTAGGAAATCCGACCGGAAGGCAGGAAGAACAGCGCAATCACCGCGCCACCCTTTGCTTCCGGATAGTGATGACTGCCCGGCGTGGGGGCGGTCCAGCCGCCAGTACACCAGCCGTTTGGACCGTTGAGAGCCGCGCCCGGATTCAACGGGACGACCATATTGAATTCGCCATAGGGATGGCCGTGGTATTGCCCTCGGAATCGACCATCGGGATGCCCCTGGTGATTGCCGGTGCTGTCCATATACACCGCAGTGATGCTGAAATGGAGCGTGTGCTCGGAAGGTTCCGCGATGCGGCTGCGACGATAGTTCGGGCCCTCGATGTCGATATTGGCCGCCCAGCCGTCCTCCACACCCTTGCGCACCAGGGCAGACAGGGTTTGATAGAACTCGCTGTCGGGCCCGTACTTTTGATTGAGCCAGCTTTCGACCTCGGTGCTGGTGGTCAGATCCTTCACTTCGTCAAGGAAGGGAATGCAGCGCTCGATCAGCGCCTGGCGATCGTTGTTCAGTGTTCCGGCCGTCATGGTGGCGTCTCCTGTCCGTTGGTTGGACCCAATCATGCGCCGCCTGTGAATTGAATGGAATTGATGTCTATGCAATAGCATAATGAACGGCATTCAATGAGGGAGCGGCATCATGAGCATCGGACGAATGGACCTGAACCTTCTCAAGGTGTTCGAGGCCGTCTATGAGGAGCGGAACCTGATT
>DAIOET010000053.1:0-16916 GCA_036746135.1 Cupriavidus sp.
GGACCTGAACCTTCTCAAGGTGTTCGAGGCCGTCTATGAGGAGCGGAACCTGATTCTGGCGGGCAAGCGTCTGCATCTCACGCAATCGGCCGTCAGCCACGCGCTGCGCAGGCTGCGCGAACTGGTCGGCGACGAGCTTTTCATACGAATGGGGAAGGGCATGGTGCCGACCGGCCGCGCGATGGCGATGGCGCCAACGCTGCTGGATTCGCTTCGCCGTATCGAAAACACGCTTGGCGCGGAGCCGTTTTCTCCAGCTCAGTCCAGGCGGCGGTTCGTCATTGCGGCAAACGATCACGTCACGGAAGTGATCGTCGCGCCGTTGTCCCGTGCGTTGCGGAAGGTGGCGCCTGGCGTCGACCTTGTCATTCGGCCATCGACGCGACTGGACCTTGCAGAGCAGATCGACCTGGGGCGAATCGATATCGCCATCGGCATCTTTTCCCAGGTGCCGCCCCGCCTGAATTCGCGCACGTTGATGGACCAGGGCGAGTCGATCCTGATGTGCCAGGGACACCCCGCTTCACGCCGGAAACTCAAGATCGAGGATTTGACGAAGTACCCGCTTGTCACGCTATCCGTTGGTGGGCAGGAGGAGGGCGCAGTCGGGGGATTCATCGTCGAACGCGGACTGGCCCGTCAGTCCGAGATGTTCGATCGACGCGCGTTGGAAGAGGCGCTGCTGGCGTCTGGAGAAGCGCCGCGCTTGAGAATCACGGTCCCCCACGCACTTGCCATTCCCGCACTGCTCCGCGAGACGGACATGCTGTCGATCGTGCCCGCGTCGCTAGCCCTGGCTCTCGCAAACCGTGGGGGCCTGGCGCGTCGCGCGCCGCCCTATCAATCCAGGACGGAAATCATGCAAGCAGTCTGGCACGGCCGCGACGATGACGACGTTGGGCATGCCTGGCTGCGCGAGATGATTGCGAAGACTGCCCAGACCGCCCAGAAGGCGCTGAAGTAGTCCGGCAACGCACTTCCATTGAAACCGCGCGCAGCAACCGTCGCCCGCCACCGGGCGCTTGCAAGTGAAGCCGGGGCCCTATGGCGTGATTCCGCCCCGTTTCTATACTGAGCTTGTGGCCGGACAAGTCCCGCGCTCGGCGATGGTGCAGGCCGAATAGGGAGTTCCAGACCTTCTACGTGGTCAATCCCAAGCCTGGCACCGCACGACGGGCGTGTGTCCAGGCAGACATTTGCCCGATCCGGGCTGGGAGATCGCCATGACCAATGCTCAAGGACAACTTGCCTCCACGCTGAACCACCTGATCGAGGTCGGCAGGGATGGCGAACGTGTTTGCATGACCGGCGCCCGCGAAGTGGGCAATGACGAGATGCGCAGCGTCCTGACCGGCACTGCCGAAACCTGCCGCAATTCGGTGACCGAGTTGCAGGCGATGGTGAGCGCCCTGGGCGCGGTGCCGCGCGACCGTGGCTCCATGACGGGCACGATGCATCGGGGCTGGATGGAGGTGATGCATATCATCGCGCCGCACAACGACGATGCGGTGCTGCAATTGTGCGAGCGCGAGGAAGAGGCTGCCAGGCGCGAGTACCGCTCGGCGCTGACGAACGATATGCCGGAGCACGTGCGCGCAGTGCTTCTGCGCCAATACGAGGGGATGCAGAAGCACCACGAACGCATTCATGCGTTGCGGGGTATGCAGATTCATTAACCCGTAGGCGAGTCGCACCAGCCATCGAATCGAGGCGGCCCATGAAGGACCCTGAACGTCCACGGAAGTGGCGCCGCCTCTATATCCTCGACGAGAAAAACCGGCCGGTCGAGGTTGCTAATCCAGACGAATGGTCTCGTTGGATGGCCGAGAACGACCTCATATTCCGCCGCACGCTGTTAGAGGAATCCGGCGGCATGGTGACAACCCGCTTCCGTGGCATGTCGGACGCCGCGGACGGGCTTGTTTTCATCACGCGCGTGACAGGGCTGTCCGGGCATGACAACGAGAGTTTTGGCGCGGCGTCGCTCGACGAGGCAATGGAGGAGCATGAGCGCATCGTGCAGAAGCTGCTTCACGAGCTTGCCGGACGGTAGCCGCGCACGTCGAACATTGGCTCAATCGACGATGAAGAGTCGGGCACCGGTCTTTGTATAGGACTGGTGGGCTTCGGCATTGTCGCCAACCTGATAACTCATCCCCGGGGTCAATACGATCTTCCGCCCGTCTTCCAGCGTCGTTTCCAGTTCGCCTTCCATGCAAAAGAGGATGTGTCCCTTTTTGCACCAGTGGTCCGCCAGGTAGCCGGCCGTATATTCAACCATCCGCACGCGAATCTGATTGGATGGATCGCCGAAAGAACGCGTACGCCAGTAAGCCATGCCGGTTTCCCCCGGATGCTCCGTTCGTTCGACTTCCGCCCAGTTCGTTGTGCCGAACGCAAAAGCATCCATCTTCATTTCCTGCCTCCCGTATCCCATATGACGCAAATCGTGGCCGACGACGATATGCCGTCGTTTCACGTGATCGATTTGCGTTTCTCTAGATTGAAGTGGTGCAGGCTACCACGCGGACGCCCGTGAATCGAGTAACGATCCGCAGGCGTATCCGGTAGATGGCTGTGGATCGATTACTCGGGCTGGATCGCCGCTTCCTTGACCACCTTGCCCCACTTGGCCAGGTCCGACTTGATCAGCGCCGCGTACTCCTGCGGTGTGCCGCCTTGCACGTCGATGCCGGCCGTTTCCAGCTTGGCGCGCACCTCAGGCAGCTTCAGCACCGCATTGATCTCGGTGTTGAGCTTCGCCACGATTTCCTTCGGCGTGTTGGCCGGGGCAAGGAAGCCGCCGTTGGTGTTGGCGTCGTAACCCTTAAGACCTTGCTCCTCGGCGGTGGGCACATTGGGCAAGGCCTTGGACCGCTTGCGCGTGGACACCGCCAGTGCGCGCACATTGCCGGACTTCACCTGTTCCTGGATGGCACTGATCGTGTCGATGTAGAGCACCGTGCGGCCGGCGATAAGGTCGGGATGCGCGGCGGACGATCCCTTGTAGGGCACCAGCAGTGCCGGCGCGCCGCTGACCATGCGGAACATTTCGGCGGCCATTTCCTGCGCGCTGCCGCGACCTGAGGTGGCTATCTTGGCGTCGGCGGGGTTGGCCTTCATCCAGGTCACCAGTTCGGGAACGGTCTTGACCGGCAGCTTGGGATAGACCGCGAACACCAGCGGAATCTCGTGCGTATAGACGATGGGTTCGAAGCTCTTTTCCGGGTCCCAGCCCAGGTTTTTGAACAGGAATTTATTGATGTTGTGGCTGCCGCCGACGATGCCGATGGTGTAGCCATCGGGCTTGGCGTTGGCCAGCACGGCCGTGCCCAGGTTGTTCGATGCGCCCGGGCGGTTTTCGACGATGAACGGCTGGCCGAACTTGACCGACAGTTTTTCGCCCACCACCCGGGCGATCAGGTCGATGCCGCCGCCCGCCGGTGCCGGCACGATGATCGTGACGGGGCGGGAGGGGTAGTTGCCCTGTGCCGAGGCCGCGGCCGGCAGCATCATCATGGTGGCGCAGCCGGTGAGCGCGCCAATCAGGGTCGTGAGCGTTCGGGTGGGGATTCGCATGGTGTGTCTCCGTCTGGATATTGGTTAACTCTGGTCAACTCTGGTGGCGCCCCACGGATGCGAAGCCGTGGCGGCGCGGCAATCGGTACGTTTTTGGTATCAGCCTCGGCCGACGAACGGCATGGCGCTGGCCATGACGGTCATGTTCAGCACGTTGGCGTCCAGCGGCAGCGACGCCATATGGCGCACGGCATTGGCTACGTGGCTGGCATCCATCATTGGCTCGGGCGCCGTGGTGCCATTGGCCTGAAGCACACCGCGCGTCATGCGTTCGGACAACTCGGTGAGCGCATTGCCGATATCCACCTGGCCGGCGGCGATATGAAACGCGCGGCCATCGAGCGCGAGTGCCTTGGTCAGACCCGAGACGGCGTGTTTGCTGGCCGTGTACGGCGCGGTGAACGGACGCGGCGTGTGGGCCGAGACTGAGCCGTTGTTGATGATGCGTCCGCCTTGTGGCGACTGACGGCGCATCAGTGCGAACGCGGCGCGCGCGCACAGGAATACGCCGGTGACGTTGGTATTGATGACGTTGAACCATTTGTCCAGCGGCAACTCGTCCATCGGCACGGCCGGGGCGTTCACGCCCGCGTTGTTGAACAGCATGTCCAGCCGCCCGAATTCGCGCTCGATGGTGTCGAACAGTGCCTGCACGCTGGCGGGATCGGTCACGTCGGTGGGCACGGCCAAGGCCGTCTGGCCGCGCGCTGCGGCGTCGGCCACCAGCGTCTGCAGCGGATCGGCACGCCGGCCGGCCAGCACGACCGTCCAGCCATCTTCGAGCAACGCCAACGCGGTCAGACGGCCAACGCCACTGCCGGCGCCGGTGACCAGCGCGATTTTTCGGGATGGGTTCAAGGTTGTCTCCATGAAAGTATTGGTATGGGCGTTGGTATGGGCGCTATGCGCGGGTGACCGTCAGCGTGATCTCGCCGATGCCGGCCACACCCGCGTGAATGACGTCGCCCGGTTCCAAAGGCGCCACGCCCGTTGGGGTGCCGGTGAAGATCAGATCTCCGGGCAGCAGCGACACCGAGCGAGACAACATCGCCACCAGTTCAGGCACGGACCAGAGCAGGTCCGCCAGATCGGCACGCTGGCGCTCCACGCCATTGACGGACAGGTGGATCACGCCTTCGCGCGGATGACCGCAGTGGGTTGCCGGCACAATCGCGCTGCAAGGCGCGGAGTGGTCGAACGCCTTGGCCGGTTCCCACGGGCCGCCGTTCTGCTTGGCCTGCAGTTGCAGGTCACGGCGCGTCATGTCCAGGCCGGCCGCATAGCCCCAGATATGGTCCGACGCATCGCGTGGATCGATATCGCGTCCGCCCCGGCCAATCGCAACGACCAGCTCCACTTCATGGCAAAACGCATCGGTGCCGGGCGGGTAGGGCAATGTGTCGGACGCCAGTTCCACGGCGGTGGCCGGCTTCATGAACCACGCTGGCATGTCCGTTGGCGCGGGTTCGTCGGGCAACCAACGATAGTTGCGGCCGATGCAGAAGACGCGATGGATGGGGAAGTACGCGGTGCTGTGCGCGACGGGCAGGGCGCATGGCACTGGTGGCGGCAGGACGAAATCCATGATGGCGGACTCAGGTGGTCAGGCTCATCGTGGGACGCTTGCCGGCCAGGGCTTCGGCCACGCTGTCCAGGACCATGCGCATCATCGCGCCGCGCGTTTCCCAAGTGGCGCTTGCGCGATGGGCTTGCAGCGTGGTGCGGTCAGACTGGCGCAGCGTCAGCGGCACGCGCGGTTCATCGACAAAGACGTCCAGGCCCGCGCCCGCGATGCTGCCGGCTTCGATGGCGGCGGCAAGGTCGGTCTCGTTGACCAGGCGGCCGCGCGCCACGTTGACCAGGTATCCACGCGGGCCAAGCGCATCGAGCACGGCGGCATTGACGATGCCTTCGGCCTTGTCAGCGGCGGCGCAGAGTACCAGCGCGTCGCTGTCGCGCGCCAGGTCGATCAGGTCGGCCACGAAGGTATGCGGCACGTCGTCCATCGCGCGCAGATCCGTATAGCGGATGGGGCAGCCGAACGCCGCCGCGCGCGTGGCCACGGCACGACCCACGCGGCCCATGCCCACGATGCCGACGCGCATGCCGCTGAAGCGGCGCGCAAGCGGTATGGCGGACGGCGACGGATTCAGTTCCCACTGTCCGTCCCGGACAAAGCGATCGCCCGCGCAGATGTTGCGGCACGCCGCGATCAGCAGGCCGATGGCCAGATCGGCCACGTCCTCGGTCAGCGCACCCAGCGTGGCGGTCACGGGCAGGCCGCGCTCGCGGCAGTACGCCAGGTCGACGGCATCCGTGCCCACGCCATTAACGGCTACCACCTTGAGCGCCGGCAACTGTTCCAGCATCGCGCGCGAGATTCCGGTGTGACCGCCCGTGATGACGGCTTCGATGGACGCGCCATGCTGGCGCAGCCAGGCGGCCTGGTCTTCGATCTCGAAATACTTGTGCACCTGATAGCGCGCGGCCAGTTCTTCGTTCGCGGCGGGAATCAGGATGGGGTTCAGTTGCAGGATCTGGGGCGTCATGTGTGTGGATATCTTCGCTGGGTAGGTGGATGACATCGTAGGCAATAGTTGATTAACAGCGCAATCTTGATATATAAAATCAACATAAATGGATCTGAGCGAGTGACGAGTGGGAGCCTGGATATCGATGGAAGAGGCGTGTTCGCGCCTTGGGGTGCGGCCGCAGACCGTGTATGCCTATGTGAGCCGAGGGAAGATCGAGGTCACGTCCGACCCGGCCGATACGCGCCGCAGCCTGTATCGCGCCGAGGACGTGGCAACGCTGGCCAAGCGCAAGCAGGCCGGTCGCAAGCACGAGACGCTGGCCACCAACACATTGTTTGGCGCGGAGCCCAGCATCCCCACGGCCATTTCCACGTTCGTGCGCGAGCGGCTTTACTACCGGGGACAGGATGCGGTGACGCTCGCCGAATCGGCCACGCTTGAAGAGGCCGCGCATCTGCTCTGGGATGCCGCGCAGCCCGTGGATTTTTCATCCTCGGTGGATGTCGGCCAGCCGGGCCGCGTGGCGGCGTTCAAGATGCTGGCGGAACTGGCGGCGACGGGACATTCCACGCATGGCCGCATGACGCGCGTGCTGCATGGCGAAGGGCAGGGCCTGGTGGGACTGCTGGCCAACGCATTCGGCGCGCGGCCGGGAAAGCAACCGTTGCATATACGGCTGGCCGAGGGTTGGGGTCAGCCCGCGGTGGCGGAGTTGTTGCGCACCGCAATGGTCCTGCTGCTCGATCACGAGCTGACCAGTTCGGCGTTTGCGTCGCGCATTGCCGCGTCAACGGGAGCGTCGCTGCCGGCGTGCCTGCTGTCGGGGCTGACCACGCTGTCCGGGCCATTGCATGGCGATGCGTCGGGCCGCGTGAAGGCACTGTTCAGCGAGCTGGATCGACAGGGCGAAGACGAAGTGCTTGCCCATCATCTGTCTACTGGCCAGCCGCTGGCCGGGTTTGGTCATCACCTGTATCCCGATGGCGACCCGCGCGCGACGGCACTGCTCAACCTGTTCGATCCGTCGCCCGTGGTTGCGCGCTTTGTGGAAAAGGCGACGCGGCTGACTGGTTTGCAGCCCAATATCGACGTGGCACTGGCGGCCTTGGTTACCCACTATGGTCTGCCCGACGACGCGGCCTTCGGCATGTTTGCCACGGCGCGCAGCGTGGGTTTGCTTGCCCACAGCCTGGAGCAACTGACCGTTGGCCAGGTGATCCGGCCACGGGGCCGCTATGTGGGCAAGGTGCCCGAGCGAGTCTGATGTTTGCCGCCGATCGCGCAAAAGAACTGTCGTGCGAGGGTCGCCGCTCGTCAGCGCGGCGTGACTACCCGCACGATTCCGCGCACGATGACTCGCCGAATTACTCGGACCACGTCGCGTCGCGTTCCCGCAGCAGGTGCCCGGCAAGAATGTAGTCGCCGAGCCTGGCGGCCTTGGCTTCGAGGGCTTCGAGTTCTCGCGCGGACAAGCTGGAAAGTTCGAACTGGCAAAAGAGATTGCGTTGCCGGAACGTGAGCTTGGGTCGCTTCAAGCCCGCAGCGAGCGCCGCGGGGGATTCGACGGCAATGCTTTCATGTCCGCGATACTCGACACGGATGCCTGCCTCCGCGCCCAGCCGCTTGAGTTCGGAGCTGTCTTGCCAGCCGGTCTCGTAGTCGAGCTGAATGAGTCCGACTTCTGCGGCTTCGAGAAGATGAATGGCTTCGCCTTTCGTTGTCGCGCGCGCCGTGGTCATGTTCTATCCCCGGTTGAAGTGTCCGTGCTGGCCCGTTGAATCAGGTGGGTCAACTTTTGCTTCGAGCTAGGCACTTTTTGCCACACGGCGTCCCGGTTGCCCATCCATCGTTTGGATGAGCGAACGGCTGTGCCGAGCCGATAGGCCCACATCGCGCGGATATCGACACGTTGCCGTCTGGATTTGCAATCGAAAAGCCGACACCTACCATAGACGCAGTGAGCAAAACGTGGAGAGCGGCCGTGGAACTCAATATGGTGCAGGTCTCTAAGCCCGAGGCCACCAATTTCATTCTCGGGCAATCCCATTTCATAAAAACGGTCGAGGACCTGCACGAAGCGCTCGTTGGCACCGTTCCCGGTATCCGCTTCGGCCTGGCGTTCTGCGAAGCTTCCGGCAAGCGGCTGGTACGTTGGTCGGGAACCGACCAATCGATGATCGACCTGGCTTGCCAGAATGCCGTGGCGATTGCCGCCGGCCATACCTTCGTGATTTTCCTCGGCGATGGCTTCTTCCCGGTGAACGTGCTGGGTGCCGTGCGTGCGGTGCCGGAGGTGTGCCGCATCTATTGCGCGACGGCCAACCCAACCCAGGTCATCGTCGCGCAGACGGATCAGGGCAGAGGCATCCTGGGCGTGGTCGATGGTGCACCTCCGCTCGGTGTGGAGAGCGAGGACGATGTCGCCGACCGCAAGGCGCTGCTGCGGCGGTTCGGCTACAAGCTCTGACGGTTCCGGTGATGCTCACGTGCTGCACGCGCATGTTGACGATCGGCCACCGGCCCGGCCGCACGCGCGGTCGCGCACGTGACGCCGATAGCCTTCACCGCTGAGCGTTCGGCCTTCCGTCGCGCTGTTCGCCTCCTCGCATGCCGGCCACTCACGATCGCAATGGTTACGCGGGCAACAACCGAACCCTGCTGTATTTTGGCTGGCTGACGCTGTTCGTCCATCTGGCGACGCCGGCCGGTTATCTGGTCGACATCCAGACCTCGTACCTGCTCAAGAATCAGCTCAATGCGACGGCTACCGAGATCTCGATGTTCAGGCTGGTCACCGGCATACCGGTATACGTCGCATTCGTCTTTGGCCTCGCGCGGGATCATTGGAATCCGCTGGGTATGCGCGATCGCGGCTTCTTCCTGATCTTCGCCCCGGTCACCGCCGGCGCATTTGTCTGGATGGCGTACTCGGGTACCTCTTACACGGGGTTGATCGTCGGGATGCTGCTGGCAATGCTGTCCTCCCGATTTATCGCCGCGGCCTATCAAGGCTTGATCGCACTGGTGGGGCAGCAGAAGTCCATGTCCGGGCGGCTAAGCGCACTGGGTAACGCGGTCAGCTCCGTCCCTGTCGTGGCAGGGGCGTTTGCCTCGGGATATGTCTCCGATCATCTTGCCGCGAAGCAGGCGCTCCTTCTGATGGCGATTGTCGCGTTATCGATTGCCGTGTTCGGGCTGTGGAAGCCGATCTCCGTCTTCGATCACGCCTATGACAACCCGCAGGCAAGCGGGGGGCACTTCATCGAAAACGTCAAACGGCTCCTGAAACACCGGGCAGTCTACCCGGCACTTCTCATCTGTTTCTTGTGGAACTTCGCCCCGGGATCGGCAACGCCGCTGCAGTTCTATCTGACGAACGACCTGCACGCGTCCGATGCCATCTACTCCTACTACAACGGTGTATTCGCGGCCGCCTTTGTCCCGACGTTCCTGCTGTACGGTTTTCTGTGCAAGCGGGTATCGCTGAACAAGTTGCTATGGTGGGGAACGATCGTCGCCGTGCCGCAAATGATTCCGCTGGCGTTTATCGACTCGGCCAACCTTGCGCTGGCACTCGCGGTACCGATCGGATTGATGGGCGGTATCGCCACCGCAGCCTACTTCGATCTGGCGATGCGGTCATGTCCGCCGGGCCTGCAAGGAACGCTGATGATGCTGGTGGACGGGGTCCTCGCATTCTCGGCGCGGGCCGGCGATCTGCTGGGATCATGGATCTATCACAGCGGCGCCGCCCTCGGATTTACCTATTGTGTGGTCGCTACCACGGTGGTGTATGCGCTGATTCTGCCGCTGATCCTGCTGGTGCCGAAATCGTTGATCGCAACCAGGGATGGCGAAGCGAATCCCGACATGGAGTCGAGTCACTAGAGACCGATTGGAGCGCCGTTGAACTTCCGTTGGTCCGTCTCAGTGTTCCCAGACGACTGGCACCGTGGCTGAACAAGTGGTGATTTTCCCGAGCCAATTTCTGCTGGTGCTCAACTGGACGCGCATGTCGTCCACTGGCGCGAGTTTCCGGTTCCATCGGCTGGCCAGGCTAGTGGCAACATTGCTGGCGGCCGTTTTGCACTCGGTCACAGCGGTGCTGCGAAGCATCGTGAATTGCTGATACCGGTGGTAGACCAGCAAGGTGAACCCGTCCGGCGAGTACTCGGTCGCATACTCGGTCGACATATCGTACGTGGACAGTTGGCGCCCGGAATAGGACGGTACCGTTGTCGTGCAGGCCGCGAATAGCGAGCAGGCCAGCACAGCAGGAATCGCCCGAAATCTCACTGCGAGATCGCCAATCTTGCCCATAGTGCCTCGTTCCCCAGGGTTGCGTGCTTGTTGTCGGGCAGGATGGTACCAAAGATGGCGGCGAGACTCGCCGCGGTGCGCACCGGGCTGGTTCCGCCCAACGCCAGGCCGCACCGATGTCAGCCAGCAGGCCGCATATCTTCACTACAATTTCAGGACGGTGGCCGCCGGCGGCTGGCCGGTGTCGAAAGCAAAAGTGCGGCACAACATACAAAGCCGGTACGCAGCCGAAGAGGGGCGGTGGCACGCCGCCCAGCGGGAGGGGCAGCGATGGACAACAAGAACGCAAAGCCCGTGGCCCTGGCGTTGCAGGGCGGCGGTATGCACGGTGCCTTTACGTGGGGCGTCCTCGATTACTTGCTGGAAGACGGCAGGCTTGCCATCGAGGGCGTCAGTGCCACAAGCGCGGGCGCGATGAACGCCGCGGTATTGGCAAATGGTCTGATGCAGGGCGGCGTGGATGGCGCGCGCCAGGCGCTGCACGAATTCTGGTTCGCCATCGCGCAGTCCGCGCAGCGCTATAGCCCATTTCGCTGGTTCCCGTGGGTGAAGGGATCGCATAGTTTTGGTCTGAACTATTCGCCGTTGTATGCGATGGCCGATATGGCCCTGCGCGTGCTGTCTCCCTACCAGTTCAATCCCTACAACATGAATCCCCTGCGCGACGTGCTTGAGCGGCAGGTGGATTTCGGGGTGTTGCGCAAGCAGTGTCCCATCCGGTTGTTTCTGTGCGCGACGAATGTCGAGACCGGCAGGATCCGGCTCTTTTCGGGCGCCGATTTGTGCGTCGAGGCCGTGCTTGCTTCAGCATGTCTGCCCACGCTCTTCCAGGCAGTGGCAATCGAAGGCCAGTACTACTGGGACGGTGGGTACGTCGGTAATCCCGCCATCTTTCCGCTGATTTATGAATGCAGTACGCGGGACGTGGTGATCGTGCACATCAATCCGATTATTCGCCGAGGTGTGCCGACCACTGCCGCGGATATCCTCAATCGGCTCAACGAGGTCAGCTTCAACTCGTCACTGATGCGCGAGATGCGCGCGATTGCGTTTGTCACCGCGCTGATTCAGCAGGGCAGGGTGGATGGCGACGACATGAAGGAAATGCTGATCCACTCGATTCGCTCCGACGAGACGATGGCCGCGCTCCATGTATCGAGCAAGTACAACGGGGACTGGTCGTTCCTGTGCCAATTGCGAGACCAGGGCCGGGAGCAGGCTGCCGCGTGGCTGGCGCAACACTACGAGAGCGTCGGCCAGAAATCGACTGTCGATATCAAAGCGGAGTTTCTCTGAGTGGTGATGCGGGGCCGGGCGGCGATGGCTGTGCAAGCCGCCACGCAAGGTTTGCGCGTGCCAGGGCTTCATAGCGTGCGTAAAACGGCTCGGTCAGGTAGATGCGTGGGCGGGCCATCAGCGCGCCGAGAAATCCCCGTTCGCGGCTGTCATAGGTGACATCGTCGAGATCGGGCCGCTCCGCACGCAGATGCACGGCGTCTCGGCGGAACCATGCCAGCGGATAGCCCAGGACAGCCAGGTCGATGTCAACGGTGAACCGACCCGCGGCGTCCGACGGCGGCTGGGTATGCGACGTGTCCAGAATCAGTTCGCTGACGCGCTCCATGCCGGCGATATCGGCTTGCGCCCACTGTCGGAACCACGCGGCGCTGCGTTGTTCGTTGTCAGCCGCACCGGGGGTGAAAATGACGTCATGGCACCACAGCGCCAGTTCGACCACGTCGACATCGGCGATTGCGCAGCGCGCCCAGTTCAGGTCCCGCAAGCAGCGCCGCACATGCTGCAGCGTGTGATAGTGCCGCGCCGGCTCGGCATAGCGGCGGGCGAGGTCGGCATAGACCGCCTCGCCGCGCATGCCGCCACAGCGCGCCCACAGCGCGACAAACCGGTCGCGCATTGCAATCGATCTTGCATGGGTCATCGAGGAGCGCGAGGACTGGCGCAAGGACTGTGGCATCTTTCTATGCGATCAGTAGTTCGAGTTCGACCTTGGCCTCGTTCCAGTCGGACAAGTCAAAGCCTTCCGTGAAGGTGCGATGGATCGGCAACAGAATCTCCCGTGCACTATCGGGCTTGCCCTGGTGCCGCCACAGGCGGGCGAGGGCGAGCGTAGCCTGCAATTCCAATGACCGGGCGCCCTGGTGGCGCGCGACCTCGATCGCCTTCTGAAAACACGCCAGCGCTTCGTCTTCCCGTTGCGGGGAGATTTGAAGTATCAGTTCTCCCTTCAGGCGATGCAGTGCGGCTTCGTCGATGATCTCCCCGGTGTCGTGCGCAAAATCGAGTCCTTCGGCAAGGTAATCCACGCCTGCCTCGGGCTTGCCGGCCTTGCCGCAGGCTTCGGCGAGCATGGCGAGGAGATTGGGGCGACCCAGCGACGCGCCGGTTGCAGCATAGGCAGTCAAGCCTTGATGGATGCGCGCAATACCTTCCGCAGGATTTCCCCGCTCTGCCATTTCCCATCCCTGCAGCACGGTGCCCCATGCCAGATAGATCGGGAATCCCTGTTCGCACGCAACGGCGATGGCGGCCTTGGCGTACTCACCGGTTTCTCGCACCTCGCGCCGGCGGCGGTGGACTTCGGCGGCAAACACCAGGCAAAGCGCAAGGTTGACGGTGTCTGGACGCTCTCGTGCCATCGCCAGCGCTTCATGGCAGCGCGCTCGTGCCTGATCCGGCCAGCCCTGGTACCAAAGAATCCAGCCGAGCGTACTCATGGCATGAACAGCGGGATCTCGTCCATAACCCATCATGTAATCGTATTGGGGCGGTTCCGGGCGTCGCAGCGCCAGCACCTGTTCGAAGTGGGTGCGCGCCTGTTCGAGCTCGCCGAGACGGAACATCGTCGCGCCGACGACGCGGTGACCTTCGGCGAGCTGGTTCGGCTTTTGCGAGCGTAGCGCCATACCAACGAGCCGCTTGCTCAGCGGCGATGACACGTTGTACTGGCCCCGCAGTTGATAGAAGGCCCATAGCCCTAGTTGCGCCGAGAAGAAATAGGAAGTGTCTTCGCGGTGCTCGCATAGCGCCAGCGCACGCCGGTAGGTGCTTTCGACCTCTGGGGATGCCTGGCCGCGAGTCGCCATCAGGGTTGGTCCCAACGTGAGCAGCAGCGTAAGTTCCTGGCGCGCGCGTTCCGGCGTATCGGGCAAGTGTCCGAGCAAGTCGAGTGCCGTTCCGAGATGCCGGATGGCCTCCGCTTGGGCGGAGCGCTGTAGCGCCTGCTGGGCCGCGCCGTGCAGATATTCGATCGCTTTCGGAATATTTCCGCTCAGGCTGTAGTGGTGAGCGAGTTCGCCGCAGTGGTCGTTTAGCTGATCCGGAAACAGCGTCTCGATGGCACGGGCCGTGTTCTCGTGCAGTTCGCTGCGCCGCGCGATCAGGAGCGAGTTGGCGGCAACTTCCTGCGTGAGCGCGTGCTTGAATGCGTACTCAACCTCCGGGAAGGCGGGGCGCTCGTAGATGAAGTCCGCCGCCCGCAGGTCGGCGAGCAGCGGATGCAACTGGCTTTCATCGGAAGCGGCGACGAGGCGGACAAGACGCAAGGGGAATTCCTTACCAATGACGGCCAGCGTCTGCAATAGCTCTTTCTGCGGCAGAGCGAGCCGGTCGATGCGGGCGGCCAGCACGCCCTGGACCGTCGTGGGAATGTGCAGCAGGGCCGGGGCTGTTGCAATGCGATAGCAACCGGGATGGCCAAGCAACGCGCCCTCCTCGACCAGGGTTTGAACCACTTCCTCCATGAAGAACGGATTGCCTTCCGTCTTGGCCAGGACCAGTTCCTTGAGCGGCGCAAGGCTGCGGTCATCGCCGAGCAACGCCGTGAGCAGCCCCCGGGCTTCGGCGGGACCCAGTGGCTCCAAATGGAGTTGGGTGTAGCAGGATCTGCGGCCCCACTCGTGCGCGTACTCGGGGCGGTAGTTGACCAGCAGCAGTATCTGCGCGTCGGGCACGTGGTCGATGAGGAGGTTCAGGAATGCCTCTGTTTCGCCATCGAGCCACTGGAGGTCCTCGAAGACGATCAGCAGCGGTTGGTCGACGCTCTCGCGGACAAGGAGCTGCGCAATGGCTTCGAAGGTCCGCTGGCGTCGGATGACTGGGTCCATCGTGGGTAGCGCGGACTCCGGCTCGCTCGCGCCGAGCAGAAAGAGGAGGTAGGGCAGGTGCGCTTCCAGCGAACGATCCAGCGTGAGCAGTCTGCCGGTCACTTTTTCCCGACATGCCCGCTGCGCGTCCTGCGCGCCGATCTGAAAGTAATTTTTCAGCAGTTCGATCAGTGGCAGATAGGCGAATGCCTTGCCGTGGGAGACCGAGAACGTTTCCAGCACCTGGCAGCCTTGTTGCGCTCGTCCCTTGAACTCGTGGAACAGACGCGACTTTCCTACCCCGGCCTCGCCACGTACGCCGACGATCTGCCCTTTTCCCGACCTGGCCAGCGCCAGGGCATTGTGCAGTTGCTGCAGTTCGTCCTCGCGGCCGACGAACCGTGCCAGGCCACGGTGCGCGGCAACCTGCAGGCGGGTCCGCAACGCACCAAGCCCCTGCACCTCGTAGACGTCGAGGGGATCGCGCATGCCCTTGACATCGGTGGTGCCCAGCGCCTTGAACTCGAAATAGCCTTCGGCCAGTTTGTGGGTGGACGTGCTGACCAGAATCGAAGCCGGCGTGGCAATGCCTTCCATCCGGGATGCAATGTGAATCGTATGCCCCACGGGATCGTAGTCGGTATGCAGATTGTCTTTGCGAATGGACCGGACGACCACCTCGCCGGTGTGGATGCCGACGCGAATCTGCAGCGGAACGCCGCGATCCAGCCGCACCCGATCGCTGAGGTGCCGCATGGCTTCCTGCATCCGCAGCGCAGCGTAGACGGCGCGCAGTGCGTGGTCCTCGTGGGCAATGGGTGCGCCGAACAGCGCCAGGACGCCGTCGCCAAGGAACTTGGCCACGTAGCCCTCGTAGTGGTGCACCGCCTCCATCATCAGCGTGACGACGGGATCGATGAGGCGACGTGCTTCTTCCGGGTCCAGATCCTGGATCATCGCCGTGGACCCAGCCATATCGGCAAAGAGTGCGGTGATGGTCTTGCGCTCGCCGCCAGTTCCCCCCTTGGCCTCCATCGCGGCCTGCTCGGCGCGTATGCGCTGCGCGAGATGCGGTGGCGTGTAGTGAACAGGGGCCAGGTCCGCCGGGCGGGCGCCGCTGGAATTTTCCGGGATGGCAGATGAGGCAGATGAAGGTGCGGTGACGGACGCCGATTCGGCATCTGTCAGCGGGGTTGGCAACGAAAAAAACTTAGCTGCAAATCTGTCAAATAGATACGCGCTTTGCACCTCAAACTTGTCTGCAGCCCTTGCTGGGTAAGGGTTGCAGCTATCTATTTGCCACGCTGGCTGTGCCACCTTCACGGTTTTCCTGCGCGTGAAGATAAGGCAAATAATCCGGTCAGTGAACGCTAACTTTAGGGGGTGGGGTTAGTCGGTCGCACCACCTCGTAGCCCTTCTTTGCATCAATCGACACGGCACTTGATAAGCCAATTGTAAAGGCATTAGAAAGAGCCGTCTGAAAAAACTGGTTGCTACACTACGCATGCAACCAATATTCACCTACCTCGATATCCACGACCTAGCCGAGCTGCTAGGCCTTACCCCCGCGGCAGTCCGCCGTCGCCTGAGAGTCCGCCCATGGACCCTGCCGCCTCCGGCCTATTTGGGCCCAGGCTATCCGCTTCGCTGGCGAGAATCTGACGTCCTCCATTGGCTGCATACAGAAGAATAAGGGCCCCTGAATCCGGTACGGACACAGTTTTGATGGCGCGGCCTTTAGCAAGCCGATCTCGAAAGAATGACCGCCTGGTATTGGATACCCACGCCTCGCTGCCCCTAGGCTTATCGTAAATTCTGGAACCAACTTCCGCCTGGCGACGGGTGCTTCCTAGACTGCTCGACGCGCACCGCCCTGTTGTTTTCAAAACGTCACAGTCGATTTGTCAAGAATTTCGAGGGATGAAGTCCCATTTGTAAAGCCTTAATGGAGGGCGCTGTGAAGATATTTCAGGGGGAATCGGGTGCTAAATTTTTTAGATATCAATGACTTAGGATTTGATAAGTGAATATCAGAAATTGCCTTCAATAAATCCGTAAAATTGCCCTGATTGAAAACATTGCTCTTGGATTTTTTCGTGAATACAATTGGATCATGAACTTGGCGATGAGATTCGGGAGTAATCATGATCAACGCAAACATTCACGCAGGCCCAGAGAAACCGCTGGTGCTCAAATGCGACCTCGATGGTCTGCGTAGACGGGTGGCGCCTCTATACCATCACTATGCTGGCAAGGACGCCCCTCAGTCGGCGCACATCGCAATCGACTGTGAGCGCGCCATTATTACGGTTGGCTATAACCACGAGTATGGTCCCGCCGAACCGGAGGAGGTTTGTTACGGCCGAACCCGGTGGTACG